>JAKAZO010000086.1 GCA_021815825.1 Pseudomonadota bacterium
AAGCAGGGCGTCGGCGTCTCCGGCAGCAACGACACCGCCGCCGAGGTCCAGGTGGATCTGACCAAACGGCTCAAGCTCAAGGCCGACGCCGGCAGCGGGTTCGGCACCAACGCGGTGGGGCTCGGCTACCAGCTGCAATATTGACCTGACGGACGCCGTCCGTGATGCGACGCCGGCGCCTTCAGGCCTGCTTCAGTTCGATCAGACTGCGGCGGATCTTGCGGCCGCGCTCCACCTTGTCCTCGATGTAGGCGGCATCGGCCCAGCGTACCGCGCGGGCCATCGCCTGCGCGTCCTCCATGAAGCGCGCCAGCATTTCCAGCAGCGCCTCGCGGTTGTTGAGGAACACGTCGCGCCACATCACCGGGTCCGAGGCGGCGATACGGGTGAAGTCGCGGAAGCCCGAGGCGGCGAATTTCAGCACCTGTGAGCGGCTCTCGTCGGCGAGGTCGTCGGCCGTGCCGCAAATGGTGAAGGCGATGAGGTGCGGCAGATGGCTGACGATGGCCAGAACGCGATCGTGATGGCCGGGTTCCATGGTCTCGACCATCGCCCCGCAGCGGCGCCAGAACTCCGCCATGCGTTCGATCGCCGCCGCGTCGGCTCCGTCGGGCGGCGTGAGCAATGTCCAGCGCCCCTGGAACAGCGCGGCGAACCCGGCATCCGGGCCGGAATACTCGGTGCCGGCGAGCGGATGGCCGGGAATGAAATGCACGCCATCCGGTACGTGCGGGCCGACATCGCGGATCACCGACTGCTTGGTCGAGCCGACATCGCTGAGGATCGCGCCGGGTTGCAGATGCGGGCCGATCGCCGCGGCGAGATCGGCGAAGCTGCCGACGGGGGCGCACAGGATCACCCCGTCGCAGCCGGCGACGGCGCGCGCCGGGTCGGCCTCGACACGATCGGCGATGCCGAGTTCGGCGACGCGGGCGAGCGTCTTCGGCGTACGGGCGCAGGCGACCAGTTCGCCGGCGAGGGTGCGGCCGTCGAGATTGATCCGTGCGATGGAGCTGCCGATCAGTCCCAGGCCGATCAGCGCCAGACGGCGGAAGACGGGTTCAGCCATTGGAGTCAGCCATTGGATCCGGCCATGAAGGCGCCGAGCGCCTCGGCCACCAGGCCACATTCCTCTTCGGTGCCAACGGTGATGCGCAGGCACTGCGGCAGCCCATAGGCGGCGACCCGGCGGACGATCAGGCCCCGGGTGCGGAGGAACGCATCCGCCGCCACGGCCCGTTCGGCGTCGGCGAAATCGGCCAGGACGAAATTGCCCTCGCTCGGCCAGACCTTGAGCCCCACTGCCGTCAGCGCCTCGGCGAGCCAGGCCCGCCAACGCGTGTTGTGCGCCCGCGCATGCTCTACCCAGCCGGGCTCGGCCAGGGCGGCGATCCCCGCCTGCTGCACGGCGGCATTGGCGTTGAAGGGGGCGCGGATGCGATTGAGCACGTCGATCACCGAAGCCGGCGCATAGGCCCAGCCCAGCCGCAGGCCGCCGAGGCCGAAGACCTTGCTGAACGTACGGGTCATGACCGTGTTGTCACCGGCGTCGACCAGAGCCGCCCCGGCCTCGTAGTCCGTCCGCTCGACATATTCGGCGTAGGCGGAATCGATCACCAGCAGCACGTCCGCGGGCAGGCCGGCACGCAGCCGCCGCACCTCCGAGGCCGTCAGCATGGTCCCGGTCGGGTTGTTCGGATTGGCCAGAAACACCAGCCGCGTCGCCGGCGAGACGGCGGCGAGGAAGGCATCGACGTCGGCGGTCAGCGCCCGCTCCGGTGTCTTGACGATGCGGCAGCCGGCGGCACGGCCGTAGATCTGGTACATGAGGAAGCCGTGCGCCGACATGATCAGCTCCGTGCCGGCGCCGCCATAGGCCTGGCACAGGAGCCCGATCAGCTCGTCGGAGCCCGCGCCGCAGACGATGCGGGCGGGATCGAGGCCGAAGCGGGCGCCGATCGCCCGCCGCAGCGCCTCTGCGCCGCCATCGGGGTAGCGGTGCAGCTCCGGCGCCAGGGCGGCGTAGGCCGCCTGCGCCCCTGGCGGCGGACCGAACGCACCCTCGTTGGAGGAGAGCTTGTGCACGCGGTTGATGCCAGCCAGGGTCGATTCACCGCCGACATAGGGGGCGATTTCGAGCAATTCCGGACGCGGGCGTGGGCTCATGACGGGTCTCCCCCGAGCGGAACCGCGTAAGCGCCGAGAACCACGACCGGGCGCAGCAGCGGCGTGATCAGGGCGAGGCGCGGATCATCGTCGCCGACCCAGCCTGGGACATCCACCAGGGCCAGCGCCGTACCGCCGTCGCGGCGGAGCAGAACCTGGGCGGCGCCGAAGCCTGCGGTGGTGAGGGCGGCAGCGAGCCGCGCCCGGCTCATGTCGGGCGACAATTCGAGGCCGAGCAGCGAGCGGTCATCGCCGGACGGGTCCGGCGCCACCGCGGCCGCGACCAGGGCCTGCGCGCGCGGCGCGCCCTCCGGCCGCTTCGTCCAGAACGGCAGCCGGGCGACGACGTGGATGCGCGGTTCATCACGGTGCAGCAGGGCACGCCACCAGGCGGCGGAGACTGGTTCCTCTTCCGCCGGCATCGGCAGCACAGCGAGCGCGGCGCTGCCCGCGCTGACCTCGGCGAGCGCCTGGGCCGGGCTGCGATGGTGCCGCAGGGGGGTGAGCACACCGAACTGCTCGCGCGCGAGCTGGACCAGGCCGCCATCCTGCTCCGCGTCGCAGGCTGCGATGGCGAAGTTTCCCTGGATGGCGCAGGTTCCCGCCAGCAGCTCGCGCCAGATGCGCACCAGGCTGTGCGCCGGCAGATGTCCGGCGTGGCGGGCGAGGAGTCGGCGAATGATCTGCGCCTCGCGGCCCGGGCGCAGCGCGATGCCGCCGCCCTTCAGGGCCGCCACCCGCTCCACCACCGCGGCGCGGCGCATCAGCAGGTCGTGCATGGCGGCATCGATATCATCGAGTTCGGCGCGCAGGCTCGCCAGCGTGTCGCGTGGCGCCGGTTCGGACCCGGGCATGACGGAAGCGGGCGCGGTCGACATGGCAGGCGGGGGCTCCGCGGGCGCGGTTTCGGGGCGACACAGATAGCCGATGCGCCCGGCGCTGCAAACCCGCCCGGCCGCGCGGCCGGCGGCTCTTCCGCCGGCGCCGCGCGGCGGCCATGATACGCGCGCCGCACGAGAGAGGGATGTCATGGCCAAGCCGATCCTGCTGATCACCCGCCGCCTCCCACCCGCGGTGGAGGCGCGCGCCGCGCGCGACTACGACGCCCGTTTCAATCCCGACGATGTCCCGCGTGGGTCGGAGGCTCTGCTCAGCCTCGCCGCGGGCGCTGCTGCCCTGCTCTGCACGCCGAGCGAACGGCTGGATGCGGCGACCATCGGCCGGCTGCCCGCGAGCGTGAGGGTGATCGCGACCTTCAGCGTCGGGTTCGACCATATCGACGTGGCCGCGGCCCGGGCGCGATCCATCCGGGTCTGCAACACGCCGGACGTGCTCTCGGTCGCCACCGCGGAATGCGCCATGCTGCTGATCCTCGCAGCCGCCCGGCGCGCCGGGGAGGGCGAACGGCTGGTCCGCTCGGGGCGCTGGACCGGCTGGGGACCGACGCAGCTGATCGGCACGCAGGTTTCTGGCCGAAAACTGGGCATTTTCGGCATGGGACGGATCGGGCGCGAGCTCGCGCGCATGGCGCGGGGGTTCGCGATGGAGGTGCATTACCGCGACATCGTGCGCCTGCCGGCGGAGTTGGAGCAGGGCGCACACTATCATGACGACGATGCGAGCTTCCTGGCGGCGAGCGAGGTCCTTTCCCTGAACGCGCCGGGTGGCGCCGGAACCCATAACTGGCTGAACGCGGCGCGCATCGCGATGCTGCCACGCGGCGCGGTGGTGGTGAACGCGGCGCGCGGCGTGCTGGTCGACGATGCGGCGCTGATCGCGGCGCTGAAGAGCGGGCAGATCGCCGCCGCCGGGCTCGACGTGTTCGCCGGCGAGCCCGCGCTCGATCCGGAATATCGCAGTCTGGAGAACGTCTTCCTGTTACCGCATCTGGGCAGCGCCACAACCGAGACGCGCGACGCCATGGGCTTTCTCGCGCTCGACGCGATCGACGCGGTGCTCGCCGGGCGCGAGCCGGCCAATATCGTCCACTGAGAGGGCATCATGGAGTTCGATTTCGCGGCGCTCAGCGCCACCGACCGCTACAAGCTGCTGGTTTCGACCGTGGTGCCGCGGCCGATCGCGTGGGTGGTGACACTGGATGGCCAAGGCCGGCCGAACGCCGCGCCGTTCTCGTTCTTCAACGCCGTTTCCCAGGATCCGCCGGTCCTCGCCATCGGCATCGGCGGCCGCCGGCCGGGGGACATCAAGGACACCGGCAACAACATCCGCGAGACCGGCGAGTTCGTCGTCAACCTCGTCGCCGCCGCGAATGCCGAGGCGATGAATGTGACCGCCATCGAGTTCGGCCCGGAGGTGAACGAGTTGGCGGAGGCCGGGCTGACGCCCGTTCCCTCGGTGAAGGTGAAGCCGCCGCGCATCGCCGAGAGCCCGGTCGCGATGGAGTGCGAGCGGCTGATGACCATCGATCTCGGCAACGAGCGCGCGGTGGTGCTGGGGCGCATCCTGCTCATGCACGTGCGCGATGACGCCGTGCTGGATGCCCAGAAGTGCTACATCGACACGCCCAGGCTCGACCTCATCGGCCGCATGCATGGGCGCGGCTGGTATGCGCGCACGCGGGACCGGTTCGAACTGCCGCGCATCCCGGTCGAGACTTGGCCGCTGCGTTCCTCACCGGGGCGTTAACAAGGCTTTAATGGTGTGCCGGCCGCCGATATGATGTGTAGAGCTTCGTGCAACGATTGAGGAGGCGGCAATGCCGGATAACGGAATTCCCCCTGGGCTCGCGAAGAAGGTTCGCTCGGCCGATGACGGCCAGGACAACTCGGACGGCAACGGCGGGCCAGGTGTGATTCCGCCAGTAATTATCCCGGTGCTGCCGCCGCCAACCACGCCCGTCATTCCCGCCAACCTCGCAGCCTATCTGCCGCCGGACATCCAGACCGTGTTCGATAACCAGCCGGACGGGCTGGCCTGGACCCCGCTCGAGGTGCAGACCGAGGATGGCTTCGTCGCCGCGACGCTGACTGCGCCGGTGGTCGTCTTCGCCGACCTGCCGGCCGGCAGCGGCTCGGCGCCGCTGTTGCTTGACGGAGGCGACGTGGTGGGCGTGGTCGATATCGGGGCCGCGCCGATGAGCATCGATGATGATGGGGCGCTCTACCAGTACATCGTCGCCGGCGGCGCCGGGATGACGCTGTTCGACCAGGCGGCCAGCGGCGAGGTCGTTGCCGATAGCGGGGTGAACGAGTGGATTTTCGGCCAGGCCGGCGTTCGCCACTGGGTGATCAATCTCGCCGGGGGCGACAACACCGTCTTCACCGGATCGGGCGACGACGTCATCTCCACCGGCCCGGCCAGCAGCAACGAGATCGTGCTGCAGGGCGGCAACAACCTGGTCAGCTCCTACGGCCACGACACCATCATCGCCGGTGGCGGCGATGACACGATCAGCGTCGGCGGGTCGGGCGCGCTGGTCTTCGGTGGCTCCGGACAGCTCACCTTCATTGATGCCAACCCGGTGGCTGGTGCCAGCGCCAGCGAGATCGTCGGCGGCAGCGGCTTCATCACCGCCTATGGCGGCGCCGGCAGCCTGACCGTGTTCGGCGGCAGCGGCGGCGGCATCTATTTCGGCGGCAGCGCCGGGAACAATCTGATGGTCGGCGGGGCCGGACGCGATACGCTCGTCGGCGGCGGAAACGGGGACCGGCTGTATGCCGGAGCCGGCGGGCACGACGTTCTGGTCGCGGCCAGCGGTAACGAGACCCTCGTCGGCAGCCTCTCGCACGGCGGCAACGTCTTCTATGGCGGCACCGGACAGGACATCATCGTCATGGGCGCCGGCAACAACACGGTTGCGGCGGGCGCGGCGGGAACCTCCGATGTCATCTTCGGCGGTGGTGGCAACGACACGGTCAGCGCCGGCGCGGCGAACGTGTTCTATGTGGCGGGCGCCGGCTCGGCCTTGATCGATGCGGGCAGCGGCGCCGATGTGTTCCAGTTCGTCAATGGCCAGGCGGGCGGCAGCGCGGTGATCAACGGCTTCGTGCCGGGGGTCGATCGGATCGACCTGCAGGGCTATGCACCGGGCACGGCGGCACAGGTTGTCGCCAACGGGGTCTCGACCGGCGGCTCGATGCTGCTGACCCTGCCCGACGCGACGCACATCCTCCTCACCGGCGTCACGCATCTGCCGAGCACCGCGGTGAGCTGAGCCCCCTGCTGAGCTGAGCCCGGGCGGCTGCCGGCGTAAGCCGGCAGCCGCCCGGATGCCGTTCAGATCACATTCTTGCCCATCTGGTCGGCGATATAGTCGGCCTGGCGGATCGCGAGCGTGACGATCGTCAGCGTCGGGTTGCAGCCGGCGCCAGTGGTGAACTGGCTGCCGTCGGAGACGAAGAGGTTCTTGATATCGTGGCTCTGGCCATAGCGATTGACCACGCCGTCGCGTGCCCGTTCGCTCATGCGGTTGGTGCCGAGATTATGCGTCGACGGATAGGCCGGCGTGCGGAACACGCGCGTCGCGCCGACGGCCTCATAGACCAGGCTGCCTTGGCGGAAGCCATGCTCGCGCATAGCGATGTCGTTCGCATGGTCGTCGAAATGCACCCGCGCGACCGGTAGGCCGAACTTGTCCCTGGCCACCGGATCGAGGCTGACGCGATTGGTCTCCTGCGGCATGTCCTCGCCGATGATCCACATCCCGGCCATGTTCGAATAATCGTCGATGCCGCTGGTGAAGCCGCGGCCCCAGTCGCCGGGATTGAGGAAGGCGGCCATGAAGGGCAGGCCGAGCGAGAGCGTCTCCAGATGATAGCCGCCGACGAAGCCGCGCCTTGGATCGTTGCCCTCCTCGTCGCGGATGATGCCGGCCATGGTGGTGCCGCGATACATGTGCACCGGGCGCGGAAAGGCGGCATAGACGCTGGCGGTGGTGTGGCGCATGTAGTTGCGCCCGACCTGGCCCGAACTGTTGGCCAGCCCGTCCGGGAACATCGAGGACGCGCTATTGAGCAGCAGACGCGGGCTTTCGAGCGAGTTGCACGCCACCGCGACGAGGCGCGCCTTCTGCCGCTGCTGGTTGCCGGCGCCGTCGGCATAGACCACGCCGGTCACCTTGCCGGACGCGTCATGTTCGATCCGCAGCGCCATGCTGCCGGGCCGCACCTCCAGATGGCCGGTCGCCTCGCCCTTCGGGATCTCAGTGTAGAGGGTGGACCATTTGGCGCCGAACTTGCAGCCCTGGAAGCAGAATCCGGTCTGCTGGCAGGAACTGCGATCGTCGCGCTCGCGGCTGTTGATGGACATGTTGCCGGTGTCGACACTCTTGTAGCCAAGCTTGCGGGCGCCGGCGGCGAAGACCTTGAAATTGTTGTTGCCTGGTAGCCTGGGGATATCGTTGGTACCCGTGGTGCCCATTTTGTACTCCGCCTTGGCGTAGTACGGCTCCATTTCCTCCAGCGTCAGCGGCCAGTCCAGCAGGTTGGTGCCGGCGAGGCGCCCATAGGTCGTCAAGGCCTTGAATTCATGCGCCTGGAAGCGCAGAGAGGCGCCGGCCCAATGGATCGTCGTGCCGCCGACCGCCTTGACGATCCAGGCCGGGAGATTGGGGAAATCATGCGCCACACGCCAGCTGCCCGAGGTCGTGCGCATATCCGTCCAGGCCAGCTGGGTGAAGCTCGCCCATTCGTCGTTGATGAAGTCGCCGATGCCGAGCCGTGGGCCGGCCTCGAGGATCACCACGTTGATGCCCTTCTGGGCCAGTTCGTTGCCCAGGGTGCCGCCTCCGGCGCCCGAGCCGACGATGACGACGACGCTGTCGTCGTTCTGATCGAATTTGGTCATGGCGTTCCTCCCCCCTTATGCCGGCAGCCAGTCGAGATCGTCGAAGCCGCGATGGAGGTAGCCGCCATATTCGGCCGACGACCCCTCATAGCCGAACAGCGGCCAGAGCTCGTGCTGGTTGTAGAAGGTGGCGATGAGGTCGCCGTGGAGCTTGGCGAAGAAGGGACTGGTGTCGATCGCCCTGAGCAAAGTCACGCGATCGGCCTCCAGGCCGACACCGAGATAGGAGGTGTTGAACTGGGCGCGAGCCGCCTGGTCGAGCAGACGCACGCCGGATTCCATCATGTCGCGCAGCACGCCATCATTTTCCGCCGCCGCATCGAAGGGCAGCACGGCCTTGATATAGAACGCGTCCGGCACGCGGTCGTGCGGGTAGATGTCGCGCGCCACGCGCACGAGCGTGGCCATCGTCTGTGGCTGGAGCGAGCGGGCGCTCTGTGCCCAGGCGGCGGTGGCTGAAATCCCCATGCCGGTGGCAGCGAGGGCGGCGGCGGGAAGCGCCGTGGCGCTGCCTCGCAGAAAGCCGCGGCGTCCGACGCTGAGGCGTTTGTCGATGTCTCGCATATGACGTTTCCCATTTTGGTTTCTTGGCGGTCACGGCAGTCCGGGTCGTCGCGCCCTTCCTGGCAGCCGCGCCGGCCCCTTTTCCCGGCGCGGCCTTTGTCGCCCCGAGAACGAGTCCGAGGCTACGCGGGGGCAGCGTGCGGGGGCAAGGGGGTCGCTGCTGCGACCATTTCGTTAGGATTCAAGCGGCATGATACGCCACGGTGAAATGTTGACCCAGTGAGTGAGGACAGGCTCGACATGGGCGGAACCACGGCGGACTTCGCCCGATTGGATGGCGCTTCGAACCTGCGCGGCGGGGCTGCCCCAGGCCGGGACGCGCCTGGCGCCCCGGCGCGCTTTGCCGGTCCCTCACCGAGCCTTGCCCTCTTCCTGCTCGATTGTGCCGCGATCGGGCTGACCTGGCCGGTTCTGCTCGCGATCCTCGGGGTGCTGCCGGCGTCCACGTTCACCGCTGCGCTCGAACGGCTGATCTATCCGGGGGCAGGCCTCGCGGGGCTTTACGTGCTCGGGCTCTATCGGCGCGACATGATCCTGGAGACGCGCAAGGCGCTCGGCCGCCTGCCGCTCGCCATCGGCTTCGGCGGCGCCGGAGCCGTGGCGAGCCTGGCCTTCATCGGGGCGCCGATCCGTGACCAAGGTTGGCTGTTCGCCGCCACGCTCGGCTGCTGCACCGCCAGCGCCGCGGCGTCTCGCGCGGCCTTCTACGGGCTGCGCCGCCGCGGCCTGTTCCGCCGCCGCCTCCTCATCGTGGGCGCCGGCAAACGCGCCTGGGATCTGGTGTGGATGCTGGGCAAGGAGGGCCGCAACCTTCATTATCAGATCGCCTTCATGCATGATCCCGCTCTCGGCGAGATCGACCCGCGGCTCGCAAACGGCTCGGCCGGGCCGATCGTGTCGGCGGATCAGCACGCCGTTCTTCCCACCGCGCGGCGCTTCGGGGCTGAGCAGATCGTGATCGCTCCGGACGAGCGGCGCGGGATGGATCTGGAATCCCTGCTGCAATGCAAGATCGCCGGCTTTCCGGTGAAGCAGTATCTCGGCTTCGTCGAGAAGGAAATCCACCGCGTCGATCTCAAGCGGATGGAACTCGGCTGGCTGCTGTTCTCGGATGGATTCTATTTCGGCCTGGTCGACCGTATCCTGAAGCGCAGCCTGGACCTCACCGTGAGCTTCGTGCTCCTGCTGCTGTTCATGCCCTTCCTGTTGGCCGCCGCGGTCGCGATCAAGGTCGATGACGGCGGGCCGGTGTTCTATCGCCAGGAACGCGTGACGCGGGGCGGGCGGGTGTTCCGCATCACCAAGCTGCGCACCATGGGCGTCGACGCCGAGCGCGACGGTGCGGTGTGGGCGGCTGACAAGGATACCAGGATCACCCGCGTCGGCGCCCTGCTGCGGCGCACGCGCATCGACGAGATGCCGCAACTGTTCAACGTGCTGCGTGGCGACATGTCGCTCGTCGGCCCACGCCCGGAGCGGCCCGGATTCGTCGCCATGCTGGCGCGGCAGATTCCGCTCTATCAGGAGCGCCACGTGGTCAAGGCCGGGCTGACCGGCTGGGCACAGATCAACTACCCCTATGGCGCCTCGATCGACGATGCCCGCTCCAAGCTCAGCTACGACCTCTATTACGTCAAGAATTTCAGTATCTTGTTTGATCTTCTGATCATCGCGCAGACGATCCGCGTGGTGTTCTGGCCGGGCGGCGTGCGGTAGCGTCGGCGCCGACGCCGTGCGCCGGGGGTAGCGGCGCGCGGCCATCCTGGTATCTTCCGGGCCGAATTCGCTTTGGCAGGAGGGACTCCCGTGCATGTGCTGATTACCGGCGCGGCTGGCATGATTGGTCGCAAGCTGTTGGCGCGGCTGGTCGCGGATGGCGGCGTGGCAGGGCGCGCGATCGATGCCCTCTCGTTGGTCGATGTCGTGGCGCCGGAGCCGCCGCCAGGCTTCAGCGGGCGCATTACCGCGTGGGCGGCGGATCTCTCGGCTCCGGGCGAGGCCGCCCGCGCGGTCCAGGCGCGGCCGGACCTGATCTTCCATCTCGCCGCGGTCGTTTCGGGCGAAGCGGAAGCCGACTTCGACAAGGGCTACCGCGTCAATCTCGACGGCACGCGGCTGCTGTTCGAAGCCGTTCGCGCACGCGGTCTGACCGAACCGTATAGCCCCAAAATCGTTTTCACCTCGTCGATCGCGGTCTTCGGGGCGCCGTTCCCTGAGGCGATCGGCGACGAGTTCTTCACCACGCCGCTGACGAGCTATGGCACGCAGAAGGCGATCGGCGAATTGCTGCTGGCGGATTATTCGCGGCGCGGCATATTCGACGGCATCGGCATCAGGCTGCCGACCATCTGCATCCGCCCGGGCAAGCCCAACAAGGCGGCCTCCGGGTTCTTTTCCGGTATCCTGCGCGAGCCGCTGGCGGGCCAGGAGGCGGTGCTGCCGGTCGGCGAGGACGTGATGCACTGGCATGCCAGCCCGCGTGCGGCGGTGGGCTTCCTCGTTCATGCGGCGTCTCTCGACCTCGCCCCCCTCGGGGCCCGCCGCAACCTCACCATGCCCGGGCTCGCCGCGACCGTCGGCGAACAGATCGCGGCCTTGCGCAAAGTTGCCGGCGACGGCGCGGTCCGCCTGATCCGCCGGCAGCCAGACCCGACGATCGCGGCGATCGTCGCCGGCTGGCCGCGCCGCTTCGATCCTCGCCGAGCGCTGGAGCTGGGGTTCCGCGCGGAGACCTCCTTCGAGGACATCATCCGGGTCCATATCGAAGACGAGCTCGGCGGTCGGATCGGCGGCTGAGCAGGCCCGGCGGCCGCGGCCGCGCCGTTTCCCGGTGATCGCTCCGTCGGCCGGAAGAGCGGGATCCATCGCGGCTGCGTGAGGCGGCGTGGAGCGCGCGCCGCCTTGCGCCTGGCCGCCCTCGACCCTTTTCCCCACCGAGGCAGGCGCGGGTTCGGCGCGCTGCTCCGCCGGAGCGGCGGGTGCGGGATGAGCGTCGCG
>JAKAZO010000087.1 GCA_021815825.1 Pseudomonadota bacterium
ACCGTGCTGAACCGCCAGGGCAGCCTCGGGCCCCGCGCCGATAAGGAAAGCCGCGGCGAACTGCCGCTGATCGCGCTGGCCGAGCCGACCGCCGCCGCCGCCGCCGCGGCGATCGGCGCGCTCGATGCCGGGCGCTGGCGGCGCTTCAACATGGTGCTGGCCGACGGGGTGGACGCTTTCTTCCTGCGCGGCCTCGGCGAGGGCCATCCGCATGTCGAGCGCCTCGCCCCGGGCCTCGCCATGGTGACGGCGCACAATCCCAACGATCATGAGAGCCCCCGCGTCGCCCGCCATCTGCCGCGTTTCGCCGCCGCTTCGCCGCCACAGCCGCCGGCCGAGTGGGCGAGCTGGACCGCGATTCTGGCCGACCGCTCCGGCCCGCCGGAAAGCCAGCTCACCATTGCCCCCCGCGGCGGGTTCGGCACCGTCTCCGCCGCGCTCCTGGCGCTGCGCCCGGATGGTGCGCCAGTTTGGCTGTTCGCGCCGGGCCCGGCGGACCAGGCCGCATTCGCCTTCGTGGCCCCGCCCGGTGGCCCCGCTGGCGCAAATGGGTAGGGCGTGGTCAAAGCGGCGGGGCATTGCTATACCCAGCGCCGACATTGCCAGAACCCCCGCCCGCCGAGGGCGGCGCCGGATGCGGCCGCTTTCCGCCGTTCCGAGGCCCAAGGAAACCCGCCATGGCCCGCCGCCGACAGCTCTATGAAGGCAAAGCGAAAATTCTGTTCGAGGGCCCCGAGCCGGGAACCCTCGTGCAGTATTTCAAGGACGACGCCACTGCCTTCAACGCTCAGAAGAAGGGCGTCATCACGGGGAAGGGCGTGCTCAACAACCGCATCAGCGAGTATCTGATGCTGCGGCTCGGCGAGATCGGCATCCCGACGCATTTCGTCCGCCGGCTCAATATGCGCGAGCAGCTCGTCCGCGAAGTCGAGATCATCCCGATCGAGGTGGTGATCCGCAACATCGCCGCCGGCTCGCTCTCGACCCGGCTCGGCATCCCCGAGGGCACCAGGCTGCCGCGCTCGATCCTGGAGTATTACTACAAGAACGACGCGCTCAATGACCCGATGGTGGGCGAGGAGCACATTACCGCCTTCGGCTGGGCGCACACCCAGGATATCGACGACATCGTCGCGCTCAGCCTGCGCATCAACGATTTCCTCACCGGCCTCTTCCTCGGCGTCGGCATCTCGCTGGTCGATCTCAAGCTGGAATTCGGCCGGCTGTGGGAGAATGACGAGATGCGCATCGTGCTCGCCGACGAGATCAGCCCGGACAATTGCCGGCTGTGGGACATCAAGACCAACGAGAAAATGGACAAGGACCGCTTCCGGCGCGACCTCGGCAAGGTCGAGGAGGCGTACCAGGAGGTCGCCAAGCGTCTCGGCATCCTGCCCGAGGCGGGGATGCGCGACCTCAAGGGTCCCGAGACGATGCAGTGAGAGGGTAGCCAGCCAGTGAAGGTGACGGTGACGGTGATGCTGAAGGACGGCGTGCTGGACCCCCAGGGCAAGGCGATCGGCCACGCGCTGGCCGGACTTGGCTTCGCCGGCATCGGCGAGGTCCGGGCCGGCAAGGTGATCGAGCTCGATCTGGCGGAGACGGACCCGACGCGGGCGCGCGCCGCGGCGGAGACGATGGCACGCAAGCTCCTGGCCAATACGGTGATCGAACGGTTCGACATCGCGGTGGGCGGGGCGTGATGCGCGCTCTTCTTCCGCTGGCCGTGCTCGCCATGGCCGCGCTCGCCCCGGCGCCCGGACAGGCCGCCTTCATCAAGCGGGATGTGCTGCTTCGCACCTGCGCGACGGGCACGGCCGCTCAGCGCGCCGACTGCGAATCCTACATCGCCGGCGTGACCGATTCGATGCTCGCCGGGGGCGCGGCGGGGCGGACCGTGTGTCTGCCCGAGCGCATCGAGCTGCGCGCGCTGCGGGACGCGGTCGCGGGCTATCTCGAGTCGCACCGCCAGGGCGGCGATGGCCCGGCCGCGGTGGCGGTGCGCGAGGCGCTGCGGGCACTGTTCCCGTGCCCGGCGCGATGAGGGTCGGCATCGTCGTCTTCCCCGGCATCAACCGCGAGCGCGACATGGCCATCGCGCTCGAACGGGCCGCCGGGCATGCGCCGCGGATGATCTGGCACCGCGAAACCGATCTCGCTGGCCTCGACCTCGTCGTCATCCCTGGCGGCTTCAGTTTCGGCGATTATCTGCGCTGCGGGGCCATGGCCGCCCAGTCGCCGGTGATGACCGCGGTGCGCGCCCACGCCACGCGCGGCGGCTATGTGCTCGGCGTCTGCAACGGCTTCCAGATCCTCACCGAGGCCGGGATGCTGCCCGGCGCGCTGCTGCGCAATGCCGGCCTGCGCTTCCTCTCGCGGGACTGCCATCTGCGCGTCGAACGCGCCGACACGGTGTTCACGCGCCACTACCAGCAGGGCGAAGTGTTCCGGGCCCCGATGGCCCATGGCGATGGCAACTACTTCGCCGACGAGGCGACGCTCGACCGGCTGGAGGGCGAAGGCCTGGTCGCGTTCCGCTATGCCACGCCGGCGGGCGAGCTCACGCCGGAGGCCAACCCCAACGGCAGCGCCCGCGCGATCGCTGGACTCTACAGCCCGAATCTGCGCGTCCTCGGTCTGATGCCGCACCCGGAAAATCTGGTCGATCCGCTGCTCGGCGGCGAGGACGGCAAGCCCCTTTTCGCCAGCCTGGCGGAGGCGTTCGCGGCATGAGCGAGGTCTCCGCCGAACTCGCCCGTCAGTTCGGACTCAACGACGAAGAATACGCCCGCGTGCTGGCCATCCTCGGCCGCACGCCGAGCCTGACCGAACTGGGCATCTTCTCGGTCATGTGGTCCGAGCATTGCTCGTACAAATCCTCCCGCATCTGGCTGAAGCAACTGCCGACCAAAGCGCCCTGGGTGATCCACGGCCCCGGCGAGAATGCCGGCGTGGTCGATATCGGCGAGGGGCTGGCGGCGATTTTCAAGATGGAGAGCCACAACCACCCGAGCTTCATCGAGCCCTACCAGGGCGCGGCGACGGGGGTCGGCGGCATTCTGCGCGACGTCTTCACCATGGGCGCGCGCCCGGTGGCCAATCTCAATGCGCTGCGTTTCGGCAGCCCGGACAATCCGGTGACGCGCCGCGTCGTCGATGGCGTGGTGCGCGGCATCGGCGGCTACGGCAACTGCGTCGGCGTGCCCACCGTCGGCGGCGAGATCAATTTCCATCCCGCCTATGACGGCAACCCACTGGTCAACGCCATGACCGTCGGCATCGCGCGGGCCGACCGGATCTTCCTCTCCGCCGCCGCCGGGGTCGGCAACCCGGTGGTCTATGTCGGCTCCAAGACGGGGCGGGACGGGATCCATGGCGCCACCATGGCGAGCGCCGAGTTCGGCCAGGACGCCGAGGCCAAGCGTCCGACCGTGCAGGTCGGCGATCCCTTCACGGAGAAGCTGCTCATCGAGGCCTGCCTGGAACTGATGGCCACCGATGCCATCGTCGCCATCCAGGACATGGGCGCCGCGGGGCTCACCTCGTCATCGGTCGAAATGGCCGGCAAGGGCGGCGTCGGCATCGCGCTCGATCTGGACGCGGTGCCGCAGCGCGAGACGGGTATGAGCGCCTACGAGATGATGCTCTCGGAGAGCCAGGAACGCATGCTGATCGTGCTCCGCCCGGGCCGCGAGGCGATGGCACGGGCGATCTTCGAGAAATGGGAGCTGGATTTCGCCGTCATCGGCCATCTCACCGAGACCGGGCGGATCACCGTCCGCCATCGCGGCGCGGTCGAGGCCGACATCCCTCTCGCCCCGCTTGCCGACCAGGCGCCGCTCTATCACCGACCGATCGACGTCGCGCCGCCGCCGCCGCCGCTGGAACCCGTCGTCGACCCGATCGGGCTCGGCCCGGCCCTGCTGCGCCTGATCGCCTGCCCCGATCTCTGCTCGCGTGCCTGGGTCTGGGACCAGTATGACGCGACCGTCGGCGGCCAGACGGTGAAGCGCCCCGGCGCCGCGGACGCCGCCGTGGTGCGGATCGACGGGCACAAGCGGGCGCTGGCGCTGACGACCGACTGCACCCCCCGCTACTGCGCCGCCGATCCGCGCGCCGGCGGGGCGCAGGCCGTGGCCGAGGCCTGGCGCAACCTGACCGCTGTGGGCGCGACGCCGCTCGCCATCACCGACAACATGAATTTCGGCAATCCGGAGAAGCCGGCGATCATGGGCCAGTTCGCCGCCGCGATCGAGGGCATGGCGGCGGCCTGCCGCGCACTGGATTTCCCGGTCGTCTCCGGAAATGTCAGCCTTTACAACGAGACCGAGGGCCGCCCGATTTTGCCGACGCCGGCGATCGGCGGGCTCGGTGTGCTCGAGGATGCCGCTGATGCCGTCGGCCTGGCGCTGGCGCCGGGGCTCGACCTCGTGCTGATCGGGCACACGGCGGGCTGGCTCGGCCAGTCGCTGTGGCTGCGCGAGATCACCGGCCGCGAGGCCGGGCCGCCGCCACCGGTTGACCTCGCTGCCGAGCGCCGCGCCGGCGATTTCGTCCGCGCCCGCATCCTGGCGGGCGACATCCGCGCCTGCCACGACGTCTCCGACGGCGGCCTGCTGGTCGCGGTGGCCGAGATGGCGCTGGCAGGGAACACCGGCGCACGGCTCGCCACCGATCCCACGATCCCGCCGCATGCCTTCTGGTTCGGCGAGGATCAGGGCCGCTACATCGCCGCCATTCCGGACGGGGACACGCTGCTCGCGGCTGCCGCTGCCGCTGGGGTTCCGGCCTTGCGCCTCGGGCGCAGCGGCGGGACGGGTTTGACACTCCCGGACGGGCTCGCCATATCGCTCGATGAGTTGCGCGCAGCACATGAGCGGTTCTTCCCGGCCTGGATGGATGGTCGGGAAGCTGAACCTGGTTCCGGAGGATAGACGATGGCGATGTCGGTGGGCGAGATCGAGGCGCTGATCAAGGCGGCGCTGCCGGATGCCACCGTGACCATCGAGGACCTGGCCGGGGACGGAGATCACTACGCCGCTTCCATCGTCAGCGAGCAGTTCCGCGGCAAGAGCCGCGTGCAGCAGCACCAGTTGGTCTATGCCGCGCTGCGCGGCCGCATGGGCGGTGCCCTGCACGCGCTCGCGCTGCAAACCTCCGCCCCGGACTGAAGGAGTTCCCGATGAGCCAAAACGTCGCCGACCGCATCCAGGCCGAGATCACCGAACACCCGGTGATGCTCTACATGAAGGGCACTGCGATGTTCCCGCAGTGCGGTTTCTCCGCGCGCGTGGTGCAGATCCTCAACCACGTGGGCGTGCCCTTCCACACCGCGAACGTGCTGGAGGACGCCGAGCTGCGCGACGGCATCAAGCAGTTCTCGAACTGGCCGACCATCCCGCAGCTCTATGTCAAGGGCGAGTTCGTCGGCGGCTGCGACATCGTCACCGAGATGTTCCAGTCGGGCGAGCTCGCTGGCCTGCTGCGCGACAAGGGCGTCGCCGAGCCCAGCGCGGCCTGAACCCGCACCGTGTGATCAGGCCGGCAGCCGGGCGCGCGTCAGCCGGGCCGCGATCGCTTCCACATCCTCGGCGGCGACGCTGGCCGGGTGGCGCGTCAGCAGCGGCACCTGCCGCCGGATGGCGTCGCGCACCCGCTCGTCGCGCCGGATCACGCCGGCAAGCGGTGGGGAGCGGTGGAGAAAGGCCTCGCAGGCGCGGGCAAGGGTGGCGAAGGTCTTTTCCCCCGCGGTGCGTGTCGGCGCCTGATTGACGACGAGGCGGGCGTCGCCGTCGGCGCGGTCCGTCGCGTGCAGTTTCAGCACCGCATAGGCGTCGGTCAGACTGGTCGGCTCGTCGGTGGCGAGCACCAGGAGAATGTCGGCGGCCGCGGACATGCGCCGCACGGCGCGGTCCAATCCGGCGCCGAGATCGAGCACGATCGTGTCGTATCGGATGGCCGCCGCGCGCAACTCGGCAAGCATGCGCTCGATCGTGGCCGGATCGAGAGCAGAGAGCGCGCCGGAGCCGGAGCGGCCAGCCAGAATATCGAATCCGCCGGCGGCAAAGCACAGCGTCGCCTCCGCCAGCGCCGCCCGTCCTGCGGCGACGGCGCCGAGATCCCGCTCCGGCAGAAGACCGAGCTGAATATCGACGTTGGCGAGCCCGAGATCCCCGTCGAAGAGCAGCACGCGCTCGCCGGCGCGAGCCAGCGCATGGGCCAGCGTGATGGCGAACCAGGTCTTGCCGACCCCGCCCTTGCCCGACGCGACTGCGACCACGCGGCCGCGGGCCGCGCTCGGGGCAGGATCGCGATCAGGTGTCATCGTGGCATCTCTCCGGGCTGGACACGGGCAGGGGCGGTCTGGATCAGGCGGGCGGCGAGGTAGGCCGGACCGAGCGCGACCAGGCTGTCGGCCGCGCCTGGGCCCGTGCCCGCTTCGGTCATCGTCAGGGAGGCGGCATCCGCGGCGGCGAGCAGGCCGCCGATGCGGCGCGCGATGTCGAGCCGTGTGGCGATGAGCATCGTCGCGCCCAAGCCGCCGAAGGCGCCGGCGAGGTCGGCGCATTCGGCGGCGTCCATGCCGGCCGGCAGAACCAGGGCGATGCGGGCGGTCGCGGTCGCCGCCAGGGCGGCGAGTTCGTCGCGCTGGGCCGGATCGAAAGGGTCGATGCCCGGCGCGTCGATCAGCACCGGGGCCCCGGGCGGGCGGCGGGCCAGGGCACGCCCCAGCGATAGCGGATGGTCCGCGGCGAGCAGCGTCAGCCCGAGCAGGCGGGTGAAGGCGGCGAGTTGCTCCACCGCCCCGGCCCGTCTGCCATCGGCGGTGATCACCAGCGGCACGCTGTGCGCGAGAACGAGCCGGGTCGCGAGGCGTGCCACCGTCAGCGTCTTGCCAGCGCCGGGCGGGCCGACCAGCAGCAGCGGCGGCGCCCCAGGCGCGAGCCCGAGCTCGTCGAAGCGAAGCTCGCTGGCGAGCGCGGCCGCCAGCGCCGCCTCACGGCCGCGCCGTTCGGTCCGCGCCGCCACTGCGAGGCGTCCGGCGAGGCGCTGGGTGAGGCTGGACGGCACGCCGTGATAGGCCAGGGCAGTTGCATGAACCGGGTCAGGGGGCAGCGGCGGGGCCGCGGCGAGCGGCGGTGGCGCATCCTCTTCCTCCAGCGCCGCGGTGACCTCCACACCATCGCCGAGGCGGCGGGTCGCCAGGATCAGCGCATCCGGACCAAGCTCCAGGCGCACCCGGGCCATGGCTTCCGTCATACCGGAGGCGTGGAACATCTTCAGACGCATGGCGCCAGACTAGGGGCAACCGGTTGCGATCGCGTGAATCCGAATCGTATGTTTCCAGAGCGCGTCTCGCGCGGGAAGATTGGCCACGCAACCGAGGACAGCGACCATGACCGACGAACCGATCAGCCGATTTCCGATCCCCGACATCGCCACCCTGCCCGATGATATCCGAGCGCGGATCCTCGCCGTGCAGGAAAAGTCCGGCTTCGTGCCCAACGTCTTTCTCGCCCTCGCACACCGCCCGGACGAGTTCCGCGCCTTCTTCGCCTACCACGACGCGCTGATGGAGCGGCCGGGCGGGCTGACGAAGGCAGAGCGTGAAATGATCGTGGTCGCCACCTCGGCTGCCAATCAGTGCCATTATTGCGTGATCGCCCACGGCGCCATCCTGCGCATCCGCGCCAAGAGCAAGACCATCGCCGACCAGGTCGCCACCAACTGGCGCCGGGCGCAGATCACGCCGCGCCAGCGCGCGATGCTCGAATACGCGATCAAGGTGGCGGTGGCGTCAGCCGAGATCGGGCCGGACGACCATGCGGCGCTCGACGAGGCGGGCTTCGAGCCGGAAGAAACCTGGGACATCGCCGCCATCGCAGCCTTCTTCGCCATGTCCAACCGGCTCGCGAACGCGATGGAGATCCGTCCCAACGCCGAGTTCTACGGACTGGGACGCTGAATCTCGTTGCGAAATACGGCTAGATCCGCAGCGACACGGCTGGCCAGTTCGTCCCAGGCGCGCGGAGCTGCCTGGCGATAAAGGCGCATGGTTGGATACCAAGGTGTGTCGGGCCGGTCCAGCAGCCAGCGCCAGTCCGGCGCGAAGGGCAGCAAGGTCCAGACCGGACGCGCCATCGCGCCGGCGAGATGCACCACCGAGGTATCGACGGCGATGACCAGGTCCACGCAGGCCAGGACGGCCATGGTATCGGCGAAGGTTTCGAGCGAGGGACCGAGGTTGAGCAGCGGTTCCGCCCCGAAATACGCGCCAATACCGCTCCGCGCCGGCCCTTTCTGCAGCGAGACGAAAGCGACGCCCGGCACGGCGAGGATGGGCGCGAGCCGCTCCAGCGTGGTCGAACGGTTGCGGTCGTTGTTGTGCGCCGGCCGCCCGGCCCAGGCCAGCGCGACCCGCGGCAGGCCCGACGGGAGCAGCCGATCCAGCCGCCCCGCCCAGTGCAGGATTCGCGCCGGGTCGGTGTGGAGATACGGCACCGTGCCGGGGATGTTCTCCACCCGCGTGCCGGCCAGGCGGGGCAAGCCGGAGAGCGGGCAATAGGCGTCGAAGCTGGGCACGTCCTCCCAGCGGTCGTGGATGCTGGCGAGCTGGGGAAACTGCGCCAGGACCGGCCGCATCTCGCCACTGCACGCCGCGACGATCTCGGGCCAACGCGCGGCTGCCCAGGGGATGTAGCGAGCGAACTGGATCACGTCGCCGAAGCCCTGATCGCCGATCAGCAGCAGCCGGCCCTCGCTGCGGCGCTCACCATCCCATTGCGGCACCTCGCCCTTTGGCAGCATGCGACCGGCCTGGGGCAGCTTGAAGCGCCACTCGTACTCCTCCCAGCCCTCCTCCAGCCGCCCGCGCAGCAGCAGCACTTCCGCGCGCTCGAAATGGGCGTCCGGCAGTTCCGGGCTGAGTTCGAGCGCCCGCTCCGAACAGGCGAGCCCCTCGTCGAGCTCGAGCAGGTCATAGTGGATGATGGCGAGATTGGCGTAGGCGTGGGCATCGTCGGGAGCGATGGCGATGGCGCGCAGCCCGGCCTCGCGCCCCTCTTCGAGCCGACCGAGGGCACGGTAGATGGCGCAGATATTGCGATGATAGAGCGCCACGTCCGGCGCCAGCGCGATGGAGCGCTCCATCAGCGCCCGCGCCTCGTCTTCCCGGCCGCGGCGGAAGGCGACGATGCCGGAGAGATGCAGCGCGTGCGGATGCTCCGGCGCCTGCCGCAGCGCCGCGGCCAGCCGGGCTTCGGCGGCGTCCAGACGGCCCGCCTGCTCGTCGGCGCTGGCCTCGGCGAGCAGCGCGGCGAGCGGATCCGGCGCCTCGCTCATGCGGGCGCCGCGCTGTGTTCACCGAGCCGGTGATCGCCCGTCTCGATGCGGTAGCCGAGCCGGGCGATCACCGGTTCGAGCAGCGGAATGACCGGCGCCAGCGCGCGCAGGTAGCGACGGTAGCGGAACACGGAGCGGTCATAGAGCGGTTCGGTCACCTGCGCGTAGCTGGCAGTGCGGGCGTGGCGCGGGTTGGCGTGGAAATCGAGGCAGGCGGGATCGAAGGGCGCGCCGATATGGGCGAGCACGCGGCGGATCGCCGCCTGCGGATCGGCGATGAGGGTCTCGTAGCGAAGCGGCAGGTAGCGCAGGGTCATCTCAGCGCGATAATGCGCGACGAGCTCCATCGTGAGCGCGTAGTGCCGGGCCACGCCTTCGAGTTCGAAGGCGCAGAAGAACCCGTGCGTGAGCTGGTTGGCGAACACCGAGAGCACGACATCAAGCGGATGGCGCAGCACATGGATCAGCGGCGCCTCTGGAAAAAGCAGCCCGATGAGGCCGAGCTGCGTCTCGTTCAGCGGCATCTTGTCGGTGAACCATGTCGGGCCCGGCGCGTCCCCACCCCGGTGCTCTCCGGGTGCAGCGGCGCCGAGCTCCCGCGCGCCTTCGAGATAGAGGTCGCGCAGCCGGTCGAGCGCGGTGCGCTGCTCGGCCATCCACAGCTCGCTCAGCGCCTCGGGATAGGCGAGCGGGCTGTTGAGCAGGCGCGGGATGGCCTGGGTGAGATCATGGATGATCGGCAGTTCGTCGCCGGCCGAAATGTCGGCGTGGCACGACAGCATCTGCTCGACCAGCGTCGTGCCGGAACGGGGAAAGCCGAGGACGAAGATCGGCTGCGGCCCCGCCGGCGCGGGGCGGGCGCGGGGGATGAAGGCCAGCCGCTCCGCGGTGAAGAATCCGCGCAGCCGCCGCGCCTGCTCGGCTGCCTGCTCGGCGAGATAGCCGTGGCCGAGCGCGGCGCGGGCCTTGGCCTTGCCGGCCGTGAAGGCGGCGAAAGCCTCCTCCGTGCGGCCGAGCTGGTCGAGCAGACGCCCCTTCTCCATCCACTCGTTGGCGCCCAACTCCCTGCCGCCGTGTTCGCCGAGGCGGTCGATCTCGGCCAGCGCTGCCTCCGGCCGCCCTTCCCGCGCGGTGAGGATGGCGCTCATCATGCGCACGCCGGGATCCTCCGGCGCCAGTTGCGCCGCGTGCTCAAGCAGTTCGCGCGCCCGGTCCAGGCGCCGATCGGCCTCCTCCAGCCGCGCCCAGCCGAGCCACGTCTGGTAGAGATTCGGATCGCGCGCCGCGGCCTGTTCGTACATGGCGCGCGACTCCGCCGCTCGGCCCTGGGATTTCAGGTTCCAGGCGAGATTCGCCAGCAAGCCCGCGTCCGGCTGCGCGACCAGGGTCAACACCTGGCGGTAATGATGCTCGCCAGCATGCGGGCGGCCGATCTCGGTCAGGACCAGGCCGAGCAGGTTATGCGCCTGCGCCTCGCGCGGGGCGATGCGCAGTCCGTTGCGGGCATGTGTCTCTGCCTCGGCCGCGCGCCCGGTGCGGAGCAGCAGCAGGGCGAGATCGTTGGTGGCCGAGAAATTATTGGGATTGATCGCGACGATGCGGCGCAGCAGCACTTCCTCGGCAGCGGCTCGCCCCTGGCGCGCCCGCAGCGTGGCGAGCAGACGCAGCGCCTCCTCGAAGCCCGGCGCGAGTTCGAGCAGCGCCAGCAGCGCCGCCTCCGCCCGCTCCGGCTGGGCTGCCATCGCCGCCTGCGCCTCGGCCAGCAGCGGCCGCAGCGGCTCGCTCGCACCCGGCGGGCTGAGCGTGCCGAGGTCGAGGCCGCAGCAGCGCAGATGTCGCAGTCCGCTGCCACAGGCGCAGGCTCTCAGGTCCATGCCGGCTCCGTTCCTGTGAGCAGGGCCACCGCCCGCGACGCGTCCGCCGGCAGCGCATACGCCGGTGCCGCTGGTGATTGTCGCGCGGCGACGGCCCCGCCATCAAGCCCAAGGTGTCGCCTCAGCCGACGCCCTCGCGGCCCATCTCGAGGAACTTCTCTCGCCGGCGCGCCTTCAGCGCCACGGGGTCGAGCGCGAGCAGTTCCGGCAGTTCCGACGCGATCGCCCGGCCAACCGCGGCGATAGCC
>JAKAZO010000088.1 GCA_021815825.1 Pseudomonadota bacterium
GGTGAGCGCACCGAGAAACTCGGTATGGCCCGGATGGGCGAAGCCGGCGCCGTAGAGCGCCGCCTTGCTGATCGGGTTGGTGACGATGCCGCCGACCGCGCCGGCCATCGCCAGCCGCGCCGCGGCCGCGATGGCCTCGATGATGGCGGGGGCGTTGGCGCCGTCCGGCTGCCCGGCGCGCACCGGGGCCGCGAGTGGGGCCGCGAGCGGCACCGGCAGCACCGGCAGCGCCTGAGGAAACACCCGCGCCGCCTCGGCCGGGTCGGCCACCACGCTCGCGCCGGGATAGAGCGCCGGGTCGCCGATCACGAGAAAGCCCGGCCCGCTCCCGCGCAGCGCCGCCCAGGCCGAAACGGTGATCTCCGGCCCGATCCCGGCCGGATCGCCCATCGAGACCGCGAGCAGCGGCGCGGCGCGCTCAGATATGGATCGCCCTCCCGGCCACCGCGAGCGCCGCCTCCTTCACCGCCTCGTTGAGGCTCGGGTGGGCGTGGCAGGTGCGCGCGACATCCTCGGCGGAGGCGCCGAATTCGATCGCCGTGACCAGTTCGGCGATCAGCGTGCCGGCATCGGGGCCGATGATGTGTGCGCCGAGCAGCCGGTCGGTGGCCTTGTCGGCGAGCAGTTTGACGAACCCGTCGGTGTCGCCCATGGCCCGCGCGCGGCCGTTCGCGGTGAAGGGGAATTTGCCGACATTGTAGGCCACGCCTTCGGCTTTCAGCTCCTCCTCGGTCCGGCCGACGGAAGCGACCTCGGGCCAGGTGTAGACGACGCCGGGAATGGCGCCGTAATTCACGTGCCCTGCCTGGCCGGCCAGGCGCTCGGCCAGCGCCACCCCCTCCTCCTCGGCCTTGTGCGCCAGCATCGGCCCGGCGATGACATCGCCGATGGCGTGGATGCCGGGAACATTGGTGGCGTAGTGCGCATCGGTGCGGATGCGCCCGCGCTCGTCGAGCGCCACGCCGATCTCCGTCAGACCCAGCCCCTCGGTGAACGGCCGGCGGCCGACGGCGACCAGCACCACGTCCGCGCGCATCTCCTCGCGCGCGCTGCCCCCGTCTGGTCCCGGCTGGCTCGGCTCCAGCTCCAGAACCACGCCCTCGCCGTCGCGCCTTGCGGCGGCGAGCTTCGTCGAAAGGCGGAATTTCATGCCCTGGCGCGCGAGGATGCGCTGGAACTGCGTCGCCACCTCGCCATCCATGGTCGGCACCAGCCGGTCCAGGAACTCGACCACGGTGACCTCGGCGCCGAGCCGGCGCCAGACGCTGCCCAGCTCGAGCCCGATATAGCCGCCACCGACGACGACGAGATGCTTCGGCACCGCATCGAGATCCAGCGCGCCGGTGGAGGTGACGATGCGCTCCTCGTCGATGGCCACGCCCGGCAGCGGCACGCTCTCGCTGCCGGTGGCGATGACGATGTGCTTCGCGGCGTAGGTCTTGCCTCCGACCGCGACGGCGCCGGGCGCGGTGATGCGCGCGGCACCCTTGAGCCAGGTCACCTTGTTCTTGCGGAACAGGAACTCGACGCCCTTGACGTTGGCGGAGACGACGTCGTCCTTGCGCGCCATCATCTGCGTCAGGTCGAGCGCGACCTCCTTGACCACCACGCCGTGCTCCTTCAGCGCGTGGCCGGCGGCGTGGAAATTCTCCGAGGATTGCAGCAGCGCCTTGGAGGGGATGCAGCCGATATTGAGGCAGGTGCCGCCCAGCGTCGCGCGCTTCTCGGCGCAGGCGACGCGCAGCCCGAGTTGCGCGGCGCGGATGGCGCAGACATAGCCGCCGGGCCCGCCGCCGATCACCAGAACGTCGAATTCCCCGTCCATGGCTCAGAGATCCAGCAGCAGGCGGCGCGGATCCTCGACCCCTTCCTTGACCCGGACGAGGAACGAGACCGCTTCGCGGCCATCGACGACGCGGTGGTCGTAGGACAGCGCCAGATACATCATCGGCCGGATCTCGACCTTGCCGTTCACCGCCACCGGCCGGTCCTGGATCTTGTGCATGCCGAGAATGCCCGATTGCGGCGGATTGAGGATCGGCGTGGACATCAGCGACCCATAGACGCCGCCATTGGTGATGCTGAAGGTGCCGCCGGTGAGTTCCTCCAGCTTCAGCGCACCGTCGCGCGCGCGGCGGCCGAAATCGGCGATGGTACGCTCGATGTCGGCGAAACCCATGCGGTCGGCGTCGCGCACCACCGGCACGACGAGGCCGGAGGCGCCGCCGACGGCGATGCCCATGTGGACGTAGTTCTTGTAGATGATCTCGTCGCCGTCGATCTCGGCGTTGACGGCGGGAAACTCCTTCAGCGCGACGACGCAGGCGCGCACGAACAGCGACATGAAGCCGAGCCGCGCGCCCGGGTGCTTCTTCTCGAACGCCTCGCGATACTCCGCCCGCATCGCCTGCGCCGCGCTCATATCCACCTCGTTGAAGGTGGTGAGCATGGCGGCGGTGTTCTGGGCCTCCTTCAGCCTGAGCGCGATGGTGCGGCGCAGGCGCGTCATGCGCACGCGCTCCTCGCGCGCCGCCTCGCTGCGCACGCTCACCGGCGCGGGCGGGGTGGAAGTGGGCGCGGCGGGCGGGGTAGAGGTGGCGCGGGCGAGGAAGCCGAGCACGTCGCCCTTGGTGATGCGTCCGTCCTTGCCGCTGCCGGCGCCGAGGTCCGCCGGCGCCAACTGCTGCTCGGCCATCATTTTCGCCGCCGCCGGCAGCGGCGGATGCGCGGCGATGTCGGCCGGCGGCGTCGCCGGGCGCGCGACCGGGCCGGAGGGCCGCGGCGGCGCGTGCACGCCGGCCGAGGGATTGGCCGCCGGCCCCGGCGCATGGGTCGCCGCCCCGGCCGCATCCACCGTGCCGAGCACGGCGCCGACCTCGACCTCGCCGCCCTCGGCGACACGGATCTCGGCGAGCACGCCGGCGGACGGCGCGTTCACCTCCACCGTCACCTTGTCGGTCTCCAGCTCGACCAGCGGCTCGTCCGCGGCGACGGTCTCGCCCTGCTGGCGGAGCCAGCGCGCGACCGTCGCGGTGGAGACGCTCTCGCCCAGGGTGGGGACTTTGATTTCGGTGGCCATCGCGATGTCCTTCAATCGATCGTCAGCGCCGCGCTCACCAGCGCAGCCTGCTGCGCGGCATGGATTTTCGCCAGCCCCGTCGCCGGGCTCGCCGCCTCCTCGCGCCCGATATAGCGCGGTCGCGTGGCGGCGACGTCGATGTCGCCGAGCACTTTCTCGATCCGCCGGTCCACGTAGCACCAGGCGCCCATGTTCGCCGGCTCCTCCTGGCACCAGATCACCTGCGCGTTGCGGTAGCGCGAGAGCACCTTCGGCAGCGAGATGGTCGGGAACGGATAGAGCTGCTCGACGCGGACGATCGCGATGTCCTCCACCGCGCGGGCGCGGCGTTCGGCGAGCAGGTCGTAATAGACCTTGCCGCTGCACAGCACGACGCGGCGCACGCGCTCGTCCGGCGCGATCGGGTCGATCTCGTCGATCACCGTGGCGAGCGCGCTGCCCTCGGCCATGTCCGCCAGCGACGAGACGGCGAGCTTGTGGCGCAGCAGCGATTTCGGCGTCATCAGCACCAGCGGCTTGCGGAAGTTGCGCTTGAGCTGGCGGCGCAGGGCGTGGAAATAGTTGGCCGGTGTCGTGAGGTTCGCCACCGTCATGTTGCGCTCGGCGCAGAGCTGCAGGTAGCGCTCCAGCCGCGCCGAGGAATGCTCCGGCCCCTGGCCTTCGTAGCCGTGTGGCAGCAGCAGCACCAGGCCGGACATGCGCAGCCATTTGGTCTCGCCCGAGGCCAGGAACTGATCGATGATCACCTGCGCGCCATTGGCGAAATCGCCGAACTGCCCCTCCCACAGCACCAGCGTGCGCGGATCCGCGAGCGAGTAGCCGTATTCGAAGCCGAGCACGCCGGCCTCGGAGAGCAGCGAATTGTAGATCTCGATCTTCGCCTGCACCGGGGCGATGTTGTTGAGCGGCACGTATTCGTTCTGGTTGGATTGGTCGATGAGCACGGCGTGGCGCTGGCTGAAGGTGCCGCGCTGACAATCCTCGCCGGAGAGACGCACGCGGTGGCCTTCCAGCAGCAGGCTGCCGAAGGCGAGCGCCTCGCCGGTCGCCCAGTCGATGCCCTCGCCGCTGTCGATCATCTTCTTCTTCGCGTCGAGCTGGCGGGCGATCTTCGGATTGACGTCGAAATCCGGGGGCGTCGCAGCCAGCGCGGCGCCGATCTCGCGCAGCCGCGCCGCCGGCACGGCGGTCGATTCCTCCAGCCACTCGCTTTGCTGGTCGGCCTCCTTCAATCCGGACCAGTGGCCCTCCAGCCAGTCCGCCTTGTTCGGCTTGTACGCCTGCGCCGCCTGGAAGGACTGCTCCAGCGTGGCATTGAACTGGTCCCACATCGCCTGCGCCGCCGCGGCGTCGAGCACCCCTTCGGCGGCGAGGCGCTCGGCGTAGAGCGCGCGCGTCGTCGGGTGGGCGCCGATGGCGCGGTACATCAGCGGCTGCGTGAAGGCCGGCTCGTCGGCCTCGTTGTGGCCGTGGCGGCGGTAGCAGACGATGTCGAGCACGATGTCGGCGGCGAATTGCTGGCGGTAGGCGGCGGCCATCGCGGCGCAGAACACCACCGCCTCGGGATCGTCGCCATTGACATGCAGGATCGGCGCCTGGATCGATTTCGCCACGTCCGTGCAATAGAGTCCGGAATAGGCGTGGGCCGGCACGGTGGTGAAGCCGATCTGGTTGTTGAGCACGATGTGCACGGTGCCGCCGGTGCGGTAGCCGATCAGCTCGCTCATCGCCAGCGTCTCGTAGACCAGGCCCTGGCCGGCGAAGGCCGCGTCCCCGTGCATCAGGACGCCCATCACCGAGCGCCGCCGCGCCGTGTCCCCGGCCATGTCCTGGCGCGCGCGCACCTTGCCGACGACGACGGGGTCCACCGCCTCGAGATGCGACGGATTGGGCTGCAGCGACAGATGCACCATCTGCCCGCCGATCTCGACATCGGTCGAGGTGCCGAGATGGTATTTCACGTCGCCCGAGCCCTGCACGTCGTCCGGATTGGCGCCGACGCCGGCGAACTCGCTGAAGATCGCGGTGAAGGGCTTGCGCACGATGTTGACCAGCGTGTTCAGCCGGCCGCGATGCGGCATGCCGATGCAGATCTCGCGCACGCCGTCGGCGGCGGCGGTGGCGATGATGGCGTGCAGCGCCGGGATCAGCACCTCGCCGCCCTCGAGGCCGAAGCGCTTGGTGCCGACGAAGCGTTTCTGGCAGAAGGTCTCGAACCCCTCGGCCTCGGTGAGCTGCTGCAGGATGGCGCGGCGCGCCTCGTCGGCGGCGTGCTGGCGCCAGGGCGCGCCCTCGATGCGGCGCTGGATCCAGGATTTGCGGTCCGGATCCTGGATGTGCATGAACTCGACGCCGATCGGGCCGCAATAGCTCTCGCGCACGATGCCGAGAATCTCGCGGATGGTCGCGCTCTCGCGGCCGAGCACGTTGTCGATGAAGATCGGGCGGTCATAGTCGGCCGGGGTGAAGCCGTAGGCGGCGGGATCGAGCTCGGGATGCGGCTTCGGCACCTGCAGCCCCAGCGGATCCAGCCGCGCTTCGAGATGGCCGCGCACGCGATAGGTGCGGATCAGCATCAGCGCGCGCAGACTGTCCAGCGCCGCCGCGCGCACCGCTTCCGGCGAGGTCTCGCGCGCGGCCGAGCCCGGGCCCTGGGCCGAACCAGGGCGGGGGGCCGCTTCCTCCGCGGCGCCGGCGCGCGGCCTTGGCGCCCAGGAGGCGCCGGCGGCATCGGTGAGCACCGAGCGCGCCTCGTCGTTCAGCGCGCCGAACAGCTCCCCGAAGCTCGGATCGACCGCGCCCGGGTTCGCCACCCAGCGCGCGTAGAGATCCGCCAGGAATGCCGCATTGGCGCCATTGAAGGCGGTGGCGAGAATGTCAACGCCGGCCATCGTCGCTTGTCTCCGCGATCGTTGCGTGGTGCAGCAGGAAAGGCGCTATCGGCCCAAGGCGCGGACCATGGTGCTGCCGAGCGCGGCGGGGCTTTCGGCGACATGGATGCCGGCGGCGCGCATGGCCTCCATCTTCGCCCCCGCCGTGTCGCGCCCGCCGCTGATCACGGCGCCGGCATGGCCCATGCGCCGCCCCGGCGGGGCGGTGGCGCCGGCCACGAAGCCGACGACCGGCTTCTTCACCGGCGAGCGGGCGAGGAACTCGGCGGCGTCGATCTCGCTCGCCCCGCCGATCTCGCCGATCATGATCACCGCCTCGGTCTCGGCGTCGGCGAGGAACATCTCCAGCACCTCGATGAAGTCGGTGCCCTTCACCGGATCGCCGCCGATGCCGACGCAGGTGCTCTGGCCGAGCCCGGCCGCGGTGGTCTGCGCCACCGCCTCGTAGGTCAGCGTGCCGGAGCGCGAGACGATGCCGATGCGGCCGCGGCGATGGATGTGGCCGGGCATGATGCCGATCTTGCACGCCTCCGGGGTGATGACGCCGGGGCAGTTCGGCCCGATCAGCCGCGAGCGCGAGCCATCCAGCGCGCGCTTCACCCGCACCATGTCGAGCACCGGAATGCCCTCGGTGATGCAGACGATGAGCGCGATGCCGGCGTCGATCGCTTCCAGGATGGCGTCCGCCGCGCCGGCGGGCGGCACGTAGATCGCCGAGGCGTTCGCCCCGGTCAGCGCACGCGCCTCGGCCACGGTGTCGAACACCGGCAGGTCGAGATGGCGCCCCCCGCCCTTGCCCGGCGTCACCCCGCCCACGACCTTGGTGCCGTAGGCCAGCGCCTGCTCGGAATGGAACGTGCCCTGCGCGCCGGTGAAGCCCTGCGTGATCACTTTCGTGTTCGCATCGACGAGAATCGCCATCACACCGCCTCCCGCACGGCGCCGACCACCTTTTCGGCGGCATCGGCGAGATTGTCGGCGGCGATGATCTTGAGGCCGGAGCGCGCCAGGATCTCCTTGCCGAGCGCCACGTTCGTCCCCTCCAGCCGCACCACCAGCGGCACCGTCAGCGAGGTCTCGCGCGCCGCCGCCACGACGCCCTCGGCGATGACGTCGCAGCGCATGATACCGCCGAAAATGTTAACGAGGATGCCTTCGACGTTGGGATCCGAGAGGATGATCTTGAACGCCGCCGCCACCCGCTCCTTGGTCGCGCCGCCGCCGACATCGAGGAAGTTCGCCGGCGCGCCGCCATAGAGCTTGATGATGTCCATGGTCGCCATGGCCAGGCCGGCGCCGTTGACCATGCAGCCGATGGTGCCGTCCAGCGCCACGTAGTTGAGGCCGAACAGCGCCGCCTCGCGCTCCTTCGGATCCTCCTCGGCCGGATCATGCAGCGCGTCCAGCTCGCGGTGGCGGAACAGCGCGTTGTCGTCGAACGCCATCTTCGCATCCAGCGCCACCACCGCGCCCTCGCCGGTGACGACGAGCGGATTGATCTCGACGATCGAGGCGTCGAGCTCGGTGAAGGCGCGGTAGAGCGCGCCGACGAAACCCGCGAAGGCGCCGATCTGCGCCCCGGCGAGGCCGAGCCCGAAGGCGAGCTTGCGGGCGTGGAAGGCGGAGATGCCGCTGGCCGGGTCGATCGGCGCACGCAGGATCTTCTCCGGGCTCCGCGCCGCCACCTCCTCGATCTCCATGCCGCCCTCGCGCGAGGCGACGAGGGTGATGCGCCCGACGGCGCGATCGATCAGCAGCGACAGATAGAGCTCGCGCGCGATGTCGCAGCCAGCCTCGACATAGACGCGGTTGACGACGCGCCCGGCCGGGCCGGTCTGCTTCGTCACCAGCGTCTGGCCGAGCATCGCCGCCGCCGCCTCGCGCACCGCCTCGGCCGAGCGGGCGAGGCGCACGCCGCCCTTGCCGGCCGGGTCCGCGGCGAAGTGCCCCGCCCCGCGGCCGCCGGCGTGGATCTGCGCCTTGACCACGAACACCGGGCCCGGGAGCTTCGTCGCCGCCGCCTCCGCCTCCTCCGGCGTCCAGGCGACGTGGCCGTCCAGCACCGCCACGCCGTAGCGGCGCAGCAGGGCCTTGGCCTGGTACTCGTGAATGTTCATGCGCCTAGCCGACCAGCTTCTTGGAGGCGTCGATCAGCCCGCGCACCGCGTCGCAGGATTTGTCGAACGCCGCCTTCTCCTCCGGGTTCAGCGCGATCTCGACGACGCGCTCCACCCCGCCGGCGCCGATCACCACCGGCACGCCGACATAGAGCCCGTCGATGCCATACTGCCCGGAGAGCCAGGCGGCGCAGGGCAGCACGCGCTTCTTGTCCTTGAGGTAGCTCTCGGCCATGGCGATGGCGGAGGCGGCCGGCGCGTAGAAAGCGCTGCCGCGCTCGAGCAGCTTGACGATCTCGCCGCCGCCATTGGCGGTGCGCGCGCAGATCGCGTCGATGCGCTCCTGCGTCGTCCAGCCCATGCGGATCAGGTCCGGCACGGGAATGCCGGCGACGGTGGAATAGCGGATCAGCGGCACCATCGTGTCGCCATGCCCGCCGAGCACGAAGGCGGTGACGTCCTCCACCGAGACCTTGAATTCCTGAGCCAGGAACAGGCGGAAGCGGGCGCTGTCCAGCACGCCGGCCATGCCCACCACACGCTCCGCCGGCAGGCCGGACTTCTGCTTCATCACCCACACCATGGCATCGAGCGGATTGGTGATGACGATGACGAAGGCGCCCGGGCAGTAGGTCTTGATCCCCGCCGCCACCTCGGCGATCACGCCGGCATTCTTGGCGACGAGATCGTCGCGCGACATGCCCGGCTGGCGCGGGAAGCCGGCGGTGACGATGACCACGTCGGCGCCGGCGATGGCGGCGTAGTCCGAGCCGCCGGACATCGCCGAGTCGAAATCGTCCACCGGGCCGGACTGCATGATGTCGAGCGCCTTGCCGGCGGCGACGCCGCCGAAGACATCGAACAGCACGACATCGCCGAGTTCCTTGAGGCCGATGAGATGGGCCAGCGTGCCGCCGATATTGCCGGCACCGATGAGGGCGATCTTGTTGCGAGCCATGGACGGGTTCCTTACCACGGGCGGGACGAGGGGCGGCACGGCCCTGCGGGAACGTGCCACCCGGCGGCGGGCAGCGCCTTTCGCGCCGCAGCCTCGGTCGGGAAAGGCGCGAGTGACCTAGCCCATTGCCGCACCTGCAGCAAGCCGAAGCGGTCTCGTGCCGGATGCGGTCTCATCTCGGCTGCGCGCTCACGTCAGGTGCGGAAGAGCAAGGTAGGCGGCGCTCTGCATCTCGATCAGCCGCGAGGCGGTGCGCGCGAACGCCTCTGCCCCCTCGCCGCTGCGGTAGAGCGCGTCCGGCGCGGCGGCGGCGGTGGCGTAGAGCTTCACCCGGTGCTCGTAGAGCGCGTCGATCAGGGTGATGAAGCGCCGCGCCTCGTCGAAATTCGCCGGCGAGAGGCGGGGCACGTCGTCCACCACCAGGGCCTCGAAATGCGTCGCCAGCGCGAGATAGTCCGCCGGGCCGAGCGGGCGGGCGCAGAGATCGGCGAAGGCGAACCGCGCCACCCGCCCCGCCGCCAGAGGCATCTCCAGGGTCCGGCCGAGCACGGTGATGCGCGCCGGCGCGGCCTCGCCCTCGGCCCACTCGGCGAAGGCGGCATCGAGCGTGCGCGTCGCCATCGCGTCCGCCGGCACCTGCCAGCATGGCAGCGAGCGAAGCCGGCCGCGCCGCCAATCCTGCCTACCCTCCAGCACCAGCAGGTCGAGATGGCGCTTGATCAGGTCGATGAAGGGCTGGAACGCGTCGCGCCCGGGCTGGCCGCGGAACAGGTCGTCCGGCGCGGTGTTGGAGGTCGCGACCACCACCACCCCGCGCTCGAACAGGGCGGCGAAGAGCCGGCCGAGGATCATCGCGTCGGCGATGTCCGTCACCTGCAACTCGTCGAAGCAGAGCAGCGCCGCCTCTTCCGCCAGCGCATCGGCCAGCGGCGGAATGGGGTCTGCGCCGTCACCCTTGAGCGCGTGGAAGCGGCCATGCGCCTCCTGCATGAATGCGTGGAAATGCACCCGCCGCTTGCGCGCCACCGTCGCGGTGGCGAAGAACAGGTCCATCAGCATCGACTTGCCGCGGCCGACGGCGCCGACGAGGTAGAGCCCGTTCGGCCGCCCCTCCGGCGCCCAATCCGCCGGCTTGCGGCGGAGCAGCCGCGCCAGCAGCCCGCCCGCCGGCTCCGGACGCGGCGGCGGATCGTAGCCGCGCAGTCGGGCCCAGAGCTCCTGCAGCCGCTCGGCGGCGAGCGCCTGGGCCGGATCGGTGGACAAGTCCCCGGCGCCGAGCCGGGCGCGATAGGCGGCGAGCGGCCCCGCACCGGCGGGCAGCGGCGGATCGGGCAGCTTCGGGGGGAGAGCGGCGGCGGCGTCCATCGGGCAGCGCGCATGTAGCCGCTCCGCCGCGCGCGGGCAACGCCGGCGTCGCCTTTTGCCCCCGCGCCACACTTCTATATGCTGGCCGCTCCGGGGTGGCTGGCTTGGGGTTCCAGGTGGGGGCGAGGAGGACGCGATGGCATCGGAGGCGATCACGCTGGACTACGCGGCGCTGGGCGGGCTGCCGGTGGCGACGGACCCGTTCGCCCATCTCGTCGTGCCGCGCTTCGTGCCGCCCGGCGTGCTGGAGGGCGTCGTCGCCGACCTGCCGCCGATGACGCGCGGCGGCTCCTTCCCGCTCGCCTCGCTCCGGCTCGGCCCGCGCGCCGCGGCGCTGGCGGAGGCGCTGGAGGGCGCGCGCCTGCGCGATACCATCGCCGCCCGCTTCGGCCTCGACCTCGACGGCGCGGCGACGATGATCACGCTGCGCGGCGTCTCGCGCGAGCGGGACGGGCAGATCCATTGCGACTCCACCGCCAAGCGGGTGACGGTGCTGCTCTACCTGAACCCCTCCACCGCCGCCTGGGCGCGCCACGAGGGCTGCCTGCGCCTGCTGCGCGGGCCTGGGGACCTGGAAAACTACGCCGTCGAGGTGCCGCCGGTGGACGGCACGCTGCTGGTGTTCCCCAACACCACGGAGGCCTGGCACGGCCACAAGACCTTCGTCGGCCAGCGCTACGTGGTGCAGCTCAACTACATGACCGGCGGCGCCGCCGCCCGCGC
>JAKAZO010000012.1 GCA_021815825.1 Pseudomonadota bacterium
GGCCCCGCCGCCGCGCCCGGCCCGTTCCAGCCGGGCGCAGAGCCTGGCCGCCAGCCGATCGAGCGCGGCGGCGAGGCTGTCGGCGGTGAGCAGCGGCTCGGCGAAGGCCAGCCGCTCTTCCCAGGGCATGGCCGGCATCGGCCAGGCGATCGGCTCCTCGATCCTGCCCAGCGCCTGGTCGAGCCGGGCCAGCACGCCGCAACCCCGGTCGCTCCCGAAGCGGTCATTCCCGAAGCGGGCAGCGAGGTCCGCGCGCGGCAAGGCGGCGAGATCGCCGATCGTCTTCACCCCCAGCCGGCGCAGCAGGGAGGCACTGCGCGCCTCCAGCCGCAGCAGCCCGACCGGCAGCGCCGAGAGTGCCGTCCGCTCCCCGCCCTGCGGCAGGAAGACGGGGTCGCCGCGCTGCCCCGCGCGGGCCAGCGCCCAGGCGGCGCCGCTGGCGCCGGCCAGCGCCAGCCGCGCCTGCAGCCCGAACCCGGCCAGGCGCCGGGCGAGCGTCTCGGCCAGTCCGGCCTCGCCGCCGAACAGGCCGGCACAGCCGGTGACGTCGAGCCACAGCCCCTCCGGCGGGTCGGGCGCGGCGAGGGGAGTGAAATGGCGCGTGCACCAGCGGGCCAGCGCGGCGAGGCCGGCAGCGTCGGCGGCCGGGTCGGCCTCGGCCAGGGCGAGATCAGGACAGATCGCCCGCGCCATCGCCAGCGGCTGGTCGGGAGCGAGGCCGTGCGCCGCGGCCCCCGGGCAGACCGCGGCGAGCCGGCGCTGGCCCTGCCGCGTCTCGACCGTGGCGAGCACCCTATCCGGCGACGCGAAGCCGGGGCGACGGCGCAGGCGCTGGATCGGCCAGAGCGGCAACCACACGCAGAGCAGGCGTCGCATCCCTGTTCTCCTTTGTTTCCGCCGGCGCCTCGGCCAGTTCCATGATCCAGGCGCCCGGCCGCCCGCCGCGCGCTTGAAGCAGCTCCACCCGCCAGCGCGCCGGTCCCGGTTCCCTGTCGCGGCTCTCGCTCGGCCAGGGCGCCAGCCGCCAGCGGGTGGCGGCGGCGTTGCCTTCCGCCGCGCGGCGCGCCGTTGCCGCGCCGTGCGGCCAGCGGCGCAGCACGAAGCCGGTGCTGCCCTGGCGGCGGCAGGCGAGCTGCAGGCGGCGCGCGGCGAGCCGCTGAAACGTCCCGACCTCACCCAGCACCGCGGCCGCCGCGCCCTCGCGCAGCGCCGTCTCCATCGCCGCCAGCACTTCGGCGTCCCGCCGCGCCTGGACGAAGATCAGGCGTGCGGGGTCCAGCCCGCAGGCGGCGAGCCCGTGCGGATAGAGATCGCAGACCGTGGCGATCCAGAGGATTGGCCGCGTGCCGGGCAGACGGGCGAGCAGGCAGGCGGCGAAGGCGGCGGCGAGCGCGCCGGTCCTCGCCTGCCTGTCATCGAATTCGGCGGCGCCGATCTCGTGCACCTGGCCGAGAGCAAGTCCGTGCTCCGGCAGATGGGCATCGACGGCGGCATCGCCGAACGCGACACCGCCATGAGGCGGGCGCGGGTCGAGCGATCGCAGCCGCGCCGGCAGGCCGGGCGGGAGGGAGGAGAGGGGGTCGGGCATGGTTTTCGGGTCTGGTGTTTGTTCCTTATTTGTTCTATATACCTCCCTTGGAGTCAAGCCGACTCGGCAGCCGCCGCTGGTTATCTCTCGAACACCACCACGCTCTCGATGCGCGCCGACCAGAGGAACTGGTCGATCGGCGTCGCCCGCACGACGCGATAGCCGGCTTCGGCGAGACGGCGCGCGTCGCGGGCCAGGGTCGCCGGGTTGCAGCTGACATGGATCACCCGCTTCACGCCGGCGACGGCGATGGCCGTCATTGCCGCCGCGGCGCCGGCGTGCGGCGGGTCGAGCACCACGGCGGCGGCGTCCCTCAGCTCCTCCACCAGCGGCGGCCGGCGGGCGAGGTCGCGCACCACGACGCTGATGCGCCCGCCGAGCCCGCCGGCCCTGGCGGCTTCCCGGAGCGCCGCGGCGGCGGCTTCGTCGCCCTCATAGGCGGTGAGCGGGGCGAGGGCGGCGAGGGCGAAGCTCAGCGTGCCGCAGCCGGCGAAGAGCTCGACGAGGCGCGCCCGGCGCGGCAGGCGCTCCGGCAATCCGGCCAGCACGGCGGCACGGATCGCCGCCTCGCCGGAGGCCGTCGCCTGCAGGAAGGCGCCCGGCGGCGGGCTGACCGTGACGGCACCGAAGCCGAGCCGCGGCGGACGCAGCACCGCGAGCGGCTCGGCCTCGCCGCCGGCCGTTCCGAGACTGAGGCGGACCAGCCTGGTGGCGCGGGCGAAGGCGACGAGGTGCATGCGGTCAGCGAGGCCGAGCGGCCTATCGAGGCGCAGCAGCAGGTCGATGCCGCCATCGAGCAGATTGGCGACCGCGGCGCCCGCGCGCGGACGCGTGACGAGCCCGGCGAGGGCGGCGCGCAGGGGCGCCAGCAGCGCGGCCAGCGCCGGGTCCAGCACCGGGCACTCGGCGAGATCGATCACCCGCTCCGACCGTGCCGCGTGCAGCCCGACCAGCGGGCGCGAGGCGGTCCAGGCCAGCGCCAGGTCCATGCGCCGCCGCGTCGCCGGCGCGCAGGCGATGGCCGGGGCGAGCGGCGCGTTGGGGAATCCGGCGCGGGCCAGCGCGGCGGCGAGCCCGGCCGATTTCCACCCGAGCAGCGCGGCATCGTCCCAGTGCTGCAGCGCGCAGCCGCCGCATTGGGTGAAGTGCCGGCAGCGCGGCGCCACCCGCTCGGGGCTCGCGCTCTCGATGTGTTCGATCGTCGCCGCGCGCCCTTCGCCACGCCGCGCGCCGAGGCGCAGGCTCAGCGTTTCGCCAGGCAGCGCGAAGGGAATGTAGAGCGGCGTGCCGTCCGCGAGCGCGGCGATGCCGTCGCCATCGGCGCCGACGCGCGCGACGCGGACGGCGACGGACTCAGTTGCCGAAGGCGGAGAGTCCGGTCTGGGCACGGCCAAGGATCAGCGCGTGAACGTCGTGGGTGCCCTCGTAGGTATTCACCGCCTCGAGATTCATGACGTGGCGGATGACGTGGTACTCGTCGGCGATGCCGTTGCCGCCATGCATGTCCCGCGCGGTGCGGGCGATCTCCAGCGCCTTGCCGCAGGAATTGCGCTTCAGCATGGAGATCATCTCCGGCGCCGCCTGGCCGGCATCCATCAGCTGGCCAAGACGAAAGACGCTCTGCAGGCCGAGCGTGATCTCGGTCTGCATGTCGGCGAGCTTCTTCTGGATCAGCTGCGTGGCGGCGAGCGGACGGCCGAACATCAGCCGCTGCATCGTGTAGTCGCGCGCCGCGTGCCAGCAGAACTCCGCCGCCCCGAGCGCGCCCCAGGCGATGCCGTAGCGCGCCTTGTTGAGGCAGGAGAACGGGCCGCGCAGCCCCTTCACGCCCGGCAGCACATTGGCCGCGGGCACGAACACGTCGCTCATCATGATCATGCCGGTGATGCTGGCGCGCAGGCTGAACTTGCCCTCGATCTTCGGCGTCGTCAGCCCCTCCATGCCACGCTCGAGCAGAAAGCCGCGGATGACATCCTGCTCATCCTTGGCCCAGACGACGCAGACATCGGCGATCGGCGAATTGGTGATCCAGGTCTTGGTGCCGTTGAGGACGTAGCCGCCGTCGACGCGGCGGGCACGGGTGCGCATCGAGCCGGGATCGGAGCCGGCATCGGGCTCGGTGAGGCCGAAGCAGCCGACGAATTCGCCGCTGGCCAGGCGGGGCAGAAATTTCTCCCGCTGCGCCTCGGACCCGAATTCGTGGATCGGGAACATCACCAGCGAGGACTGCACGGAAAGCGCGCTGCGATAGCCGGAATCGACCCGCTCGACCTCGCGCGCGATCAGCCCGTAGGCGGTGTAGGAGGCGCCGGCGCAGCCATAGCCCTCGATGGTGGCGCCGAGCAGGCCGAGCGCGCCCATCTCGGTCATGATGGTGCGGTCGAAGCGCTCATGGCGGTTGGCCTCGAGCACGCGCGGAAACAACTGCTCCTGGCAATAGGCGCGGGCGGCGTCGCGGATGGCGCGATCCTCCTCGCCGATCTGGGCTTCGAGCAGCAGCGCGTCTTCCCACGTGAAGAGCGGGCTGGCGGCGGTGTGCGCGGGAGCGTTCATGATGCGATCTCCGATGCCGGCGACGGTCCCCCTTCGCCGTAGGACCCTTCGGCCGTGGATGGCGCGGCAGCGGTGCCGCGGTGGGGGCGAGCGGCGACCAGCATGAAGGCGGGAACATCGACGCCGAAGCCAACCACCGTCTGCCGGTCGTTGCCTCCGGAGCGCTCCTCGCGCCCGAGCGCGGGGGAGCGATCGCGCGCGGGCGCGGGGGCGCGGTCGCGCGGGGGGGCGGAAGAACGATCGCGCGGGGGCGCGGGGGAGCGATCGCGCGGGGGGGCGGAAGAACGCTCGCGCGCAGGCGCAGGCGCTGGCTCGCGCGAGGGCTCGGCGGAAGGCGCGTGTGGCGCAGCGGCGGCTTGCGCCGCCTCGCCACTGCCCTTGCGGCCGCGGCGGGCGGCAGGCGGCTTCTCGCCCGCGGCGCGGGCCCCACGGCTTACGTCACCACTGGCGTCACCACTGGCCCGGCTGCCACGCGCCGAGCTGCCGCGCGCCGAGGTGCCGCGCGCCGGGCTGCCGCGGCGGCCGCGACGGCCGGAGGCGGCCTCGCTCCACTCCACCGGGTCGAGCCCCTCGATCTGCATGCGCTGGATCGCGCCCGCGGTCAGCGTCTCGATCGCCGCCATGGCGAGGCGGTCCTCCGGCGTGGCCAGGGTGAAGGCGCGGCCCTCGCGCCCGGCACGGCCGGTGCGGCCGATGCGGTGGACATAGTCCTCGGCGTGGTGGGGGACATCGAAATTGAACACGTGGGACAGGCCGCCGATGTCGAGTCCGCGGGCGGCGACGTCGCTGCACACCAGCAGCCTGATCTCGCCGGCCTTGAACTTTTCCAGCGTGGCGAAGCGCATCGGCTGGGTCATGTCCCCGTGCAGCGCGCCGGCCTTGAAATTGTGCCGGGTCAGGGAGCGGAAGAGGATGTCCACGTCGCGTTTGCGGTTGCAGAAGATCAGCGCGTTCTGCACGTCCTCGGAGCGGATCAGCCGGCGCAGCGCCTCGCGCTTGTCGTGTTCGGCGACGAGCGTGTAGCGGCTGGTGATGGTGCTGGCCACCGAGGCCGGCGGGGAAACGCTGATCTGCTTCGGGTTCTGCAGGAAGGCATCGGCGAGGCGGCGGATCTCGGGCGCCATGGTGGCGCTGAAGAACAGCGTCTGGCGCGTCCGCGGCAGCATGGCGACGATGCGCTCGACATCGGGGATGAAACCCATGTCGAGCATGCGGTCGGCCTCGTCGATGACGAGCACTTTCACATCCGTCAGCAGCAGGGTGCCGCGCTCGAACATGTCGATCAGCCGTCCCGGCGTGGCGATGACGACATCGACGCCGCGGGTCAGCACATCACGCTGGTCGGTCATGCTCTCGCCACCGATGACCAGCGCATGCGTCAGGCGCGTGTATTTGCCGTAGGCGACGAAATTCTCCGCCACCTGCAGCGCCAGTTCGCGCGTCGGCTCGAGGATCAGCGCCCGCGGCATGCGCGCCCGTCCGCGCGAGCCGGCGAGAATATCGATCAGAGGCAGCGTGAAGCCGGCGGTCTTGCCGGTACCGGTCTGCGCGCTGCCGAGCACGTCGCGGCCCATCAGCACGACCGGGATCGCCTGCGCCTGGATCGGCGTCGGCGTGGTGTAGCCTTTCTCGGTCACCGCCCGCAGGATCGGCTCCGACAGGCCGAGGTCGGCGAACGTGACGGGCGCGGCGGCAGGCTCGAGTGCGGCAGCGGACGGGTCTGCCGCGAGGGCAATCATCTCGGAGGGCGTGGCGGTCTCGGACACAGGATGCTTTCAGTGGCGCGGCGGCCAGGGCGGCACGCGGCGGGCGCGATGCTAGTCGCGTATGCTGTGCGGTATCTTGAATACGCGCCGGAAAGTCAAGCAGCGCGGCGGTCGGGGACTTGCGTTCCAGCCCTGCGCGACCACACTCGCTGCCGCCATACGCGCGCCCGGCCGAGGCAGAATGCGATGGAACAGGAGACCGCGGGGATTCGCCATGCATCGCCCAAAGGCTGCGCGCCATGCGAGCCACCGGACACTGGGCGGCGCCCTGGCGCTGCTGACGATGGTCAGCGCCGGATGGCCGGTGCCTGCGCGGGCGTGGTGGTCCGGGGGCGTGTTCCTCGGCGGACCGGCCGTGATGCCCTACTATGGCGCGCCCATGCTCGCCCCGCCGGTCGTGGTGCCGCCGCCTTATTATTATGCCCCGCAATATGACGCCCCGCCGGCCTATGCTCCCCGATATGATGTCCCTCCGACCGACGCCCCGGGGCCGTACGGATCACCCGACGAACCCTTCGAGCCGGAGACCGCCGCTCCCCCGGCACGCCCGCCCGGCGGCGCCGCGCCGGGCCGGACCTGCTTCGCCAACACCCGTATCTGCCCGCTGGATCCGCCGGGCACGCCAGGCCAGCGCTGCTCCTGCCCGGCCAATGGCAGCCGGGTTTTCGGCCATGTCGGCTGAGCGCTGATGGTGGACCCGGCCGGCGCGCCCGCCGCCATCGAGGACTACGCCCTGATCGGCGACTGCGTCAGCGCCGCGTTGGTGAGCCGGGCCGGCTCGATCGACTGGCTGTGCTGGCCGCGCTTCGACAGCCCGGCCTGCTTCGCCGCCCTGCTCGGCACGCCGGCGCACGGGCGGTGGCTGATCCGCCCGCAGAGCGCGGCGGGACGGGTGCAGCGCTTCTACCACCCCGGCACCCTGGTGCTGGAGACGGTGTTCCACACCGCGGAGGGCAGCGTCGCGGTGATCGACTTCATGCCGGTCTCCGACCCGCCCGGCAGCCCGCGTCCGGCCCTGATCCGCCGCGTCGAGGGCCGGTCCGGCCGCGTGGCGCTGCGCTTCGAACTGGCGCTGCGCTTCGATTACGGCCGCACGGTGCCCTGGATCAACGCGCTCGGGCCAGCGGCGCTCAGCGCCATCGCCGGGCCCGATCAGGTGGTTCTGCGCGCCTGCTCCGACACGCCGCGGCTCGCCCGCCTGCCGGAGGCGCCGCCGCCGCCGGGCGGGCCGGAGCTGTGCCAGGCCATCGAGATCGAAGCCGGCGAGACGGTGACCTTCATTCTCGCCCACGCCGCCTCCCACGCGCCGCCGCCGCCGCCGCTGGACGCCGCCGCCGAACGTGCCGCCACCGAGCGCTTCTGGCAGGACTGGAGCGCCCGCTGCACCTATCGCGGCGCCTTCGCCGAGCCGGTGCTGCGCTCCCTGATCACGCTGAAGGCGCTGACCTACGCGCCGACCGGTGGCATCGTCGCCGCGCCGACGACCTCGCTGCCGGAGCAGTTCGGCGGACGGCGGAACTGGGACTACCGCTATTGCTGGCTGCGCGACGCGACCCTGACGCTACAGGCGCTGATGGACGCCGGCTATTTCGCCGAGGCCCAGGCCTGGCGGGACTGGCTGCAGCGCAGCGTCGCCGGCAGCCCCGAGCAGGTGCAGATCATGTACGGCCTGGCCGGCGAACGCCGCCTCGACGAGTGGGAGGCGTCCTGGCTGCCCGGCTACCAGGGCGCGCGGCCGGTGCGCATCGGCAACGCCGCCGCCGAACAGGTGCAGCTCGATATTTTCGGCGAAGTGATCAGCGCGCTCCAGCACGCCCGCTCCGGCGGGCTGGCGGCGCCGCGCTCGGCCTGGTCGCTGGAGTTGGCGCTGATCGGACAGCTCGAGCGCATCTGGGACCAGCCCGACGAGGGCCTGTGGGAGATGCGCGGCGGGCGGCGGCATTTCACTTTTTCCAAGGTGATGGCCTGGGTCGCGCTCGATCGCGCGATCCGGAGCGCGGAGCGCGACGGGCTGGAGGCGCCGCTCGATCGCTGGCGCGCGCTGGCGCGGCAGATCCACGCCACTGTCTGCGCCCAAGGCTTCGATGCCGCGCGCGGCAGCTTCGTGCAGAGCTTCGGTTCGAGCGAGCTCGACGCCAGCCTGCTGCGCATTCCGCTCACCGGCTTCCTGCCGGCCGAGGATCCGCGCGTGCGCGGCACGCTGGCGGCGATCGAGCGCGAGTTGATGGTGGACGGGCTGGTGCGCCGCTATCGCACCGAGGCCCGCGCCGACGGTCTCGACGGTGAGGAGGGCGCGTTCCTCGCCTGCAGCTTCTGGCGCGTTGAGGCGCTGGTGCGCGACGGGCGGCGCGATGAGGCTGCCGCGGCCCTTGCGCATTTGTTATCACTTCGCAACGATGTTGGTCTGCTCGCGGAAGAATACGATCCAAAAACGCGACGACATCTCGGCAATTTCCCGCAGGGGTTTTCCCACCTCGCTCTGGTTCGCGCGGCGCTGGCTGTCGATGGAGATTCCGACAGTGTCACAACATAGCCTTGCGCGCCGGGCGGCGATATGCCAATGACCGCCGGCGTCCAAGACCAAATCGTGCGGGGGAGCGGAGTGGCGGAATACATCCTGGAGACCGAGGGGTTGACGAAGGAATTCCGCGGTTTCGTGGCGGTCGACGGGGTGAAGTTGTCGGTGCGGACGGGGACCATCCACGCGCTGATCGGGCCCAATGGCGCCGGCAAGACCACCTGCTTCAATCTTCTGACAAAGTTCCTCCAGCCGACACGCGGCACGATCCGCTTTTCCGGCCGCGACATCACCGGCCTGTCGCCGGCCGCGGTGGCGCGGCTCGGCCTGGTGCGCAGCTTCCAGATCTCGGCCGTATTCCCGCATCTCTCCGTGCTCGAGAATGTCCGTCTGGCGCTGCAGCGCAGCCGTGGCAACTCCTTCGATTTCTGGCGTTCGGAGCGGGTGCTGCACCGGTTCGATGCCCGCGCGCGCGAGCTTCTCGCCGATGTCGGCCTGTCCGATTACGTCAATCATACCGCGGTCGAACTGCCCTATGGCCGCAAGCGCGCGCTCGAGATCGCGACCACGCTGGCGCTCGATCCGCCGATGATGCTGCTCGACGAGCCGACCGCGGGCATGACGCACGAGGATGTCGATCGCGTCGTCGCCCTCATCCGCCGCATTCGCGGCGGGCGCACGATCCTGATGGTGGAGCACAATCTCTCCGTCGTCGAAGGTCTGTGCGACACGATAACGGTCCTCACACGCGGGCGCGTGCTGGCGGAAGGCGACTACGCCAGCGTCTCGCGCAATCCCGAAGTCATGACGGCCTATCTCGGAGACGTCGATGGCTGACAAGCCGATGCTCGCGGTCGATGCACTCCACGCCTGGTATGGTGAAAGCCACATCCTGCACGGCGTCGGTTTCGGCGTGCATGAGGGTGAGGTTGTGACCCTGCTCGGGCGCAACGGCGCCGGCAAGACCACCACCATGAAGGCGATCATGGGCCTGGTCGGACGGCGCGAGGGCAGCATCCGCTATCGCGAGACCGAGACGATCGCGCTGCGTCCGGATCTGATCGCGCGCGCCGGGATCGCGCTGTGCCCCGAGGAACGTGGCATCTTCGCCTCGCTCAATGTCACCGAAAATCTGCTGCTGCCCCCGGTGGTGGCGAGCGGCGGGCTGGATCTGCCGACGATCTACACGCTGTTTCCGAACCTCAAGGAGCGGTCCGCCAGCCAGGGCACGAAGCTTTCCGGGGGCGAGCAGCAGATGCTGGCGATCGCGCGCATTCTGCGCACCGGAGCGCGGCTGCTGTTGCTCGACGAGCCCACCGAGGGGCTCGCGCCGGTGATCGTGCAGCAGATCGGGCGCACCATTCGCGAGATCAAGGCGCGCGGCTTCACCGTGCTGCTGGTCGAGCAGAATTTCCGCTTCGCCGCGACGGTGGCAGACCGGCACTACGTAATGGAGCACGGCAAGATCGTCGACATGATCCCGAACGCCGCGCTGTCCTCGAACATGGGCAAGCTGCACGAATATCTGGGTGTGTGATGAGAGACATTCAGCCATCGCGACGGCAGATCCTCGGTGGCGCGCTCGCCGCCGCCGGCCTGGCGGGTAGCGCGGCGCGCGCCGCGCGGCCGGTGCTGCGGATCGGTGTGCTCGGCGACCAGTCCGGCCCGTATCGGGATCTCGCCGGCCTCGGCGCGCTCGCCTGCGCGCGTCAGGCGGTGGCGGAATTTGGCGCCGGCAGCTTCGATGTCGAGATCGTCACCGCCGATCATCAGAACAAGCCCGATGTCGGCGCCGCCATCGCGCGGCAATGGTTCGACCGCGATGGCGTGGACATGGTGACGGATCTCACCAACTCGGCGGTGGCGCTGGCGGTGGCGCAGGTCGCGCGGGCCAAGAACAAGGTGGCGCTGGCCACGGCCACCGGCACGACGGAACTGACCGGACGGCAATGCTCGGCCAACTCCCTGCACTGGAGCTACGACGTCTACATGCTGGCCCGCTCCACCGCGCTGCAGGTGGTGAAGTCCGGCGGCCGGAGCTGGTATTTCGTCGCCGCCGACTACGTCTTCGGCCGGCAGTTGCAGGGCGAGGCGGCGGCGACGGTCGCCGCGAGCGGCGGCACCGTGCTGGGCACGTCCTTCTATCCGTTTCCGGGGACGAGCGATTTTTCCTCCTTCCTGCTGGCCGGGCAGAGCTCCGGCGCGGATGTGATCGGCTTCGCCAATGCCGGAGCGGATCTCGTCAACGGCCTCAAGCAGGCACACGAATTCGGCCTGTCGCGGCGCGTGCGCCTGGCGGCGCTGTCGGGCTTCATCAGCGATATCGACGCGGTCGGTCTCGAGGTCGCGCAGGGGCTCAACCTGACATCGAGCTTCTACTGGGACCTCAACGAGCGCACGCGGGCGCTGAGTGCGCGGGTGCGGCCGGCGATGCCGCGTCAGGCGCCGCCGACCATGGCGCAGGCGGGGACCTATTCCGGCACGCTGCATTATCTCAAGACGGTCGCGGCGATGGGCCTGCCGGCGGCACGCGACGGCGCCGCGACGGTGGCGCAGATGAAGGCGACGCCGTGCGACGACGACGCCTTCGGCAGTTTCCGCGTGCGCGCGGACGGCCGCGTCCTGGTTCCGGCCTATCTGTTCCGGGTCAAGTCGCCAGCGGAAAGCCGCGGGCCGTGGGACTATTATACGAAACTGGCGACCACGCCGCCTGACGAGGCCGCGCCACCGCTCGGCCGCGGCTGCGTTCTCGTGAAGGAGTAGAACGATGACGTTTCCAATGACCACCCGCCGCGCCCTGCTGGGCGCCGCTGCGCTGCCGCTGGCCACCGGGCTCGCCGCGCCCCGCGCGCGCGCCGCCGGCAAGCCCATCCGCATCGGCGTGCTCAACGACATGTCGGGCCCGTACCGCGACACGACCGGCGCGATGTCTGTCGCGTGCACGCGTCTGGCGGTGGCGGAATTCGCCGCCAGCAAGGGGCTGACGGTGGAGGTGCTGTCGGCGGACCATCAGAACAAGCCCGATGTCGGGGCCGGCATCGCGCGGCAATGGTTCGATCGCGATGGCGTCGACATGATCATGGACGTGCCGACCTCCTCGGTGGCGCTCGCGGTCAACAGCGTCTGCCGCGAGAAGAACAAGGTCTTCATCAACTCCGGCGCGGCGACGACGGGGCTGACCGGCAAGCAGTGCTCGCCCAACACGATCCACTACACCTACGACACCTGGATGCTGGCGCGCTCGACCGGCGGCAACACCGTCAAGGCCGGCGGCGACACCTGGTTCTTCATCACCGCGGACTACGTCTTCGGCCATGAGCTGGAGGAGATCACCGCGCGCTTCGTCACCGACGCCAAGGGCAAGGTGCTCGGCCATTCCGTGTATCCCTTCCCGGGAACGACGGACTTCTCCTCCTTCCTGCTCGCCGCGCAGGCCGCGGGGGCGAAGGTGCTGGGCCTGGCGAATGCCGGGACGGACACGGTGAACTGCGTCAAGCAGGCGCACGAGTTCGGACTGGCCCCGGCGATGCGCGTCGCCGCATTGCTGATGACCATCCCCGACGTCCACGCGCTCGGCCTGGCGACCGCGCGCGGACTGCTGCTGACCGAGAGCTTCTACTGGAACCTGAACGATCGGACCCGCGCCTTCACGGCCCGCGCCAAGCCGCTGCTCGGTGGCCGCATGGCGAACATGATCCAGGCCGGCTGCTACGCCGGAACGCTGCACTACCTCAAGGCCGTCGCCGATATGGGCGTGGACGCCGCCCGTGCGGATGGCGCCGCGGTGGTGGCGCGCATGAAGGCGATGCCGACCGATGACGACGTGTTCGGCCCCGGCAAGATCCGCGCCGACGGCCAGTTGCTGGTGCCGTCCTATCTGTTCGAGGTGAAGACGCCGGAACAGAGCAAGGGCGATTGGGACTACTACAATCTGCTGGCGACAACCGAGCCCGGCGAGGCGTGGCAGCCGATGGACCCCGGCTGCCCGCTGGTCAAAGCCTGAGCTGCGGCGGCAGGAGCTGGCCATGTTCACCATCTTCGGCATTCCCGGGCCGCTGCTCTTCGGCCAGCTCCTGCTGGGACTCATCAACGGCGCCTTCTACGCCATGCTCTCGCTCGGCCTGGCGGTGATTTTCGGACTCCTGAACATCATCAACTTCGCCCATGGCGCACTGTTCATGATGGGCGCCTTCGTCGCCTGGATGCTGCTGAACTACGCCGGCATCGGCTACTGGTGGGCCTTGCTGCTGGCCCCGCTCATCGTCGGCGCCTTCGGGCTCGTCCTGGAGCGCACGCTGATCAGCCGTCTCTACAAGCTCGACCATCTCTACGGACTGCTGCTGACATTCGGCCTGGCGCTGGTGATCGAGGGGCTGTTCCGCAACGAGTACGGCAGCTCCGGCATGCCCTACCAGATCCCGAGCGCGCTGCAGGGCGCGACCAATCTCGGTTTCATGTTCCTGCCCAACTATCGCGGTTGGGTCGTCGTCGCCGCGCTCGTCGTCTGCATCGCCACCTGGCTGCTGATCGAGAAGACGAAGCTCGGCGCGATGCTGCGCGCCGCCACGGAGAATGCGCCGCTGGTGCAGGCCTTCGGCGTCAACGTGCCGCGCATGGTCACGCTCACCTACGCCGGCGGCGTGGCGCTGGCGGCGCTGGCGGGTGTGCTGGCGGCGCCGATCTACTCGGTGAACCCCAACATGGGCTCGAGCTTCATCAACACCGTGTTCGCGGTGGTGGTGATCGGCGGCATGGGCTCCATCATCGGCTCGGTGATCACCGGCTTCGGCCTCGGCGTCATCGAGGGACTGACCAAGGTGTTCTATCCGGAGGCCTCGGCCACCGTGGTCTTCGTGGTGATGGCGATCGTCCTGCTCACGCGCCCCGCGGGGCTGTTCGGAAAGGCCGCCTGATGACCAGCTCCGCCAGCACCACACTCGCCCTGGCACGTCCGAACTCCGCCACGTTTTTCGGCTACACCCCGGTGCAGGCGGTCGCGCTGGCGGTGATGGTGGCGCTGCTGGTGCTGAGCCCCGGCGTGCTCTACCCGGTCTTCGTGATGAAGGTGCTGTGCTTCGCGATGTTCGCCTGCGCCTTCAACCTGCTGATCGGCTATGTCGGGCTGCTCTCCTTCGGTCACGCGGCGTTCTTCGGCATGGGAGCCTATGTCACCGCGTGGACGGCGAAGAACTGGGGGCTGTCGGCCGAGCTCGCGATCCTGCTCGGCGGGGTCACCGGCGCGGGCATCGGCGTCGTCTTCGGCTGGCTGGCCATCCGCCGGCTCGGCATCTATTTCGCCATGATCACGCTGGCGCTGGCCCAGATGGTCTATTTCGTCTGCCTCGAAGCCCCCTTCACCGGCGGCGAAGACGGCATCCAGCAGGTGCCGCGCGCGAAGCTGTTCGGACTGATCTCGATGCAGTCCGACATGGCGATGTATTGGCTGGTCGCGGGATTGTTCCTGCTCTTCTTCCTGCTCATCCATCGCATCGTGCATTCGCCGTTCGGGCAGGTGCTGAAAGCGGTTCGGGAGAACGAGCCACGGGCCACCTCGCTCGGCTACCGCACCAACGACTACAAGCTGATCGCCTTCATCATCTCGAGCTTCATCGCCGGCATCGCCGGCGGCACCAAAGCGCTGGTGTTCGGCATCGCCACGCTCACCGACGTGCATTTCTCGATGTCGGGCGAGGTGGTGCTGATGGTGCTGCTGGGGGGCCTCGGCACCATTTTCGGTCCCGTCGCGGGCGCCCTCGTGGTGACGGCGATGGAGAACTATCTCGCCCAGTTCGGCGCCTGGGTGACGGTGACGCAGGGCGCGATTTTCGTCGTCTGCGTGCTCGCCTTCCGCCGCGGCATCATCGGCGAGATCGGCGCGCGGCTGAAGCTGGCGCTCTGAGCGCGGGATACCCGGACCCCGCAGCGGGGGTCCGGGTGCAGCGCGGCTCAGGCCGCCTTCGCGTCCGCGGTGATGGTCTGCGTGCCGCTGGCGATGGCGATGCGGCGCGGCTTCAGGCTCTCCGGCATCACGCGCTTGAGCGCGACATGCAGCAGCCCGTTGCGCATCTCGGCGCCGTCCACGACGATGTGCTCGGCCAGCGCGAAGCGCCGCTCGAACGGCCTGGCATCGATGCCGCGATAGAGCACTTCGCTCTTCGCGCCGCTCTCCGCCTGGCGGCCGGTGACGATGAGGGTGTTCTCCTTCACCGTGATGTCGAGATCCGCCGGCGCGAACCCGGCCACGGCCAGGGTCAGCCGATAGGAATCCTCGGCGGTGCGGGCGATGTCGTAGGGGGGAAAGCCGGTGCCGTTCCCCGCTGCCTGGGCGCTGTCGACGAAGCGGGCGAGCCGATCGAAGCCGATGGCGCTGCGGAAAAGGGGCGAGAAGTCGATCGTGGTCATCGCGAAACCTCCTGAAACGAGCAAGGTCCTGGTTGGGTCGCCGGATGGGCCGACCCAGGGTCGTCGCCCGGGGCCCCTGAGGGCGCCCCGGACGCAACCGACATAGCGAGCGCCGCCTCCGGCTTCAAGAGGCGGCGCCGTGCTCGGATGGAGGTTCGGAAGAGGGGTCGGCGGCTATTTCCGGCGGGCGCCGATGCCGGCGAACCGCTTGTTGAATTTCGCCACCTGGCCGCCGGTATCGATCAGACGATGCTGGCCGGTCCATGCCGGATGGGATTTCGGGTCGATGTCGAGGCGCAGCGTTTCGCCCGGCTTGCCGTAGCAGGAGCGGGTCTTGAACTCCGTGCCGTCGGTCATGACGATCACGATCTCGTGGTAGTCGGGGTGGATGCCGGGCTTCATGGTGCTGCTCCTGCTGGCTCCGCCGATGCCGACCGGCGGGCGAAAGGGGTCGGAGCGGCGCGTATAGCGCCCGTTCCCCCGCCCGGGCAAGGGCGGGGGGCCGAAGCGGGACGATCGGTGCCGGGTCGCGCTCAGCTATGCGGCACCTGGCGGTTCATGCCGCTGCGATCGCGGTAGCGGAACAGCCGGTCGGCGGTCTGCTTCTGCTGCGGCGACAGGCTCTCGTAGAGCTCCCCGAAGGCCGGCACCAGCCGCTGCAGGTCTTCGGCATGGGCCTGCACGATGCGCTGGTAGGAGCGCATGCTGTCGACCGCGGACATGGTGTCGAAGCTCTTGGCGCGCTCCTGATAGAGCGAGTCCATGTGGTCGGCGTTGGCGCGCATGACGCTGGCGAAGGCGTCCCAGCGCTGGGCCTGGTCCGGGGTGATCCTGAGATCGTCGTGAAGCCGCTTGATCTGGTTCTCGACGCGGGCGCGCGCCTGCGCCGGTGTCTCGGGCGCGCTGGGCCTCTGGGTCTGCGGCGTCGGCGAGTAGGGCTGCGCGGCGGCGGGGAGGGCGATCGGGAGAGCCAGGGGGAGAGCCAGGATCACCGGGGCGGCCAGCCTGGCGAGGAGCAGCGGCGAGGCACGGCGGGCTGTGGCACGATCAGGCATGGTCTGTCCTTCCTCTTGATCGGTCGGGGTGGGAACGGCGACGCGAACCGCGGTATCAGCTGAGCAGGGCGCGCGCATATTGCACCGGCAGCTCCGGCGTGACACCGAGCGCGCGGGCGGCGCGCAGGGGCCAGGCGGGGTCCGCCAGCAGGGCCCGGGCGAGGATCACCAGATCCGCCCGTCCATTGCCGAGAATCTCCTCGGCCTGGTGGGGATCGCGGATCAGCCCGACGGCGCCGGTGGCGATGCCGGCCTCGCGTCGCACCCGCTCGGCGAAGGGCACCTGGTAGCCCGGGTGCAGCGACGGAATCCGCTGCGCCGGGGAAACGCCGCCCGAGGAACAGTCGATCAGGTCGACATCGCCCCGCCGGGCGAGCGCGCGCGCCAGGGTAACGGTATCTTCGATGGTCAGGCCGCCATCGACCCAGTCGGTGCAGGAGAGGCGCACGAACAGCGGCAGATCCTGTGGCCATTCGGCGCGGATGGCGTCGATCGTCTCCATCAGCGCGCGCGAGCGGCCGGCGAGGTCCCCGCCATAGGCGTCGCCGCGGCGGTTCGAGACCGGCGAGAGAAACGAGTGCAGGAGGTAGCCGTGCGCGGCGTGCAATTCGATGATGCGGAAGCCGGCGCGGCGCGCCATGGCCGTGCTGGCGGCGAATTGGCCGGCGATCTCGCCGATCTCGCCCGGGGTCAGCGCGTGCGGCACGGTGTGGCCCTCGGCGAAGGGGATCGGGCTCGGCGCCAGCGGCACCCAGCCGCCCTGCTCGGGCGCGATCGGCGCGCTCGCCTGCCAGGGCGGCGAGATGCTGGCCTTGCGCCCGGCATGGGCGAGCTGAATGCCCGGCACCGCCCCGCAGCGGCTGATCAGGGCGGCGAGCCGCGTCAGCAGCGCCTCGTGCGCGGCGGTCCACAGGCCGAGACAGCCCGGCGTGATGCGCCCGACGGCCGAGACATGCGTCGCCTCGGTGAAGACGATGCCAGCCCCGCCGACCGCGCGGGCGCCGAGATGCTGCACGTGCCAGTCGTCGCCGAGACCGTCCGCGGCGCTGTACTGGCACATCGGCGAGACCGTGATGCGGTTGCGTGCCGTGACCGAGCGGAAGCTGACCGGTCGAAACAGGTGCGGGGTCGGAGCCATGCGCGCGGTTCCTCGGGGCGGGGTGAACAGGCGCGGCATAGTGCCGGGCGGGGATGATTTGGCAAGCGCGGCGGTTCGCGATCGGGTTAAATCGCGGCAAGGGGACACGCGGCACGGGATCCGCGGCCCGCCGGCGAGGAGCCATACCATGTATCTGCCCGCTTCATTCCGCGAGGACCGGCTCGAGGTCCAGCACGCGCTGATGCGCGCCCACCCGTTCGGCCTGCTCATCACCGCGGGTGGGGCGGGGCTGCTCGCCAATCCGCTGCCGTTCCTGCTCGATGCGGACGCCTCGCCCCGCGGCACCCTGCGCGCCCATCTCGCCCGCGCCAACCCACACCTGGCCGAACTGGCTACGGTCGGCGAGTGCCTGGTCGTGTTCCAGGGACCTCAGGCGTACGTGTCGCCGTCCCTGTATGCGACCAAGCGCGAGACGGGGCGTGTGGTGCCGACCTGGAACTACGCCACCGTGCACGCCTGGGGCTCACCGCGCATCATCGACGATGCCGCCTGGCTGCGCGCCTTGGTCGAGGGGCTGACGCGCGCGCGCGAGGCCTCCCGTCCGGCGCCTTGGGCGGTCGATGACGCGCCGGCGGATTTCATCGCTGGGCAGCTGCGCGGCATCGTCGGGGTCGAAATCCCCATCGCGCGGCTGGAAGGGAAGTGGAAGGCGAGCCAGAACCGCCCGCCCGCGGACCGCGCCGGCGTGGTCGCCGGGCTCGAAGGGGAAGGCGAGGCCGGCGCGGCGATGGCGGCGCTGGTCGCCGAGCGAAACCGCGACGGAGTGGTTTGACGCATCCCGGCGTTGTCCGACCCTACATGATCCAGAAACGGCAAAGTCGCGCGCCGAAGCCCCCGCCAGCGCGTCAGTCGTCGCCGCCGCGCCGGCCATAGTAGCCATACCCCGGCGCACCGTAGTAGGCCGGGGCCGGCGCGTAATATGGATATGGCTGATAATAAGGATACGGCGGGGGTGCCACATAGGTCGGCGCTTGCGGCGCCGGCGCCGGCGCCTGGATCACGATCGGCGGTGGTTGGTAATAGGCATGCCGGTAATAGTCGTCGTGATCGCAGCCGGATACGCCGATCGTGGTCAATCCCAATATTGCAAGAGGTGTGAAGCGGCCGCTCATGGATTTTCTCCCACAATAACTGTAGAACACTTCCTAATAAGTCCGCCAATTATAGCGAACCTGGCAGCGTTCAGTCGTCCTGACCTCCGTATTCACATTCATGTTTTTGCCGCATAACGGGCGATGATGCCGCTATCATCGACCTCACGACCTCTCGCCAGGAAGTCCGGCACATGAGCGATCGTTCATGGCGCGTCAGGAATGGCAGCGCCCGCCGCGGACCCTGTCCGGCCGGCTTGCCGCGCCGCCGCGTGCCGACCGTCCTGGGCGACGCCTGATGGTTCGGCGTCCCTCAGAGCAAGGATTTGGCGTGCTGCAGCACGAGGTCGCAAACCTTCTGGGTGATCTGCGCCTTGAGACCGCCGCCGCCGAGGCCGAAATTCTGGCCCTGGCCGGTCTGCAGCAGCCCGTTGCTGCCGGCCTTGAACTGACTGTCGGAGGCGGCGCCCGGCGCCTTGCCGAGCAGCGAATCCTTGACCGAGGCCGCGCCACCGCCAAGGTAGTTGTTCTGGATGCAGTACTGGATCAGCCCGGCGAGATTGGTCGGGCTCGCCTTGTCCACCGATGGCAGCGCCGCCCCGAGCCCTCCGAGCGCGCCGCCACCCTGTGCCGCGCCCATACCCTGGGCTGCGCCACCGGCCTGCCCCGCGCCAACCGCATTCTCCAGCTGGTTGAGCAACTGCGCCTGTGCCGCCGCGGGCAGCAGCGCCGCGCCGGCGCCGCCGATGGCCAGCGCAACGGTGCTCCGCCGGATGAAGGCAGCCGCCTGGTGGTGGTGAAAGCCGCGCATGTCCATGCTCCTTCCGATGCCAGGAGCCGCCGCCCTGTTGGCCGGACCGGCGGTCTCCGCTGCGGTACGGCGGCAGCGTAGGCCCGCCCCGGCCCTCGGCGCCAGAGCCGGCGCGCCTTCAATATTTCGTGCAGGGCGCGTCGGCCTGCCGGACATGCCGCCCGGTCAGCGCGTCGATCGTCTGGTCGACGCAGCTTCCGTCCGAGCGCTGGATGCGCCGCGTCACCAGCGTTCCGCTTTGCCGCACGTCGATCACGCGGGTCGAATACGGTTCCTCGGTGGATTTGGGCGGCGTCTGGGCGAAGGCCTCGGCGAGGAGGCTGCGCTGCGCGGTGTGGCTGAACAGCTCCGCCGTGATGATCCAGGTCGAGACCGCCTGGCCGGCGCCGGGCGGCGGGGTCAGGGTCAGCAGGATGTCCCCGGAGGGGCAGGTGAGCAGATCGATGCCGTAGCGGGTCTCCGCCTTGGGTCTGACGTGATCGATCCCGGTCAGACAGTCGGCATTCCTGCGCCAGGCATCGAGCTGCTTCTCCGCCCCGCCGACGTCGGCGAAGGGCGAAAGCCCCAGCTGCACGGCCGACACCCAGTGGAAATACTGGGGCACCGCGCCCAGGATGGCGATGAACAAGGCGGGGTACATCAGAACCCACTGCCACCATCGCGCCGGCCGCGACCCATCGGCGTGCGCCGCAGGTGATTTTTTCGCTTCGGGCATGGCGCTTTCCCATCGTCGCCGCGCCGCGCTTCGCCGGTGGATCGGGCGCGCTGGCCGATTAAGATCGCCTTTGTAACATCCGCCGCGCCCGACGGGGAGGGGATGCTTCGCCGCCGGTTCAGCCCAGCCGCAGCAGCTTGATCCGCTTGCCCTCGGTGGAGAGCGCGATGCGGCCGGCCTTCAGCGCCAGCGCGTCGGCGCCGAACAGGTCGTGCCGCCAGCCGTGCAATGGCGGGATGTCCGGCTGCTCCTCCGCGGCGAGCCGATCGAGGTCCTCGGATGAGGCGACCAGCTTCGGGGCGACGTGGTGCTGCTCGCATTTCGCCGCCAGCAGCACCTTCAGCAGTGCGACCAGGGCGGGCGAGGGGCGGGCGCCCTCCCGCGCGCGCGGGAGCTCCGGCAGATCCTCCTCCGGCAGGGCGGCGGCGGCGGCGATCACGGCCAGCAGCGCCGCTCCCTGCTTACCCTCGGCGAAGCCGCGGCCGACGCCGCGGGCGCGGAGCAGGTCCTCGGCCGTCCGCGGCGCGGTGGCGGCGATCTCCAGCAGCGTCTCGTCCTTGAGCAGGCGCTGGCGGGGAATGTTGATGCGCTGCGCCTCGCGCTCGCGCCAGGCGGCGATGGCGCGCAGCGTGCCGAGAAAGCGGCGGTTGTTGCTGCGCGCGCGCAGCCGCTCCCAGGCGGTCTCCGGGTCCACCCGGTAGGTCGCCGGCTCGGCCAGCGCGTCCATCTCCTCGGCCACCCAGGCGCCGCGGCCCTCCTTCACCAGCCGCGCCATCAACTGCTCATAGACGCCGCGCAGATGGGTGACGTCGGCGGCGGCGTAGGCGATCTGGGCCGGCGAGAGCGGGCGGGCGGACCAATCGGAAAAGCGGTGGGCCTTGTCGATATGCCCGCCGGTGAGGGCGGCGACCAGCGTATCGTAGCCGGCCTGGTCGCCGAAGCCGCCGACCATCGCCGCGACCTGGGTATCGAACAGCGGCCGCGGCACGGCGTCGAACAGCAGCAGGAAAATCTCCACGTCCTGGCGCGCGGCGTGGAAGACCTTGGTCACCGCCGGATCGTCGAGCAAGGCGCCGAGCGGGGCCAGATCGATGCCGGGGGCCAGCGCGTCCACCACGACGACCTCGGCGGTGCCGGCGAGCTGGACCACGCAGAGTTCCGGCCAATAGGTGCGTTCGCGCATGAACTCGGTGTCGACGGTGACGAACGCCTCCCGCCGCAGTCGCGCGCAAACCGCGTCCAGCGCATCGGTGGTGGTGATGAGTTCGGGCGGGGGAAAGTCGGCACGGGCGGGGCGCGGCATGGGTTTGTCCTTACACCGGCCCATGGCGTGGCGGAAGCGCGCCCGGGGAAACAAAAGTCGGAAGCGCGCCCGGGGCGACAAACTTGACAGTGGCGCGCCCGCTCGCTTGTGTGCCCGGCGCTTCTGTGCCCGGCGCCCGCTTCCGGCCGGCGCCCAGTGGGCACGACCCCCGAGCAGGAACCCGCCGATGCACTCCTACCGCACCCATTCCTGCGGCGCGCTCAGCGCCGCCGATACCGGCCGCCCCGCCCGCCTCTCCGGCTGGGTGCACAGCAAGCGCGACCATGGCGGGCTGCTGTTCATCGATCTGCGCGACCACGCCGGCATCACCCAGTGCGTCTTCACCCAGGGGAGCGCGGTGTTCGCCGAGGCCGACCGGGTGCGGCCCGAGAGCGTCATCACCGTCACGGGCGAGGTGGTGGCGCGCGCGCCGGGCACGGTGAACCCGCGGCTGCCGACCGGGGAGATCGAACTGCGCGCGGCCAGCCTCACGGTCCAGTCAGCGGCCGAGACGCTGCCGATCCAGGTCGCCGGCGAGCAGCAATTCCCGGAGGATCTGCGCCTTCGCTACCGCTTCCTCGATCTCCGCCGCGAGCGGATGCAGCGCAACATGGTGCTGCGCAGCCAGGTGATCGCCTCGATCCGACGGCGCATGACGGCGCAGGGCTTCCACGAATTCCAGACCCCGATCCTCACCGCCTCCTCGCCCGAGGGCGCACGGGATTTCCTGGTGCCGGCGCGGCTGCATCCGGGCAAATTCTACGCCCTGCCGCAGGCGCCGCAGCAGTTCAAGCAGTTGCTGATGGTCGCCGGCTTCGACCGTTATTTCCAGATCGCCCCCTGCTTCCGCGACGAGGCATCGCGTGCGGACCGCTCGCCGGGCGAGTTCTATCAGCTTGATTTCGAGATGAGTTTCGTCACGCAAGATGATGTTTTTGCGGCAATCGAACCCGTGATCGCCGGCGTGTTCGCGGAATTCGCCGCGGGCCGCGCCGTCAGCCCGACACCGTTCCCGCGCATCCCCTATGAGACGGCGATGCTCGAGTTCGGCTCCGACAAGCCGGATCTGCGCAACCCGCTGCGCATCCGGGATGCGAGCAGTGCCTTCGCCGGCTCCGGCTTTGGTCTGTTCGCCCGCATCGTCGCCGCCGGCGGCGTGGTGCGCGCGATCCCGGCGCCGGGCGCCGGCACGCAGCCGCGCTCCTTTTTCGACAAGCTCAACGACTGGGCCAAGGAGGAGGGCGCCGGCGGCCTCGGCTACATCATTTTCGACGCCGAGGGCGCCAAGGGGCCGATCGCGCGCAATCTCGAGCCGGAGCGGGCGGCGCAGATCCGGGACCTCTGCGGCCTGGCCGCCGGCGACGCGGTGTTCTTCGCCGCCGGCAAGCCGGCCGAGGCGGCGAAGTTCGCCGGCAGCGTGCGCGCGCGCCTCGGCACCGAGCTGGGCCTGGCCGAGACCGGCGCCTTCCGCTTCTGCTGGATCACCGACTTCCCGATGTACGAGCGCAACGAGGAGACCGGTCAGATCGATTTCTCGCACAACCCGTTCAGCATGCCGCAAGGCGGGCTGGAAGCGCTGGAGACGCAGGATCCGCTGACCATCAAGGCCTTTCAGTACGACATCGTCTGCAACGGCATCGAGCTCTCCTCGGGCGCGATCCGCAACCACCGCGCCGACATCATGCTGAAAGCCTTCGCCATCGCCGGCTACGGCGCCGACGAGGTGGAGGCGCGCTTCGGCGGCATGCTCAACGCCTTCCGCTACGGCGCCCCGCCGCACGGTGGCTCGGCGCCGGGCATCGACCGCATGGTGATGCTCCTGGCCGACGAGCCGAACATCCGCGAGGTCATCCTGTTCCCGCTCAACCAGCAGGGCGAGGACCTGATGATGGGCGCGCCGGCGCCCGTGCCCGCCGCGCGGCTCAAGGAATTGTCGCTGAAGCTCGATCTGCCGCCGAAGGCGCAGACCAGCGGCCCGGGGCCGACGCCGGCACCCGGCGTGGGTTGAATCGAGCGGGTGCGATCGGGCCCGGGGCACGCGGACAGGCCGGCCTTCGGGCCGGAGCGTTCGCGGCGGCGGCGATGAGCCTATGGGCAAGTGGCGGCTGCTCGCTTATTTATCAGGCAACCCGTCGGAGACTCCGCGCATGACCACGCGCCTTGCCGCCCTTGCCGCTGCCACTCTGCTGAGCGCCGCGCCGCTTTGGGCTTCGTATGCCTGGGCGGAGCCGGCGCCGCCGCCGCTCGGCGCGCCTCACGCCGCCGTCGCGCCGGCGGCCGCACAGGTGGCGGCCGGCCTCGCCGCGCACCACGCGCGCTATCAGCTCAGCTTCGAATCGGGGCGCGGCGGCGACATCGTCGGCGGCAGCGGGTCGATGAATTTCGACGTCATCGATGCCTGCGACGGCTGGGCGGTCGAGCAGAAACTCTCCATGACCATCTCCAACCGCGACGGCCAGGACGTGCAGATGGAGACCGACTACGCCACGTGGGAATCCAAGACCGGCACGCGGCTGCGCTTCCGCATGCGCCAGACCACGGATACCGCCCTCACCGAAGCCACCTCCGGCGAAGCGACGCTCGATCATCCCGGGGGGCGCGGCGAGGTGCGCTACAGCCAGCCGAAGGAAGAGACCACGCCGCTGCCGGCGGGGACCTTGTTCCCGATGTGGCACACGGCGACGATCCTCGCCGGCGCGGCCTCGGGCAAGCGCTTCCTCGCCCTGCCGCTGCTCGACGGCACCGCCGACGGTGGCGCGCAGGACACGTTCGTCACCATCACCAACTGGAACGCCAAGCCGCCGTCGGCGCGCTACCCGGCGCTGGCCAAGCTCGCCAGCGGGCGCGTGCATATCGCCTTCTTCGACCGCAAGCCCTCGGCGCTCGAACCGGACTACGAGGTGAGCATGCGCTACTGGGAGAACGGGGTCGCCGACGACATCCGCATGGATTTCGGCGATTTCGTCATGATGGCGCGGCTCAGCGAGTTCAAGCTGCAGCCGCCGCATCACTGTTGACCTTTCCCGGGGCTCGCCGCCCCGGGTGGGGTTGATCTCTCCCGGGGCTCTCGGCCCCGGGTGGTGCTGACCGCCGACCCCCGGGGCGTCGCCGCCCGGGGGTCGGCGTCGGCATCACTCCGCCGCCTGGGCCATGGTGCGCAGCTCGCGGGCTGCGGCCACCATGTTGTCGATCGCCGGGCGGACCTCCTCCCAGCGCCGTGTCTTCAGGCCGCAATCCGGATTGACCCAGATCTGCCAGTCGGCCAGGCGGCCGCGGGCGAGGCGCAGGAGCTCGGCCATCTCGGCCGCGCTCGGCACGCGCGGGGAATGGATGTCCCACACGCCCGGACCGATCTCGTTGGGGTATTTCTCGACCTTGAAGGCATCGAGCAGCTCCATCCGGCTGCGCGTCGCCTCGATGCTGATCACGTCGGCATCCAGCGCGATGATGTCGGCCATGATGTCGTTGAAGTCGGCATAGCACATGTGGGTGTGGATCTGCGTCTCGTCGCCCACGCCGCTGGCGGAGAGGCGGAAGCTCGCGGTTGCCCAGCGCAGATAGGCGGCGCGGTCGGCGCGGCGCAGCGGCAGGCCCTCGCGCAGCGCCGGCTCGTCGATCTGGATCACGCCGATGCCGGCGGCCTCCAGGTCGGTCACCTCGTCGCGCAGCGCCAGCGCGATCTGCCGGCACACCGTCTCGCGCGTTTCGTCGTCGCGCACGAACGACCATTGCAGCATCGTCACCGGCCCGGTGAGCATGCCCTTGACCGGATGCTTGCTGAGCGACTGGGCGAACTTCGTCCAGCGCACCGTCATCGGCGCCGGGCGCGAGACATCGCCCCAGATGATCGGCGGCGCGACGCAGCGGCTGCCGTAGGACTGCACCCAGCCATGCTTGGTGAAGGCATAGCCGGCGAGCTGCTCGCCGAAATACTTCACCATGTCGTTGCGCTCGAACTCGCCATGCACGAGCACGTCGAGCCCGGCCTGTTCCTGCCAGGCGATCGCCTGCTTGGTCCATTCGGCGATCGCCGCGTCGTATTTCGCGTCGTCGATGGTGCCGCGGGCGTGGGCGGCGCGGGCGGCGCGGACCTCGGCGGTCTGCGGGAAGGAGCCGATGGTGGTGGTGGGGAAGGCGGGCAGGTTCAGCCGTGCCTGCTGGCGCGCGCGCCGGACGGGGAACGCGCTGGCGCGCTGCTCCAACGCCGGGGTCGCGGCGGCGAGACGGGCGGCGACGGACGCGTCGTGCACCTTGGTGCTGGCGCGCCGGTCGGCCACCGCCTTGTCGCTGTCCGCGAGCGCGTCGGCGACGCTGGCCGCACCCTCGTCGAGGGCGCGAGTGAGGGTGGCGATCTCGGCGAGCTTCTGGGTGGCGAAGGCGAGCCACGGCTTCAGCTCGGCCGGCAGCGCTGTCTCCTGCGCCAGATCGACCGGCACGTGCAGCAGGCTGCAGGACGGCGCGACCATGAGCTGGCGGGTGCCGCGCTTCGCCGCCGCCTGCTCCAGCGTCGCCAGCGCGCGGCGCAGATCCGTGCGCCAGATATTGCGCCCGTCGACGATGCCGAGCGAGAGCCACAGCTCCGGCCGTGCCGCCTCCAGCACCGCGCCGAGCTGGCCGGCGCCGCGGATCAGGTCGAGATGCAGCCCGGCGACGGGCAGGGCGAGGGCGGTCGGCAGGTTATCGGCCAGCGGCGCGAAATAGCTGGCGAGCAGGATGTCCACGCCGCGACCAGGCGCCAGCACCGCGTAGGCGCGGCTGATGGCGGCCCGGGTCTTGGCCGGCAGGTCGAGCGCCAGCACCGGCTCGTCGATCTGCACCCACGCCACGCCCTCGGCGGCCAGTTCATCAAGGATTTGGGCGTAGACCGGCAGCACCGCCTCGAGCAGGTCGAGCGGATCGGAGCCATCGATGGTCTTGGCGAGGGTAAGGAAGCTGACCGGGCCGAGCAGCACCGGGCGTGTGCGCCGCCCCTGGGCGAAGGCCTCGCGGAACGCGGCGAGCGGGCGATTCTCGGTGAGCACGAAGCGCTGCCCGGCGGCGAGGCGGGGGACCAGGTAGTGGTAGTTGGTGTCGAACCACTTGGTCATTTCCAGCGCCGGCACGGTGGCGCCGCCGCGCGCGAGGGTGAAATAGGTGGCGAGCGAGACCGGGCCTTCCTGCCAGCCATAGCCGGCGGGAATGGCGCCGAGCATCACCGCGGTATCGAGCACGTGGTCGTAGAAGGCGAAATCATTGGCGGGGACGTGCTGGATGCCGTGGCCCTGCTGCAGATCCCAATGGGTGGCGCGCAGGCTGGCGGCGGTGGCGCGCAGGGCGGCCTCATCGGCCTGTCCGCTCCAGAACGCCTCGAGCGCGGTCTTCAGCTCGCGCCGGCGGCCGATGCGTGGAAAGCCGAGATTGGTGGCGATGGTCATGCAGGGCTCCTGTTGGCCGATGCGGCTTGGCGGTGACGCGGAGGACAGCCGATAGAGCGATCGCGTCCATCAGTCAAGATATAAGCATATCTTTATGTCATGTTGGCCTGGCCGACGCGCCCGGCCTCCCCGATGCGGTTGCGTGTCCCCGACGCCCGGGGCAAATCAGGACCCGAGCCGGACCGGCTCGATCAGATCCGAGGCTGCTCCAGCGGAGAGGACCGTGCCCATCCCCAGCGATCCTGCCCGCCGCGCCCGTGGCCGGCGTGCCCAGCGCAGCGGCCTCGATGCCGAGAGCCTCGCCGCCGCCGCGCTCGTGGCCGAGGGCTGGACCATCCTCGGCCAGCGCCTGCGCACCGGCGCCGGCGAAATCGATATCGCCGCCATGCGCGACGGCCTGCTCGCGGTGATCGAGGTCAAATCCCGCCCCCGTCTCGCCGAGGCGGCCGCAGCGCTGTCGCCGCGCCAGCGCACCCGCCTCCTCGCCGCCGCGGAGGCCCTGCTCGCCAGCGAGCCGGATTGGGGCGCGAAGGGCGTGCGCTTCGACGTGATGCTCGTCGACGCCGCCGGCACCGTGCGACGCATCGCCGACGCGTTCCGGCTGGAGTAGTGCCGCCCAGCCTGTCGAGGCGGCTACAGCGTCGCGAACATGATGGCGACGGCCACCGCCATGGTGCCGGTGCAGAGCCAGCCCAGCGCCCGCAGCGGCGCCGGCAGGGTGAAGCGGCCCATGACGCGCGGCTGCATCGCCATCAGCATCATCATCACCATCAGCGGCACCGCGACGACGCCGTTCAGTACCGCCGACCAGAACAGCGCCTTGATCGGGTCGATGGCGGTGAAATTGATGCCGATGCCGATGAGCGTCGCCACCGTGATGGCGCCGTAGAACGCCTTGGCGTCCAGCGGCGCGCGGCCGAGCCCGGTGGTCCAGTCCAGCGCCTCGCCCAGAGCGTAGGCGCAGGAGCCGGCGAGCACCGGCACGGCGAGCAGGCCGATGCCGATGATGCCGGCGGAGAATACGAAGAAGGTGAAGGGTCCGGCGAGCGGCCGCAGCGCCTCGGCCGCCTGCGCCGAGGTCTGGATGTCGGTGATGCCGTGCAGGTGCAGCGTCGCCGCGGTGGTGACGATGATGAACAGGCTGATCAGGTTCGAGTAGCCCATCCCGGTATAGGTATCGAACCGCATGCGCGCGATTTCCGCCGGCGCCTGCTCGGGCGCTTCGAGCAGCGGGCGGGCCAGCGGGTCGACGCGCTCGTCCTCCGCCTCCTGGGAGGACTGCCAGAAGAAGCAATAGGGCGTGATGGTCGTGCCGAGCACGGCGACGATGGCGATGACGTAGTCGGTATCGAAGGAGAAGGTCGGCACGAGTGTATGGCGGGCGACGCTCGCCCAGGGCACGTCGATCACCAGCGCCGTGGCCGCGTAGGCGAGCAGCGACAGCGAGGTCCATTTGAGAATGGCGACATAGCGCTCGTAGCGCGCGAAAATCTCCAGTATCGCGCAGCCGACCGCGAACAGGACGACATAGACCTTGGCCGAGCCGCCGATCAGCAACTGCAGGGCCTCGCCCATGGCGCCGAGGTCCGCGCCGAGATTGGCGATGTTGGCGATCAGCAGCAGCGCCACGATCGCGCGCAGCAGCCACGGCGAATAATGCGCGCGCAGATTGCCGGCGATCCCCTGTCCGGTGACGCGGCCGATGCGCGCGCTGATCTCCTGGATCGCCGCCATCAGCGGGAAGGTGAACAGCATCACCCAGCACATGGCGTAGCCGAACTGGGCTCCCACCTGGGAATAGGTGGCGATGCCGGAGGGGTCGTCGTCGGAGGCGCCGGTGATCAGGCCCGGCCCGAGCCGGCCGATCAGGCGCCGGTTCAGCGCCGCATTGGCCGCAGCGATGCGCTGGGCGGCGAGCCGGGTCGCCGGGCCGAGTGCCGCGAGGCGCGACATCCGCGTCAGTTCAGGAACATCTTGCCGGGATTGAGGATGCCGTTCGGATCCAGCGTCGTCTTCAGGCTGCGCATCACCGCCAGGCTCTCGGCACCGTGCTCGATCTCCAGGAACTCGCGCTTGCCGATCCCCACGCCATGCTCGCCGCTGCACGAGCCGCCGAGCGCGAGCGCGCGGGAGACGATGCGCCGGTCCAGCGCCCAGGCCCGCTCCAGCGCGCCGGGCTCGTCGGGCACCATGATGGTGGTATGGAAATTGCCATCCCCGACATGGCCGACCATCGGCGCCGTGAAGCCGGAGGCATCGATATCCGCGCGCGCGCCGAGCACGGCCTCGGCCAGGCGCGAGATCGGCACGATGGCGTCGGTCGTGAGCACCCGATGGCCGGGCCGGTAGGCGAGCGCCGCCCAGTAGGCGTCATGACGCGCCTTCCACAGCCGGTTTCGTGCCTCGGCATTGGTCGCCCAGCGGAAGCCGGACCCGCCATGCTCCTCGGCCAGCGCCTCGGCCATCTGCGCCTGCTCGGCCACCCCGGCTTCGGAGCCGTGGAACTCGAAGAACAGCGTCGGCCCCGCGGTGTAGCCTTCGAGCTTCGCGTAGGCGATGGTCGCTTCCATCATCTGCTCGTCGAGGAACTCGATGCGTGCGACGGGAATGCCGGCCTGCATCACGGCGATCACCGTTTCCACCGCCCCGGCCAGGGTGGGGAACTGACAGACCGCGGCCGACATCGCCTCGGGAATGCCGTGCAGGCGAAGCTGGATCTCGGTGATGACGCCGAGCGTGCCCTCCGAGCCGATGAACAGCCGCGTGAGATCATAGCCGGTGGAGGATTTGCGCACCCGTCCGCCGGTGCGGATCACCCGCCCATCCGCCAACGCCACCGTCAGCCCGAGGACATTCTCGCGAATCGTGCCGTAGCGCACCGCGTTGGTGCCGGAGGCCCGCGTCGCGCACATGCCGCCGATGGTGCACTCGCTGCCCGGATCGACCGGAAAGAACAGCCCGGCGTCGCGCAGATGGGCGTTGAGTTGCTGGCGCGTCACCCCGGCCTGGATGCGGCAATCCATGTCCGGCTCGTTGACCTCGAGCACGCGGGTCATGCGCGAGAGATCGAGTGAAATGCCCCCGCGCACCGGCGTCACATGGCCTTCGAGTGAGGTCCCGGCGCCGAACGGTACCACCGGCACACGCCGTGCGTTGCACAGCGCGAGCAGCCGCGCCGCCTCCTCGGTGGTCTCGACGAAGGCCACCGCATCGGGCAGCAGCGGCGGATTGGTGTCCTCGCCGTGGCTGTGCTGCTCGCGCAGGCTCGTATTGGTGGAGACGCGCTCGCCGAGGAAGCTGCGCGCGGTATCGAGCACGTCATCGAGATTGGTCGCCATGTTGCCTCCCCGGACCTCAAGCCACCCTGGGCTTCAAGGCCTAAATGGCGCCGAAGGCAAGCCTGGGGCAATCTCCCATCTGATGATCCGGCCGTGCCGGCCCGTACGCTACGTGCGCGAGCGCGAAACCGATTTGATCACCGCGCGGGGGCGGCCGGAGGCGAGGGAGATTTCCCGGTCCTGGGCCTCGATCACCGCCTTGATCGCGGCCTCGCCATCGAGGTCCTCCAGCGTCGTGCTGGGAACCTTGCGCCGCGAGGTCTGGCTGCCATCGACGTAGGTGACATCGAACAGAACGAAGCTGCTGAGCGCGCGGCGTTTCATCACATGCGGTCCTGGGTTGTGGCGGCCTGAGTTGTGTCGGCGCCGATCGCGACTCCCGAAAGGGCAGGGACGCCGGTCACGAATCACCCGACGCGGCGGGCTCGGGCGGCGGCGGCGGCGCTTCGCCTTCTCGGGCCGCTTTGCGGCGGGCCACCGCTTCCTCGCGCTCGCGCTGCTTGGCGTCTTTCTTCGCCTGCGCCGCGCGGTTCCGCTCGGCGCGCTGCTGGTTGTAGTTCGGCTTGAAGACCATCGCTTTCCCCTGTGCGCGTCACGCCCCGCGGCGTAGCGCTTTCTCCGCATGCCCGTGACATGGCCGCCGCTGAACATCCCCAGCCGGTCGGACCGACACGCCAAATCTCCCGATGCGGCGACCGGCCGCAGAATTTCCGGGAGACTCGCGCCCTGTGTTCAGCCGCCTGCCCGATCCAGACAGGCAGGCGCAGTCCGTGGCCAGGCCAGCTCTCGCATACCCCCCGAACTGGCCGAGCCGTCCCGGCTCGGGCCGATCGGGGACGAGGTGCCTGAGGTCCTCGCGCGTCTGGAGCACGAGAACCCAACCTGATCCGTCCGTGGGGCCGGACGAGGTCGCTCTAGCCCAGCACCCCACGCTGAGCGGCGAGTTGGCTCTCCGGCACCACCCGTTCATGCCCGTCCACCGCGTGCTTCACGCGATATTGCGGGTCCCGGGTCTCGCTCGGCAGCAGGCGCTGGACCTTGTATCGGCCGCGCGGGATATTCGCGTCCCGCGGCCCGGGCAGGAAATCGACCACCTGCCCGACCTGGAACTTGTGCAGTGTCACCCTATCCTCCGTCGCTGCCGGTGCCGCCGAGGCGGCACCGGGCCCAGCGGGCTCAGACGGCCTTCAGATTGACGGCCGAAGTCTTGCCCTGCTGGCCGCGCTCGAGGTCGAAGCTGACCTTCTGGCCCTCGTTCAGCTGGCCCATTCCGGAGCGTTCGACCGCCGAAATATGGACGAACACGTCCTTCTGACCGTCATCCGGCTGGATGAACCCGAAACCCTTCTGAGCGTTGAACCACTTAACGGTGCCTTGCGACATCGTGTCTCTCCATGCAACCCGGCGGCCCACACTGTGCAGGCCGGAATACTTTTTCAAATTTGGGGGCACAGGATGCGAACGAGCCGCACAACAAGGCACAAGCAGCCCAATGCTGGAAAAGCGCCGTGCCGTTCATATAGGGTGCCAAGGCTGGAAACGCCACAACAAATCGTCGTCACACCCGCGCCCCGATGCTCCCGGCACGGCGAGCCTGCCGCCATCAGCTCGAAAACACCTCGATCGCCATCGACTTGACCAGCGCCAGCACGGCGGCGCCGGGGACGAGGCCGAGACGCGCGACCGCGTCCGGCGTCACCCGCGCCAGCAGCGCTGCTCCCCCCGCATCCACCGCCACCAGCGTCGCGCGCCGCGGCGGGTCCTCGGTGATCGTCCGGATCGTGGTGGCGAGCACGTTGTGCACGCTGATGCCGCGCGGCGCGTCGGTGGCCAGGATCACCTCGCGCGCCGGCACTCGGAGCCGCACCATCGTCCCCGGCGCCGCCGCCAGCAGCGGTACCAGCAGCCGCGCCGCGCCCGCCGCCAGCGTCGTCAGCTGCCTGGCCGCGTCGTGCTCCTGCACCCGCGCCGCGAACATCGCCCCGGCATCGTCGCGCAGCGCCAGCGGCAGATCGCCCCGCACCGCGATCTCGTCCAGCGGCCCCACCGCGCGCACTCGCCCGGCCTCCATCAGCGCCAGCCAGTCGGCCAGCCGCGCAACCTCCGCCAGGTCGTGGGTGATGTAGAGAATCGGCAGCCGCAGCGCCTGCTTGAGCCGGGCCAGGTAGGGCAGGATCTCGTCCTTGCGTGGCCCGTCGAGGCTGGAGAGCGGCTCGTCCATCACCAGCAGCCGCGGCTGGGAGAGCAGCGCCCGGCCGATCGCCACCCGCTGGCGTTCCCCGCCCGAGAGCGTCCGCGGCCGGCGCGCCAGCAGCGACTCCAGCCCGAGCAGCGCCACCACATCGTCGAACCCGGTATCATTCCCGCCCGGACCACCCCCGCCGGCGCGGCGCTGGCCGTAGCGCAGATTGCCCGCCACCGTCAGATGCGGGAACAGATTCGGCGTCTGGAACACCATGCCGACGCGGCGGCGCTCCGGCGGCAGACAGACGCCGGCGGCGCTGTCGAACAGCACCATGCCGTCGAGCACGACTCGTCCCGAGTCTGGGCGCAGCAGCCCGGCGACGACGGCGGCAAGCGTCGATTTGCCGCAGCCGGAGGGGCCGAACAGGGCCAGCGTGCCCGGCGTCGGCGCGGCGAGGTCGATCGCGGCGGTGAAGCCGGGAACCTCGTGGCGGAAGGCGATGGCGAGGCCGGCGCCCGCGGTCATCGCAGGCCGAGGCGCTGCCCGAGCCGCCGCCCCGCCCATTCGGAGAGGCCGAGTCCGGCCAGCGCCAGCGCCACCGAGACCATCGCCAGCCGCGCCGCCAGCGTTTCGCCGCCCGGTATCTGCAAGGCGCTGAAAATCGCCAGCGGCAGGGTCTCGGTCTCGCCCGGGATATTGGCGGCGAAGGTGATCACCGCGCCGAACTCGCCCAGCGCGGCGACATAGCCGGCGATCGCCGCCACCAGCACCCCCGGCGCGGCAAGCGGCAGGGTGACGCTCAGAAAACAGTCGAGCGGCGTGGCCCCGAGCGTGCGCGCCGCCTGCTCCAGTCCACGATCGACCGCATCCAGACCCTGGCGGCAGGCGCGCACCATCTGGGGAAAGATCATCACCCCGCAGGCCAGGCTGGCGCCGGCGGTGGTGAAGGCCAGGCGCAGACCGAAGGCGGCATAGAGCCAGGCGCCGAGCGGCCCGTGCCGGCCGAGCAGCAGCAGCAGCAGCCAGCCGATCACCACCGGCGGCAGCACCAGCGGCAGATTGACCAGGGCATCGAGCAGGAACCGGCCGACGAACCGCCCGCGTGCCAGCGCGAAGGCGACGAGCACGGCCAGCGGCAGGCCGAAGGCGACGGCCCGCGCCGCGACCGCGAGGGTGAGCCGGACGACGGGCCAGAGTTCCGGCGGCAGCGTCGCCTACTCCGCCGTGAAGCCGAGACGGACGAAGGTCGCGCGCGCCGCCGGGCCGAAGAGGAAGGCGAGCAGCGCCCGCGCCCCAGGGCCGTCATGGCCGCGCGGGATGGCGACGGGATAGGTGATCGGGTCGTGCAGCTCGGGCGGGAACAGGGCGGCGACGCGCACCGCGGGCGCGGCCGCGGCGTCCGTGGCGTAGACGATGCCGGCCGGCGCCTCTCCCCGGGCGACGAGCTGCAGCGCCGCGCGCACATCGGCCGCCGGCGCCAGCCGCGGCGCGATCGCGGGCCACACGCCCAGCCGGGTCAGCGCCTGGCGCGCATAGAGCCCGGCCGGCACATGACCGGGGTCGCCCACCGCCAGCCGCCCATCACGGCCGAGCAGGCCGGCGAGGTCGAAATCCCGCGTCATCGTTGCCGGCGGTCCGCCGCCCGGCGCATCGGCCGGCACGATCAGCACCAGGCGGTTATGCAGCAGATCCCGCCGCGTGCCGGGCACGAGCAGATCGCGGCTGGCGAGTTCGTCCATCCAGCGCTCGTCGGCGGCAAGGAAGAGATCCGCCGGCGCGCCGGCCTCGATCTGGCGCGCCAGCGTCGAGCTGGCCCCGAACACGAGGCGCAGCGCCGCGCCGCCCTGCGCCTGCCAGACGCCATCGAGCGCGCGCATCGCGTCGGTGAGGCTCGCGGCGGCGAAGACGGTGAGCGGCTCCGGCGCCGCGCCGGCCCCCAGCGCCGCACCGGCGCCCAGCAGCGCGCTCGCCCCCAGGAGCGCGCCGCCGCGGAGCAGGAGCGTGCGACGGCGCACCGGCCACACGGCGCCGTACGGCGCGTGGCTCATGGCGTCGCGGCGCGGATCGGGGCGAGGGCGTCGCGCAGCGCCGCGGTGTCCGCAGCGCCCGGGGCGCGGCCATAGAGCTCCGCCTGCAACGAGGCCGCCCGCGTCGCGAGCGCCGCCGGATCCGCGTAGTGTTCGGTCCACAGCAGACCCAGCAGCCGGTTGATCGACGGCGGCTCCTCGAACCAGCCGAACGGCAGCGTGGGCGCGACATAGGCGTGGCCCTCACGCACCGCCCGCACCGCCTGCCACTCCGGCGCCTTCGCCAGGACGGCGCGGGAAGCTGGATCCGCGAGGATCAGCACGTCCGGGTCCAGCGTGGCGATCACCGCGGCGGTGACGGGCCGGAATTTTCCGCCCTCCTCGCTCGCCGGCGCCAGCACCTGCCAGCCGGCGGCGCGGAGTGTCTCGTAGGGCTGCGAGCCGGGCGCGGCGGCGATCAGCGCGTCCGGCTCGCCGCGGGCATAGATCACGCGCCGCGCCGCGTCCGGGCGGCGGGCGCTGAGGATCGCATCGGCCATGCGCGCCAGTTCCTCCCCACGCGCGGCCCGGCCGAGCGCGGCGCCGAGCCGGCGGAGCACGTCCGGGGCCTGGTCCAACGCGCCGTCGAACAGCAGCACCGGCGCGCCGAAGCCGGCCTCCTGCGCGCGGGCGAGATAGCGCGGGCTGATGGTGCCGTAATCGACGATGAGGTCCGGGTGCGTGGCCTCGATCGCGGCCAGCGCCGCCTTCTCCAGCGGCGGCGACTTGGGCAGCGCCGCGAGGGGGGCGCCGAGCAGCGCCGCGGCGGCGGGGCCGGGCGGGTGCGGCCAGCCGGTCATCATGTCGGGCGCCAGCGCGGCGAGCAACACGGCGGCAGGCGGGCCGGCGGGCATCACGCGAACGATGGTCGCCGGCAGGGTGACATGCCGTCCGGTCGCATCGAGGACCTCGCCGGCGCTGGCCCAAGCCGGGGCGAGCAGCAGGACCAGCAGCAGAAGGAACGGCAATCGTCGCAGTTCAGAGGGCACATCAGGGCTCCGCTATGCGTTCCCAACCATATCGGCTGCGTCGGCCCGCGGCAATCAGTCCGCCGTTCCCCGCCCGGCGAGCTCGGCGCCGGCGTCGCGCCCGAGCAGCAGCGCGCAAGGCGCCGCCAGCGCCGAGGCGGCCCCGACCAGCAGGAAGGCGAGGCTGAAATCCGCCGGCCCGGGCAGCGCGTGGCCGTAGACGCGCCTTCCCAGCTCCAGCCCGGCCGCGCCGAGGGCGATGCCGAGGGTCAGGGAAAGCTGCTGCAGGGTCGAATAGAGGCTGGAGGCCGCGCTCATCCGCGCCCGCGGGATGTTGGCGAAGGCGATCGAATTGTAGGCGGTGAACTGCAGCGAGCGCACCAGGCCGCCGACCAGCAGCACGGCATAGATCCCGGCCAGCGGCCAGGCCGGACGGAACGCGGCGCAGGCGGCGAGCAGCACGGCGGAGAGCGCGCCATTCCACAGCAGCGTGGCGCGAAAGCCGATCCAGCGCAGCAGCGTCTGCGTCGCCGGCTTCATGACCAGCGCGCCGGCGGCGGCGGCGAAGGTGATCATGCCGCTCTTCGAGGCGGAGTCACCGAAGCCGAGCTGCATCTGCAGCGGCAGCAGGAACGGCACGGCGCCGACGCCGAGCCGGAACAGCGTGCCGGCCAGTACCGAGACTCCGAAGGTGGGGATGGCGAGCAGGCCCAGCTCCAGCACCGCCCGCGGATGGCGCCGGGCGTGGCGCACATAGAGCGCGCCGGCGAGGAGGCCGACCCCGACCGTCGCGGCCAGCGCCGTCGGCCCGAGCAGGCCGCGCCCGCCCAGCTCCAGCCCGCCCATCAGCGCCACCAGGGCCAGCGCGCTGAGCGCCAGGCCGGTGCCATCGAACGGGTCCGGGCGCGGCTCGCGCACCTCGACGATGTAGCGGCTGACCAGCACGACACCGAGCAGGCCGATGGGTACGTTGATGTAGAAAATCCAGCGCCAGTGCCAGTAGCTGACGATGAAGCCGCCGAGCGGCGGGCCGAGGATCGGGCCGATCAGCGCCGGCATGGTCAGCCAGGCCATGGCGGCGACGAGTTCGGACTTGGCGACACTGCGCAGCAGCAGGAGCCGCCCGACCGGGACCATCATCGCGCCGCCGAGCCCCTGGAGGATGCGCGCGGCGACCAGCGCACCGAGCGTCTGCGCGGCGCCGCACAGCACCGAGCCCAAGGTGAAAACGATGATGGCGAGGCGGAACACGGTGCGGGCGCCGAACCGGTCGGCCATCCAGCCGCTGGCCGGGATGAACACCGCGAGGCTGAGCAGATAGGAGGTCAGCGCCACGCTCATCCGCACCGGATCTGCGCCGTAGGCGTGCGCCATCACCGGCAGCGCGGTGGCGAGAACGGTCGAATCGAGGTTCTGCATCAGCAGCGCGCAGGCGACGATGAGCGCCGTCAGCCGCGGGCTGGCGGCGATACGGGGCGGAGCGAGGCTGGCCGCTTCGGTGAGGGGAGGGGGCATCGGCGCGAGCATCGCCCCGGCGGGCCGCGGAGGAAAGAGGCACATTGACGCCGCCGGCATGCCTGCGCAGTCTGGCTAGACCTAGCGTAGGGAGGGTGCACAATGGCCATCGGCAGGCTCGACCACTACACGATCCGCACCGGCGATCTCGCTGCCACGCGCCGTTTCTACACCGACGTGATGGGCTTCAGCATCGGGCCGCGCCCGGCATTTCCCTTTCCCGGCGCCTGGCTCTACCAGGATGGCGCGCCGCTCGTGCACGTCATCGAAGATACCGGCGCGGGCGCCGGTGCGGCGATGACGGGACGGATCGACCATATCGCCTTCACCGCCACCGACCTTGCCGGTGTGCGCGCCCGTCTCGCCGCGCTCGGCATCCGCTTCGACCAGCGGACGGTGCCGGACCAGGCGGTGCATCAGGTTTTCCTCACCGATCCCAACGGCATCCGGCTCGAGCTGAATTTTCCCGCCGCCGAGGCCACGGGCTGAGCCCTCAGCCCGGCTTCGGTTCCGCCGCCTCCATCGCCCGCAATTCCTCCATCGCCAGCATACTGTGCGCATAGGCGGCGCCGGCGCGCATCTCGGTGGCGACCCAGATCGCCTCCATCATTTCCTGCTCGCTCGCGCCATGGCGCTTGGCCGCGCGGGTGTGGGCGCGGATGCAGTATGGGCACTGGGTCACGTGCGAGACGGCGAGCGCGATGAGCTGCTTCATCTTCACCGGCAACGCGCCCTCGGCGAAGACGGTGCGGCTGAAATTGTCGAACGCGGCCAGCATCTCGGGCGCCAGCGCCTTGCGGCGCGCGGCGAGTTCGCGCGTCGGGGTGGGATAGAGCGGCTCGGACATCGCGGCCCTCCTCGGTCTCGTTCGGGGTTGCAGACCGGTCCGTTCTGCGCCGGCACCCGCCGCGCCGGCAAGCGCCGCCGCGCTAGAGTCTGCCAGGCGCGGATTGAGGCGCCTGACAGACTCTAGCCCTTTGTTTGCGCGTCTGTTTAGCCGGCTACGGTGAGTCCACCTACGCCGGACAGACGCTACGCGTCCGTGAAGCGCGGGAACAGCAGGTTGTTCTCCAGATGCACGTGCTCGGTGAGGTCCTCGGCGAATTTCGCCAGCCCGGCATAGAGCGCGCGCCAGCTGTTGCACGCCTCCGCGGGCGGCGTGATGTCGTTGGTGAGGACGAGGATCTCGGCGAGATTGGCGCCGTGGGCCTCATGCTCCTCGCGCATGCGCGCGATCGGGTGGACGATCATCGGGTGCCCGCCGGCACGCATGAGCGGGAACAGAATCTGCTCCTCCTTGGCCTGATGCTCCGTCAGCTCGGCCTCGATCGTCTCCAGCAGGTCGGCGAGCCCGGCCGGCGCGGCGTGATGCTCGCGATGCACGGCCTCCACGCGACGGGCGAGGCGGATCAGTTCCGGCAGCTCGGCGCGATGGACGGCGTGATAGCGCTCCAGGATATGGTCGATCAGCGCCTCGGTTTCCTCCGGCGCGACGGGGACCTGCGGCTCCAGCGCCGCAAGCTCACCTTCGAGCTCGGCAAGGCCGATCCCGCGCGCGGCCGCGGCGTCGGCCAGGCTGGTCGCGCCGCCGCAGCAGAAATCCAGCTTGTGGCGGCGGAACAGCGCGGCCGCGCCGGGCAGGGCCGCGGCGATGCTGCCGATCGGCTGGTCCGCGAAGCCTGACGGGGCGAGAAGGGGCGATCCGGACATGGCGGGCTCCTCGGAAGTTGCTTAAACATACATTTGATATGAATGTTTCACTCCACGCAGGAGGCGGGCAATACGTAGTTTCCCCAAGGGGGCCGACTCCTAGGGGCAATCGGAGCCGGCGCTCGGGAGGGTCCTCAGTCCCCGGCCGGGAGCGATTTGATGTAGCGGGCGAAGGCGGCCACCTCCTCCTCGCTGAAGACCTTGCGGAAGCTCGGCATGGCGCCGGGCTTGCCGTTGAGGATGCGCTGGCGCACCTGCTCCTCGCTCATGCGCGTGCCGGCGAGCTTCGGACCCTTGTCGGCCTTCATGCCGTAGGCGCCATGGCACCAGCTGCACTGGTTCGCGAACAGGGCTTTGACATCCACCGGCTTGCCGGCGGCCGGATCGGCGGCCTGGGTCGGTTCCTCGGCGCCGGCGAGGCCGGGAAGCGAGAGCGCGCCGGCCAGCAGCCAGGCGGGCCAGCGGTGAAGGCAGCTTGGAGACATGATGCGGCTCGGGTCGGGCGTGGCGGGCAGGGGCGAAGGCTGGCGCGCCCGGGCCGAAGCGGCACCGGGCGCGCCCAGGCACGGACTACAAGCCGAACACGACGAGCTGGCCGTTATCGGTGGGCATCGAGGTGAAAGGCTCGCCGAACAGGGTCGAGAAATTTCCCGATACGTGGCTCCCCCAGCCGGTGACAACGGCGATGTACTGCTTGCCGTTGACGGCGTAGGAGATCACGCCGCCGTGATGGCCGATGCCGTTATTGTGCGACCACAATTTCTCTCCGGTCTTGGCATCGAGCGCGTCGAACATGCCGTCGGCGCCGGGGACGAAGACGAGGCCGCCCTTGGTCGAAAGCAGGCTGGCCAGCGGCGGATATTTGTAGATCACTTCCCAGGCGATCTTGCCGGTGATCGGGTCACGCCCGGAGACATGGCCGAACGCCGATTCATGACCGGGCGGGGGCACGGAGGTCCAGGTGGCGCCGAAATAATTCTGACCGGAATAATCCTTCGGCCGGTCCCCTTTGATGACCTCGATATCCTCGCACCATTCCTGGCCGACCTTGTAGTAAAGGCCGGTTCCGGGATTGTAGGTGCCGGCATTCCAGCTGATGGCGCCGTCGATCGCCGGGCACAGCGCCTTGTTCATGCCGACATGCAGATCCCGCCGGCCGATGAGCTGGCCGGTCTCGGGGTCGACTCCCTTGACGTAGTTGGCGGTCTTGCCGAGGTGCCAGACATTGCGGATGCGCAGCGGCACGTTCGCCGGGTCACGCTCATAGACATAGACGTAGCCGCCCTTGTTCGGATGCACGACATAGTTCTTGCCGTCGCGCTCGATCATGACGAACTCGCCCACCGCCCCGTCGAAGTCCCACGCGTCGTGCGGGTTCTCCTGGAAGTAGGATTTCAGCTTGCCGGTCCCCGGATCCAGCGCGACGATGCTGGAAGTATAGAGATTATCGCCCGGCCGCGGACCTTCCGTCTTCCAGTTTGGCCCGCTCGGGTCGTAGTCGGGCGCGGGATTGGCGGTGCCCCAGAACACGGTATCGGAGGCGGCGTCGTAGGTGCCCGTCATCCAGCCGCCACCGCCGCCGGTCTTCCAGCTGTCATTGCCCCAGCTCGCCCGCGAGCGCTCGTCCCCGCCGATGGTGTCGAACTGCCAGGCGACCTTGCCGGTCGCGGCATCGACGGCGAAGATCGGCCCGCAGCAGCCGGAGAGCTCGCCGCCATTGGCGCCGATGATGACCTTGTCCTTCACCACCAGAGGCGCGCCGGTGAAGCCCTTGTTGCCCTTCTCGACCGTCATCACCTGCGTGTCCCAGACGGTCTTGCCGCTGTTCATGTCGAGCGCGATCAGCCGCCCATCGACCGTGGCGATGAAGAGCTTGCCGTAGCCCGCGGCGACGCCGCGATTATAGGGGCTGTAGATGGTCGCCTGCGCCCGTTCGTCGTCGAGCTTGGGCTGGAACTTCCACTTGAACGCGCCGGTGGCCGCGTCCAGCGCCCAGACCTGGCTGTTGGACGTGGAGTAGAACAGCGTCCCGTCGATCACCAGCGGCACCGACTGCACGCCGCGCTTGGCGACCGAGGGCGTATGCATCCACGCGACTTTCAGATCTTTCACGTTGCTCGTGTTGATCTGGTCCAGCGCGCTGTAGTGCCAGGAGCGGTAGGATTGGTGATACATCACCCAGTTGTTGGGATTGTCATCCGCGTTCACGAGCGCGTTGGCATCGAGTTCGCCGGCGCGGGCCGGCGCGGCGCCGAGCAGGGCGGCGACCCCGCACAGCAAGAACAATCGCAAAGACGTTGATTTCAACATTGGTTCCTCCCAGGAGTCGGCTTTTTACCCGATCTTTACCGCGGCATCATTGACGCGGCCCACTGCAGCACACCGCCCGCACTGGCGATGCCATGTCAGTCTCGTTGGTTGCCTCCGCTGCGGACCAGTATCCGTGCCCGTGAGCACCGGACATCCCGGACAATCCACGCCGCGCATTGGCAACGTTATTCACACGCGAGTATGGCGACCTGGTTGCTGATGTCAAATTATTTGTGCCGCGCGAGCCGGCGCTCAACCCGGCGCCCAACCTGGCGCCCAACTGGCGCACCACGACCGCCGGACGCGACCAGGCCGACCCGTTCGCGCAGTTCGTCAGCTTGCGTCGGAGTTCCGGAATGGTGGGTGCGACAGGGATTGAACCTGTGACCCCCGCCGTGTGAAGGCGATGCTCTCCCGCTGAGCTACGCACCCATCCGTGTCGGGACCGCGGTTAGGTAAGAGGTTTCGGCGCCCCGCGCAAGCGCCGCGACACGAAGGGGGGTCAGTCCGCCGCCTCCGCCCGTGCCGCCGCGCCGGAGAGGCTGAAGCCCTCGTAGCCCTTGGCCGCGACCTCGTCACAAATCTGCCGATAGACCCCGACCCCGCCGATATAGGGCATGAAAACCCGCGGCTTGCCGGGAATGTTGGCGCCCATGTACCAGGAGTTCGCCGCCGGATAGAGCGTCCGGTCGGCGACCTCGTTGACCTGCGCGACCCAGGCGTCCTCCGCCGGCGCCGTCGCCTCGATGCGCGCGAGGTGGTGGCGCTGCATATGCGCCAGGCAATCGGCGATCCAATCCACGTGCTGCTCGATCGAGACCATCATGTTGCTGAGCACGGACGGGCTGCCCGGGCCGGTGACGAGGAACAGATTGGGAAAGCCCGCGCTCATCAGGCCGAGATAGGTCCGCGGCCCCGCCTGCCACTTCTCCGCCAGCCCGTCGCCGGCGGCGTTGCGGATGTCGATCCTGGCCAGCGTGCCGGTCATGGCGTCGAAGCCGGTGGCGAAGACGATGCTGTCCAGCGCGTACTGCGCCGCGCTGGTCCGGAGCCCGTCCGGCGTGATCTCCGTGATCGGCGCGCGGCGGACATCCACGAGGGTGACATTGGCGCGGTTGTAGGTCTCGTAATATCGGGTGTCGGCGCAGATGCGCTTGGTGCCGATCGGGTGATCCTTCGGCGCCAGCAGCTCCGCCACCGCGGCATCGCGCACGGTGGCGCGGATTTTTTCGCGCACGAATTCCGCCGCGGTGTCGTTGGCGGCGCGGTCGAGAATGAGATCGTTGAACGCCGCCATGAAGCCGAGCCCGCCCGCGGCCCAGCGCGCCTCGTATTCGCGCTGCCGCGTCGCCTCGTCCACCGCCAGTGCCGACACATCGTTGAACGGATAGAGAATGCCGGTGCGCATCTGCCGCGCCTTGGCCCGGCGCTGCTCGTAGTCGGACTTCCATTCCCGCTCGTAGGCGTCGGTCATCGGCGCGTTGCGCGCGGGAATGGAGAAATTCGCCGTGCGCTGGAACACGGCCAGGTGCGCCGCCTGCTCGGCGATGACCGGGATCGCCTGGATCGCCGAGGAGCCGGTGCCGATGACGCCGACGCGCTGGCCGGTGAAATCGACGCCTTCGTGCGGCCAGTAGCCGGTGTGGTAGGTGCGGCCGGCGAAGCTGGCCAGCCCAGGGAAATCCGGCACGCGCGCGCTGGAAAGGCAGCCGGTGGCCATGACACAGAAGCGCGCCCGCACCGGGCCGCGATCGGTGGCGACGTGCCAGCGCGCCTCGGCCTCCTCGAAGCGAGCGCCCAGCACGCTGGTTTCGAGCCAGATGTCCCGCCGCAGGTCGAACCGGTCGGCGACGTGGTTGGCGTAGCGCAAGATCTCCGGCTGCGCGGCGTAGCGCTCGCTCCAGCGCCAGTGCTGCTGCAATTCGGGCGAGAAGGAGAAGGAATACTGCATGCTCTCGACATCGCAGCGCGCGCCGGGATAGCGGTTCCAGTACCAGGTGCCGCCGACGCCATCGGCCTTGTCCAGGATCACCGCCGAAAGCCCAAGGCCACGGGCGCGGTGCAGCATGTAGAGCCCGGAGAACCCGGCGCCGACGATGACGAGATCCCGTTCGGCGGGCAGGGACGGGCGGGACGCGGCCTGGCCTGGCGGCAGATCGGTCATGCGGGGTTCCTCCACGGATCGGTCGGATTTTGGCGCAGCGGGGCGCGGTTACCCGACTATTGGCGGCGAGGCGCGGGGCGTCAATCGGGGCGCGGCCTGCGGCGGCGACGCTCGCGCGGGGCGCGAGGGCCCAGGGTCACTGTCGGAAGCTGGCGCCGTCAGAAACTGTGGATCTGCGCGGCATTGAGGCTGGCGATGCCGGCGAAGACGATCCTGGTGTTGTCGGCCAGCGTCACCGTCGTCGAGCCGCCGGTGCTGCTCTGGCCGATGATGGCACCGGCGCCGTAGCCGAACAGAGCGACCTGATCGGCGGCGGAGAAATGCCAGATCGTCTCGGTCCCGCCGGCCGCGCCCTTGGTGAACTCGAAGACATTCTGGCTATAGTCGGGGACCATCACCGCGCTCCCCGTGCCGGCGACGAAGGTATCGTTGCCGTGGCCGCCGAAGATCGTCGTGTTGCCGCTACCGGCGAAGAAGATGTTGTTGCCCGAGGCGCCACCGCCGTTCAGCGTCGTGTTGCCGGTGCCGTAGCCGACGAAGACATTACCGTTGCTGGCGTTGAATACGTTGATCGCACCGCCGGCGCCGGCAAAGAACACATCCGACGTCGGGTCGAGCTTGCCGGATGCATCGACCACGGTACTCTGGCTCGATTGCGCGTCGTAGAGCAGGCTGCCGCCATTCTGGAAGAACACGTCCGGCCCGCCAGTGCCGGCCCACACCGAGGCATTGCCGCCACCGCCGATCATCGTCGCCGCCCCCTGCTGGATGGCGAATTCGGTGGTCTCGGAGCCCATGACGTAGAGGTATTTGCCCGAGCCGCCGAACAGCGTCGCTTGGCCCGAGCCGCCGAGGATCGTGCCGGTGCCGGTTGTATTGCCGACGAATTCCAGCCCGGCGCTCGCATTCAGCTCGTAGAGCCCGCCGCCGGCATTGGCGAAGATCGTCTCCGGCCCGCTGCCCGCGGCCACCGTGTCCTGGCCGCCGGAATTGACCACCGTGTTGGTGCCGCTGTTGCCGCCAAAAACCTCCGCACCGGCGGCGTTGAGGAACTCGGTCTGGCCGGTGACACTGCTGCCCACGATCGTGTCGGCGCCATTGGAGGCCACCATGTCGTTGGCGCCGCCGAGGAACAGCAGGCTGCCGCCGGCGCCGGTCGTCACCGTATCGGCGCCGGAGGGGGCGTTCACCGTGTCGGCGCCGTCGCCGGTGACGATGTCGACGCCCGCGCCGGCGACGAACATGTTGGCGCCCTGGCCGCCGATGAGTGTGTCGCCGCTACCGCTGCCGGTGATCGTGTCTGCGCCCTGGTTGCCGATCAGCAGCGCATGGCCGGCGCCGCCGTCGCCGAGCGTCAGCGCGGCACTCCCGGTCGCGGCCAGGCCGGCGAAGCCCGTCGGCGGGGCGAGGGTGCTGCCGGCGACCGGCGCCGTCAGCACGGCGATGTTGGTCGCGCCCGCCTGCGCCGTGCCGAAGCTGCCGGCGGCATCGTCGTAGCGCACCGGCCCGCCGGAGGCCGCGAGCCCGGCCAGCGCCGCCGCCGCCGCCGCCTCGGCCCCCGGCGCATAGGCGGAGAGATCGAGCGAGCCCTGGCCCGGCGTTCCGCCGGGCACGCCGAAGACGACATCGGTGCCGCCGGTGCCATCCGCCGCCACCTGCACGCTGGCGCCGGCGACCGGTGCCGCCATCGCCAGGCTGAGCGTGCCACCCGAGGCGAGCGTGAGCTCCAGCGCCGAGGCGGTGAGCGCGGCCGCGGACAGTGTCGTGTTGGCGAGATCGATCGTGGCCGTGCCGCCGAAAGCCTCGACGGTGCCGGCGAACTGCGCCGCGTTGCCGAGGGCGAGCACGGCGCCCGGGCCGGCGAGGTCGATGGTCTGGCCGCTGCCCACCGAGCCGCTGATACGCATCGCCGAGCCGGCGGCGATGGCGATCCGCCCGGTGCCGGCGGCGAGCGCGGCGACGGTGAGCGTGCCGGAGACATTCTCGATCAGCCCGTCATTGGCGAAGCTGGCCGGCCCGGCGCTGATGACGCTGCCGCCGCTGCCCGCGAGGGCGAGCAGCGTGCCGCGGTTGGTGAGGCTGCCAAGGCTGACGACATCGCTGCCGGAGAGCGTGTTCTGCCCGGTGAGATCCCACGCAGCGCCGGGATCGACCGTGAGCTGGCCCGCCCCGGCGAAGCGCGTGCCGAGCCCGCTCAGCGAGCCGGTGCTGGCCGCCGAGAGCAGTTCGAGGTCGTTGGTCGCGCCAGCGGCGAAGATCACGTCGCCGGCAAAGGTTGCGCCGGGCGCGATCTGCAGCAGGTTGGTGCCGCTGTCGCTGAACAGCACCGAATCCGCGCCGCTGCCGCCGGTGCCGGCGATGGTCCCGGCATTGCTTACCGTGCCGCCGGCGTTGCCGGTGATGACGATGCCGGCGCTGGCGCCCTCGATGCGCTGGCCGGCCGCATTCCCCACCGTGCCGCCGGCGCTGAGCAGCACGCCGATGCCGCCGCCGGAAATGGTGCCGTCCGCGTTGACGACCGTGCCGGCGCCGCCGGCGACGACGACGCCGTTCGCGGCGCCGATGATCCAGCCGGTCGACGGCGCGGAGCCGTTGGTGACGGTGCCGCCGGCGTCCTCGAACACGCCCCAGCCGAGGCGCGTGCCGGCCGGCGCGCTGCCAAACCCGGCCTCGGCCAGCAGCGGATTGGTCGACGTGGCGCCGAGGGTGCCGCCGGTGGCGTCGATCACGCCCGCGTTGAGCACATGGCCCGGCCCGTTCCCGGTCACGACGCCGAAGATCGGGGCCGTGATATCGCCGAAATTGCTGGCGGACCCATCGCCCTGCAGGAACACCCCGATGCCCTCGGGATCGGTGGCCGTGATCGAGCCGGCGTTCGTCAGCGTCAGCGGCGCGCCGGCGAGATAGACCCCGACGGCCACGCCCGAGATCGTGCCGCCCGCGCCATTGCTGAGCGAGCCGCCCGAGAGCATGCCGACGCCGGCGCCGGCCGCGCGCAGCATGCCGAGCTGATCGGGCGCGGCACTTTGCAGGAACACCGAGAGCGGGTTGCCGACGGCATCGGCGAAGGGGAAGGCGCGCTGCGAGGAGTCGCTGGCGCTGATGAGGCCGTAGTTCGCCACCGTGCCGATGCCGTAGGTGATGCCGATGCCGACCCCGCCGCTGATCGTGCCGCCGATCTGGTTGCGGACGCCACCGCCTGCTTCGAGCAGGACCCCGGCGCTGGTCGGACCGGTGCCGGCGATGGTCCCCATCGTGTTGACCACGAATGACGGCCCGAGGCCGCCGCCGACGATGCCGGCGAGGCCGCCCACGATGGTTCCGTTTGTGTTGCCGACCGTACCGTTCGCGACGAAGACACCCTCCCCCGCTGCAAGTGTGGCCGGCAGGCCGGACTCGTTGACGCGCGTGGCCGAGGCCTCGATCAGGCCGGAATTGAGTACGTCGCTGGCCGCCCCCAGCGCGCCGACCCCGACGCTCGCACCAGCAATCAGACCGTGATTGTCGACGGAACTGGCGGCGCCGCCGAGGTGGACGCCGACGCCGACCGAAGTCGTCCCGGTCTGGGGCGGACCGAACGGCTGGAACGCCGGCACATTCACCGCCGTACCGGCGACGAGTTGCACGCCCGAGACGGTGATGGTGCCGAAGTTCTGCACGCTGCTCGCGTTCCGGGAGAAAATGCCGTCCAAGCT
>JAKAZO010000089.1:0-3377 GCA_021815825.1 Pseudomonadota bacterium
GAGATCGAGGCGCTCGCCGCGAAAGTGATCGCGGCGGTGATGAAGGCGACCGGCGCGACGCTGCGGGGATAGGCGCCGCCGTGGGCGCCTTCTCGCCATTTTACTACTTCGCCGGCATGGCGCTGCTGTTCGCGCTCGCCGCGACACCGGCGCTGCGGCTGGCCGACGACCCCGCCGCCGGTGCCGCGCGCGTCTCGACCCTGGACGGGCTGCGCGGGTTCCTGGCGCTCGCGGTCGTTTTCCATCACGCGGCGATCTACCGGCAGTTCATCGCCGATGGGCGCTGGGTTGCGCCGCCTTCAAGCTTCTACGTCCTGCTCGGCCAGGTCGGCGTGTCGCTGTTCTTCATGGTCACGGGCTATCTGTTCTGGACCAAATGCATCCGCGCGCGCGGCCTGCCGCCCTGGCGCAGCCTGTATATCGGGCGGCTCTTCCGCATCGGACCGCTCTACGGCGTGGCGATCGCCGCCATGCTCGCGATCGTTTTCGCCCGGACCGGCCCCACCCTGCGCGAGCCCGGCCCAGCGCTGATCCGCCATATCCTGGACTGGAGCCTGCTCGGCTATCGCTTCGGGCCGGACGTGAACGGCTACAGCCAGACCTTCACGATCCTCGCCGGCGTGACCTGGACCCTGCATTATGAATGGCTGTTCTATGCCAGCCTGATCCTGACCGCGCTTTTCGCCCGCTCGCTGCGCACGCACCTGGTGCTCCCGCTGCTCGGGCTGGTGGTCGGTGTGTCGCTGACCGTCGCCGGGCGGGGGGGCGTGCATTCGCCGGCCCCGGATGCGGTCATCCTGGCGCTCTTCTCCGCCGGCATGCTGGCAGCCTCGCTGCAGCAGGCGGAGCTGATTCCCCCTCTCGGCGATGGCCTCGCGTCGGTTCTCGCGCTGGGTCTGCTGGCAGCGCTGTTCACCACCGCCAGCAGCGCCTATGCCGGGACCCCGATCGTGCTGATGGCGCTGATCTTCGTTCTGGTCAGCAACGGCTGCAGTCTCTTCGGGCTGTTCCATTCGCGACCCGCGCAACGGCTCGGCGCGATCAGCTATGGCGTGTATCTGCTCCAGGGGCTGCCCCTGGCGCTGCTGTTCGCCAGCCCGTGGGCGCGCGGGCAGGCGCTCGCCTCGGGCCTGGCGCACTGGGAGATCAGCTGGCTGGCCGCGGCCCTGCTGGTGCTGGCGGCCACGCTCGCCCACGCCGCCATCGAGCGCCCCGGCATCGCGCTGGGCCGGCGCATCGCGGTCTGGGCCGAGCCAGCAACGCGTCCGCGCTCCGAGGGTCGAGCCATGCCACAGCCGCCGGGCTGACACCGGGAGCCTGGACAGCGCAGGGCCGACGCCATACGTGCCTCGGGTCGGCCGAACAAGGCTGGCCCATCATTGCCGGCCACCATTGGAGGAATGTCTCATGCATGCGATCGAAGCCCGCGAGGTGGCGCTGTCCATGATCCGCTGCTACGGCACCCGTGCCCAGGCGATCGCCAGCGAGCGGCTGCGCCAGAGCCGCGGCGAGGGCGATGCCGCGGCCGTCGACGCCTGGGAACAGGTTCGCGCGATGATCTGGGAGCTGCGCCGTACCGAACGTCTCGTGCCGCGCGTCACGCACTGACGCCGCTTTGCGCGGATCGCCGCGTCCTTGCCCGGGCTCTGGCTGACAGGGAGAGGATTTTCGCCTAATCCTCCCCCGCCCCGGCCTGCCGCCGGGGTTGAGCAGAGCACCCCGCATGACCGATACCCCGATCGACCAGATCCGCAACTTCGCCATCATCGCCCATATCGATCACGGCAAGTCCACCCTCGCGGACCGCCTGATCCAGGCGACGGGGGCGCTGTCCGCGCGCGAAATGACCGAGCAGGTGCTCGATTCCATGGACCTCGAGCGCGAGCGCGGCATCACCATCAAGGCGCAGACCGTTCGCCTGACCTACCCCGCCAAGGACGGCAAGACCTACGCGCTGAACCTGATGGACACGCCGGGCCATGTGGATTTCGCCTACGAGGTCAGCCGCAGCCTGGCTGCCTGCGAGGGCTCGTTGCTGGTGGTCGACGCCAGCCAGGGCGTCGAGGCGCAGACGCTCGCCAATGTCTACCAGGCGATCGAGGCCGGCCACGAGATCGTGCCGGTGCTCAACAAAATCGACCTCCCCGCCGCCGAGCCCGAGCGGGTGCGCGAGCAGATCGAGGAGGTGATCGGGCTGGACGCATCCGACGCGGTGATGATCAGCGCCAAGACCGGGCTCAATATCGACCAGGTGCTGGAAGCCCTCGTCACCCGCCTGCCGGCGCCGAAGGGCGATGCCGAGGCACCGCTCAAGGCGCTGCTGGTCGATAGCTGGTACGACCCGTATCTCGGCGTAGTGGCGCTGGTCCGGGTGAAGGACGGCCGCCTGCGGCGCGGCCAGCGCGTGCGCATGATGTCCACCGGTGCGGTGCACCCGATCGAGCAGGTCGGCGTCTTTTCGCCGAAGATGCTGCCGGTGGAGGATCTCGGCCCCGGCGAGATCGGTTTTCTCACCGCCGCGATCAAGACCGTCGCCGATTGCCGCATCGGCGATACCATCACCGAAGATCGGCGCCCGGCCGCCGAGGCGCTGCCCGGCTTCAAGCCGTCCGTGCCGGTGGTCTGGTGCGGGCTCTATCCGGTGGACGCCGACGATTTCGAGAAGCTGCGTGACAGTCTCGGCAAGCTCCGCCTCAACGACGCGAGCTTCCACTACGAGCCGGAGACCTCGGCCGCGCTCGGCTTCGGCTTCCGCTGCGGCTTTCTCGGCCTCCTGCATCTGGAGATCATCCAGGAGCGCCTGACCCGCGAGTTCGACCTCGACCTGATCGCGACCGCGCCGTCGGTGGTCTATCGCGTCCACCGCACGAACGCGACGATGCAGGAGCTGCACAACCCGGCCGACATGCCCGATGCGGGCGTGATCGACCATATCGAGGAACCCTGGATCAAGGCGACGATCATGGTGCCGGACGAATATCTCGGCGCAGTGCTGACGCTGTGCAACGAGCGCCGCGGCCAGCAGGCGGACCTCACCTATGTCGGCGACCGCGCCATGGCGGTCTACCGGCTGCCGCTCAACGAGGTGGTGTTCGATTTCTACGACCGGCTGAAATCGGTCTCGCGCGGCTATGCCAGCTTCGACTACCAGATGGACGGCTATGCCGAGAGCGACCTCGTGCGCATTTCGATCCTCGTCAACGGTGACCTGGTGGACGCGCTCTCCTTCATCGCCCACCGCGCCGCCGCTGAAAGCCGCGGGCGCGCGATCTGCGCCAAGCTGAAGGACCTGATCCCGCGCCAGCTGTTCAAGATCGCCGTGCAGGCGGCAATCGGCGGGCGGGTGATCGCGCGCGAGACGATCGGCGCGCTGGCCA
>JAKAZO010000089.1:3477-10865 GCA_021815825.1 Pseudomonadota bacterium
GAAAGCCGCGGGCGCGCGATCTGCGCCAAGCTGAAGGACCTGATCCCGCGCCAGCTGTTCAAGATCGCCGTGCAGGCGGCAATCGGCGGGCGGGTGATCGCGCGCGAGACGATCGGCGCGCTGGCCAAGGACGTCACCGCGAAGTGCTATGGCGGCGATATCAGCCGCAAGCGCAAGCTGCTGGAGAAGCAGAAGGAGGGCAAGAAGCGGATGCGCCAGTTCGGCAAGGTCGAGATTCCGCAATCGGCCTTCCTGGCGGCGCTCAAGGTGTAGCCGTGCGATGTCCAATCCCCCGCCGCGCCTTTGGCGGGATCAGCCCACGACATCGAGCATGGGCCCCGGGACGGACCGAGCCCTCCAGATCCGTCTCAAACCGGGCCGGGCGGGGGTAGGTTTGCCACGTCGCGTCATGCTAGAAGCATCGCCATGCTGAACGATCGGGACTCGGTCCTGCGCAAGCTGCATGAACTGCGCAGCGAGCACCGTGACCTGGACACGGTGATCGCCCGGCTGTCCGAGCCGGTCACGGTCGATCAGCTGCACGTACAGCGGCTGAAGAAGCGGAAGCTCCTGCTGAAGGACGAGATCGCGCGGCTGGAAAGCCGGCTGATCCCGAACAGCATTGCTTGAGGCCGTCGCCCGTGTCGGGCTGATCATGGGCAGCCAGTCGGACTGGCCGACCCTGCGCCATGCCGCCGAAACGCTGGAGCAGCTTGGCGTCGCGCATGAGCGGCGGATCGTCTCCGCGCACCGCACGCCGGACCGGCTCGCCGAGTACGCCCGCACCGCGCGCGCCCGCGGGCTGAAGGTCATCATCGCCGGGGCCGGGGGGGCGGCGCATCTGCCGGGGATGTGCGCTGCCTGGACGCCGCTGCCGGTGCTCGGCGTGCCGATGGAATCCCATGCCCTCAAGGGCATGGACAGCCTGCTCTCGATCGTGCAGATGCCGGCCGGTATCCCGGTCGCGACCTTGGCCATCGGCCGTGCCGGGGCCGTCAACGCCGCCCTCCTGGCCGCCTCCATCCTCGCGCTCGACGACGCGGCGCTGGCCACCCGCCTTGATGCCTATCGCCGCGCGCAGACCGAAGCGGTCGCGCAGGAACCGATCGACCCGCCCCCCGCATGACCCTCCGCCTCAAGCCCAACGCCACCATCGGCATCGTCGGCGGTGGCCAGCTCGGCCGCATGACCGCACTCGCCGCGGCCCGGCTCGGCTATCGCTGTCACATCCTTACGCCCGAGATGGACAGCCCCGCCGAGCAGGTGGCCGCCGGCATCACCCGCGGCGAGTACGAGGACAAGGCGGCGCTGCGCCGCTTCGCCGCCGCGGTCGACGTGATCACCTTCGAATTCGAGAATGTCTCCGCCGCCGGGCTCGACCTGCTGGCGGCGCTGCGCCCGGTGCGACCCTCGCCCGCGGTGCTGCGCATCAGCCAGGACCGCGTGGCGGAGAAGCGCTTCGTCAACCAGGCCGGCATCGCCACCGCCCCTTGGGCGGAAGTGGACAGCGCGGAAGCGCTGGAGGCTGCCATCGCCCGGCTCGGCCTGCCTTCGGTGCTCAAGACCACCCGTCTCGGCTATGACGGCAAGGGCCAGGCGCTGGTGCAGACGCCGGAGGCGGCGCGTGCGGCCTTCGCCGCGCTGGCGCCGAAGCCGCTTATCCTCGAGGGTTTCGTCGATTTCGCTATGGAAATCAGCGTGGTCGTCGCCCGCGGCGCCGATGGCGGCATCGCCGCCTTCGAGCCGGTGGAGAACCGGCACCGCGATCACATTCTCGATCTCACCCTCGCACCGGCGCGCATCGCGCCGGAAACGGCGGCCGCGGCGGACGTGGTGGCGCGACGGCTGGCCGAAGCGCTCGGGCTGGTCGGGCTGCTGGCAGTGGAAATGTTCGTCACCCAGGAGGGGCGCGTGCTGGTCAACGAGATCGCGCCCCGGCCGCATAATTCCGGCCACTGGACCATCGATGCCTGCCCGGCGAGCCAGTTCGAGCTGCATGTCCGTGCCGTCGCCGGGCTGCCGCTGCCGCCGGCGACCCGCCATTCCGACGCGGTGATGAAGAATCTGGTCGGGCCCGAGGAAGTCGCCCTCTGGCCGGCAATCCTCGCTACCCCGGGGCTGATCGGCCATCTCTACGGCAAGGCGGAGGCGCGACCGGGCCGCAAGATGGGCCACGTGACACGGCTCTTCCCCAAGGGCGCGCTGCCCGGCGGCTTCGGCCTCAGCGACGCGCTCGGCCCGCTCGGGGCGCGGATCTGCCCGCAATGAGACGATATCTGCTCGCTCTAATCGCCCTGCTCGTCCCTTGGGTGGCGGCCCCGTTGGCGTCAGCCTGGGCCGCACCGTCGGCGCCGGAGCCGCTCGGCATCGATCTCGAGGGCTATCCCTACCCTTATCCGGTGGCCTTCCTGCCGCTGGAGCAGGATCACCATCCCGTTCGCATGGCCTATATGGACGTCGCGCCGACCGGGACCGCGAACGGGCGCGCCGTGCTGCTGCTGCATGGGCGGAATTTCCCCGCCAGCTACTGGTCCGGCGTGATCGCGGCGCTCGCCAGCGCCGGCTTCCGCGTGATCGCACCGGACCAGATCGGGTTCGGGAAATCCTCCAAGCCGCTCGGCCCGTGGTCCTTCGACCGCGCCGCGGAGCAGACCGCCGCTTTGCTCGACGCGCTGCGTCTGCCGCAGGTCGATGTGCTCGCCCATTCGATGGGCGGCATGCTCGCGGTGCGCTTTGCCCGCACCTATCCGGCGCGGGTGCGCCGGCTGGTGCTGGAGGCCCCCCTCGGGCTGGAGGATTATCGCTTCCATGTCCCGCCGGTGCCGGAATCGCGCCTGCTGCAGGGCGAGCTCAGCCTCACCGCGGCGGAATACCGGCATTACCTCAAGACCGCCTACGGCACGACGCTGAGCGATGCCGCGCTCGACCCGTTCGTCACCTTGCGCGAACGCATCACTTCGAGCGGCGACTTTCCCCGCTGGGCCGAGGCATTCGTGGCCACCTACACGGCGATCTGGGGCCAGCCGACGGTGCACGAGTTGCCGCTGGTCACGGCGCCCACCTTGTTCCTGGTCGGCACCCGTGACCGTACGGCACCGGGGCGGCCCTACGCGCCGCCAGCGGCGCGCGACGCCATGGGACACGTCGCCGACCTCGCCGCCGCATTGGCGCCGACCATGCCCGATGCGCGGGTGCAGCGGTTCGACACCGGGCATCTGGTCCATCTCGAAGCACCGGACGCGTTCGACCGGGCCCTGCTGGATTTCCTGACGCAGCCTTGAGCGGCGGGCCGCGGGCGGAGTTGCCCGGTCGCCCGAGAATGGCTCAGCCGATCAGGAACCAGAGACGGAACAGCCAGGTACGCAGCCTGCGCCGCCCATGCAGGCCGGCGACGCCGAGCGCCGACGCCCGGCGGAGGATGCCCCCGGCCAGGGCGGCGCGCAGCCGCGTCACCGCTGCCAGCGCGCCTGGCGTGAGTGCCGCCGGCTGCGCCGCCAGCCCATCGAGATGGCGGCGCAGCATGGTCATCTGGAAGCGCGGGCCGCGGATCAGCGCCGCCAGCGCCCGCTGGATCAGGGGTGGCGGGCGGGAGCCGACCAGATTGCCGCCGTGCAGCCGGTAGAGCACCAGTGGGGTGTCCTCGCGCAGCACCAATCCACCGGCCGCGCCGACCAGGATATGGGCCCACCAATCGTGCAGGCAGCCGGCGGGCGGCGCGCTGGCCGCGACCAGGCACGCGGCCGCGGCGTCGAGCAGCATGGCGCATCCGCTCGCCGTGTTCTCGACCAGCGCGGCCGGGAACCCGTACGGCGCGCCGAGGTTCGGCTGGATGCCGATCGGGCGCAGAGCGGCGTCGACCAGCGTCGTGCGGCAGAACCACAGCGCCGGGCCTGGTCCATCGGCCAGCGCCGCCAGCCCGACGGCCAGCTTCTCCGGCCGCCAGACATCGTCCTGATCAGCGAAAGCGAAGGCGGCGGCGCCTGGCTCGGCGGCGACGGCGTGGCGCAGCAGGTGGAAGAAGCTGCCCGCCGCGCCAAGCCGCTCGCCGCCGGCGACCTGCACGACGCGCCCCGCTCCGCGCCCGGCGGCGAACGCTTCCAGCAGCGCCACGGAGCCGTCGCGCGAGCCGTCGTCGCGCCAGTAGAGCACCCATTCGGCATGGGTCTGCGCCATGATCGAGGCGAGCTGTTCGGGCAGGAAGCGCTCGCCCTGATAGATCGCGAGGAGGATGACGACGCGGCTTGCCACGCCGTCAGGCCGCGAGGACCGCGTCCACCGTTCGCGCCACCCCCTCCTGCCAGGGCGGCAGGCGGAGCCCGAAGGTCGCCGCCAGCTTGGCGCAATCAAGCCGCGAATCCGCCGGACGGCGGGCGGGGGTGGGCCAGTCGGAGGTTGCAATCGGGGTGATCGTCGGCGGGGTCAGGCCATGCCGGGCGGCCTGGGCGAAAATCTCGCTGGCGAACCCGTGCCACGTCGTCTCGCCCTGGGCGGTGGCGTGATAGATGCCGGCATAGGACTCCCGCCAACCCTCGGCGAGGCGCGCGGCGATGGCGGCGATGGCGGCGGCGAGGTCGGCGGCGGCGGTCGGGGTGCCGCGCTGATCAGCGACGACGCGCAGCGTGTCGGTCCGCTTGCGCGCGTTCAGCATCGTCAGCAGGAAGTTCTTCCCGCGCGCCGCATAGACCCAGGACGTGCGCAGGATGATGGCGCGCGGGCAGCGCTCCAGCACCGCACGCTCGCCGGCGAGCTTGCTGGCGCCGTAGACCCCGGTGGGGTTCGTCGGATCGGTCTCGACATAGGCCGCGCCCTTGGCGCCGTCGAAGACATAGTCGGTGGAGATGTGGATCATCGGGACGCCGGCGTCGGCGCAGAGCGCGGCCAGGCGCGCCGGCCCATCGCGATTGGCACGCCAGGCCGGGCCGACCGCGCCCTCGGCCGCATCCACCGCCGTGTAGGCCGCGGCATTGATCACCAGGGCGGGCCGCGCGGCGAGGAAGGCGGCCTCGATCGTCTCCGGGTGGTCGAAATCAAAGCCGGGCCGCCCGACGAGGTAGGGGTCGGACAGCAACGCCGCCAGTTCCTGCGCGACCTGCCCGGTGCCGCCGGTCAACAGGACGCGGGTCACGGCGTCGGGAACCAGGCGGTGGCCTCCGCGAAGCCAGGCAGCTGGGTGTCCTTCTCGGAAAGGACCGCCTCGCCCGGAGCGACCGGCCAGGGCAGCGCGAGCGATGCGTCGTTCCAGATCACGCCGCGCTCGGCGGCGCGGTCGTAGGGGGCGGTGACCTTGTAGAGCACCTCGGTGTCCGGCTCGAGGGTGCAGAACCCGTGCAGGAAGCCGCCCGGCACCCAGAGCTGGGCGCCCGTCTCGGCGCTCAGCACGGCGGCGACGTGCTGCCCGTAGCTTGGCGAACCGCCGCGGATATCGACCGCCACGTCCCAGATCGCGCCGCGCAGGCAGCGCACCAGCTTGCCTTGCACGTTCGGCGCCAGCTGGCAGTGAAGGCCGCGGATCGTCCCCTTGGCGCGCGAAAGGCTCTGATTGTCCTGGATGAAGTGCGCCCCGATCCCCGCGGCAGCGAAGCGGGCTTCGTTGTAGGTCTCGGAAAAATGGCCGCGGGCATCGGCGAAGCGGGGCGGAACGACGAGGATGACGTCCGGAATGGCGAGGCGTTCGATTTTCATGGTCCCGGTCCTCAGCCGTGCACGCCGTCGGCCAGATCGGCGAGAACCCGGCCCAGTTCGGTCTTGCCCAGGCGCCGGGCATGGCCGCGCAAGGTTTCGGCGTCGATATGGCCCATGCGGAACGCGACCTCCTCCGGGCAGCCGACCAGCATGCCCTGGCGGGATTGGATGGTCTGCACGAAGGTCGCCGCTTGCAGCAGGCTGTCCGGCGTGCCGGCGTCGAGCCAGGCGCACCCGCGGCCGAGCCGTTCGACATGCAGCGAGCCGGCCTCCAGATAAAGCCGGTTGAGGTCGGTGATCTCGAGCTCGCCGCGGGCCGAGGGGCGAATCGTCGCGGCCAGATCGGAGACCTGGCGGTCGTAGAAATAGAGCCCGGTCACCGCCCAGTTGGAGCGCGGCTGGGCCGGTTTCTCGACGATCTCGACCGCCCGCCCCTCCTCGTCGAAGGTGACGACGCCGTAGCGCTCGGGATCGACGACGCGATAGGCGAACACCGTCGCCCCCTCGGGCCGGGCGGCAGCGGCGCGCAGGGACACGGAAAGATGATCGGCGAAGATCAGATTGTCCCCGAGCGCCAGCGCGCAGGGCTCGCCCGCGATCCAGTCCCGCCCGATCAGGAACGCCTGGGCGAGGCCGTCGGGGCGGGGTTGCACGGCATAGGAGAAGCGAATGCCGAGCCCCGACCCATCGCCGAGCAGGCGGCGGAACTGGGGCAGGTCCTCGGGCGTCGAGATCACCAGGATGTCGCGGATGCCGGCCAGCATCAGCGTGCTCAGCGGGTAATAGATCATCGGCTTGTCGTAGACCGGCAGCATCTGCTTCGACGCGGCGAGGGTCATCGGGTGCAGCCGCGAGCCGGCCCCGCCGGCGAGTATGATGCCCTTCATCAAGCCCGACACTCCCAGATTGCAGCCGACAGAGGCTCAGGTTCCCGCGCGGCCGAGGCGCTGGCCGGCATAGCGCGCGGCGCGGATGCGCGTCCACCAGTCGCGATGGTCGAGATACCAGAGCAGCGTGCGGCGCAGCCCGGCGGCGAAATCGTGCCGCGCCCGCCAGCCGAGGGCGCGCTCGGCGGCTTGGGGGTCGATCTCATAGCGGAAATCGTGCCCCGGCCGGTCGCCGACGAAGCGGATCAGCCGCGCCCGGGGGCCGGCCGGGTCGGGCGCCAGCTCATCGAGAATGGCGCAGATCGTCTCGACCACCTCCAGGTTGCGCCGCGGCTGGCGGGCGCCGATGGCGTAGGTGCCGCCCGGCTCACCGCGCTGCAGCACCGCAACCAGCGCCTCGGCATGGTCCTCGACCAGCAGCCAGTCGCGCAGGTTGGAGCCGTCGCCATACACCGGCAGTTCGCGCCCCTCGAGGGCGTTGATGGTGACCAGCGGGATCAGCTTCTCGGGGAACTGCCAGGGGCCGTAATTGTTGGTGGTGTTGCTGACCAGCGTCGGCAGCCCGTAGGTGTGGAACCAGGCGCGCACCAGGTGATCGGAAGCGGCCTTGCTCGCCGAATAGGGGCTGCGCGGGTCGTAGGACGTGGTCTCGGTGAAGGGCGGGTCCGACGGGCCCAGCGAGCCGAACACCTCGTCGGTGGAAATGTGGTGGAAGCGAAAGTGACTCTTGGCCGTCTGTTCGAGCCCTGCCCAATAGTCCCGGGCAGCCTCGAGCAGGACATAGGTGCCGACGATGTTGGTGTCGATGAACGCGGCGGG
>JAKAZO010000013.1:0-17943 GCA_021815825.1 Pseudomonadota bacterium
GCGCGCCGGCGCCGAGACGCGGCAGGACGGCCTCGATGAACCAGGCCAGAGCATCGTAATTCGGCGAGTCGAGCGCATGGATGGCGCCGACGAACAGGATCCCGGCGCGGTCTGCGAAGCCGGACGGCGTCGGGCGCGGCGTGGCCATGGTGCCGAGCACGGCGACGGACGGCAGGCCGAGCCGGCGCAGGCATTCCGCTTCCGCCTCGTTGACCGCGAGCACGTTGCGGCAGAACCAGGCGGGCGCGAACTCCGCCGCGAGCGCGTGCGCGAGATCGAACGCGGCGCCCGCCAGCGCCGCCTTGGCGGCGTCGCGCAGGGCGAACACCGCCTCGGTATCCAGCACCACCCGCACCCGGTCGGGGTCGGCGCAGGGCTCGGCCAGCGCTGGCAAAGCCTTGGCCAGATTATGCGCCCGGCTGATCCAGACGACGTCGTAGAAGCCCGGGCGTGACGCCAGCAGGTCCGGCAGGTCCTCGAGCGTCCGGTCGTGCAGCGTCTCGACGCCGTCGGGCAGACCGGCGGCGATTCGCGGCAGCGCCACGCGTGTCGGGTTGAGCGGGAAGACGGTGACCTCGGCGCCGAGCGCGGCGAGCGCGCGCACCACATCGTTGGCCCGGCCGTAGCCGGAGCCGAGACGATGAAGCGGCACGATGTCCTCGAGGAACAGGACGCGATGGGGCGCGGGGGCCGCGCGGCGGGCGAACACCGCACGCTCCGGTCCGGGCGCGTGCTTTCGGATCAGCGCGGCGCGGTGGCGGGCGCGGAAAATCTCCCGCCCGCGCGCCATCGATTCGTGCGCCTCGGCCTCGCTGCGGGCGCTGGCATATTCGTAATGGGTGACGCAGACCGCCGGATCGTAGACCACGCGCCAGCCGGCTTCGCGCAGCCGGAGGCAGAGATCGGCATCCTCGTAGTAGGCCGGGGCGTAGGCCTCATCGAAGCCGCCGGTCGCCGCGAGCGCTTCGGCGCGCAGGAGCAGGAAGGCGGCGGAGCAGAAATCGACCTCGCGCGCGAAATCGGCCTCCGGCGCGGTCGAAGGCGCGTCGCGCAGATAGCCGGCGGTCGTGCCGTCGCGCCAGACGATGCAGCCGGCTTCCTGCAGCCGCCCATGCGTGCGCACCACCTTGCCGCCGACCGCGCCGATGGTGGCGTCCGAGCCCAGCCGCGCCAGCGCCGCGGCGACGGCGAATGGCGCGAGCTCCACGTCGTTGTTGAGCAGCAGGATCGAGTCGGCGGTGGCGCGGCCGAGCGCGGCGTTGACGCCATGGACGAAGCCGACATTGTCGGCGAAGCAGAGCCGCTTCGCCCCGCGCACATACGCCTCGATGCTGCGGGTTTCGTCGGCCGAGCCGGAATCGACCAGGATCAGCTCGATGGCGCCGGCAAAATTGCCGCGCAGCGAGGCCAGCGTCTGCATCGTCAGCGCGAACTGGTCGTGCGCGACGAGGATCGCGGTCAGCGCTGGGGTGCCGGAGACGGTGAAATCGAGCCCCCCGGCCGGCAGATGCGCCAGCATCGTCCGCGCGCGGCGGCGGAACTGCGCGCGCGTGGCCGGCTCCGCCGGCTCCGCCGGTGCCGCGTCGGCGACGCTCGGCGCGGTCATCAGCAGGTAAGTGAACAGGTCGCGCGCCCGCCCCGTGGCGATGGCGCGGCGCGCCGCGGGGGCGCTCTGCCAGTAGGCGGCGAGATCGACCGAGGGAGCGGGCGCGCGGAATTCGAACACGCCGTGATGGAGGAAATGCTCGTAGCCGCTGGCGAGCGTGCCGGCGGCCAGCGCCGCGCCGACATCGTCGTTGGCGGCGCGGTAGAACCGCTCGGAGAAATCGGGCAGCGGGTCGAGCCCGGCCCCGGCGCCCTCGCAGAGATAATGGTGCAGGGCGCCGTGCGCCGCGCCCGCCGCGATCGCCCGCGCCGCCTCGGGATAGGTGCGCCGGTACCACGCGGGAGCGAAATGGACCGAGCAGCGCGGCTCATCGCCGCCGGCGTGCAGCCGCTGCAGATAGGCGAGGAAGGCCGGTTCCGCCGGGTCCGACTCCGGGTGGGCGGCACGAAACTGGGCCGGGTCGAACAGCAGATGCCCGCTGCGGCCGGCGGCGGCGCCGGCGCGGAGATATTCGTCGTAATGGTTGACGAAGCCGCGCGCGTTCAGCTCGGCGAGCGTCGTATCGCCGAGCTGTGCGGCGTAATAGGCGACGTCGAACAGCCAGTGCGGCGCCAGCTCCGCCCAGCCCTCGGCGCAATAGTGTGCGAAGCCGGACCGGAATTCGCCCCGCGCGACGCGCGCGCGCACCGCGCTGTGGCGGGCGAGGTAGAAGCTCTCGTCGAAGAACATGTTCGGCGAGTGGCCACGGCCCTGGCCTTCGAGCAGATAGAAGGCGCGCAGCGCCGTCGGCGAAGGCTCGATGAGCAGATCGACGACCTCGGGATAGGCGCGGACATACCAGGCCGGGTCGAACACCCACCACGCCGGCGCGGGGAAGCCGAGCGTGGGCCAGTCGCCTCCGGCTTGGGTGTCCGAACGGGACGCGGCGCGGGCCAGGGGGCCGGCGTCCATCTCAGCGTCGGCGGGCGTCCGGCAGCACACCGGCGCGGCGCAGGGCGGCGATGTCCTCGGCGGTGAAGCCATTGCGTGCCAGCACCGCCTCGCTGTGCTCGGCGAAGCGCGGCGGCGCGGCGCGCGTGCCGCCAGGCGTGCGCGAGAGCTTGATCGGCGTGCCGAGGCCGCGATAGGCGCCGAGTTCGGTCAGCATCGCGCGCGCCGCCGTGTGCGGCGCGGCGAGCGCTTCGTCCACCGCCAGCACCGGCCCGGCGGGCAATCCGGCGCGCAGGAGGCGCAGCGCGAGGGCGTGACCGTCCTCCGCGGCGAGCGCGGTAGCGAAGCGGGCGGCCAGCTCGCCGCGATTGGTGAGGCGGTCGGCGTTGGTGGCGAAGCGCGGGTCGGTGCCGAGCTCGGCCAGGCCAAGCTCGGCGCAGAGGCGGCGGAACTGCCCGTCATTGCCGGCGGCAAGGAAAATCTCGCCGGTCGCGGTGCGGAACTTCTCGTAGGGCGCGAGATTGGGATGCGGATTGCCGGTCGCCACCGGGCGCCGGCCGTTCAGCAGATAGTTGGCGGCCTGGGGATGCAACAGCGCCATGCCGCAATCGTGCAGCGTCATGTCGACGAACTGGCCCCGACCGGAGCCGCCGCGCTCATGCAGCGCCATCAGGATGCCGATGGCGGCGTAGAGGCCGGTGGCGAGATCCACCACCGGGGTGCCGAGCCGCAGCGGGCCGGTGGTCGGATCGCCATTGATGCTCATCAGCCCGGTCATCGCCTGGAGGATGGCGTCGTAGCCCGGGAGCCCGCCGAGCGGCCCCTCGGCGCCGAAGCCGGAGACGCGGCAATGGATCAGGCGCGGGAAGCGGGCAGCCAGCGTCTGTTCGTAGCCGATGCCCCATCTCTCCAGGCTGCCGGGCTTGAAATTCTCCACCAGCACGTCGGCGCCCGCGAGCAGGCGCAGCAGCACATCGCGCCCTTCCGGGGTGCCGATGTCGAGCCCGACCGACTGCTTGTTGCGGTTGACGCCGATGAAGTAGCTGGCGTCGCGGGTGCCGTCGCCATGGTCGAGGAAGGGCGGACCCCAGTCGCGCACCTCGTCGCCCTGCGGCGGCTCCAGCTTGATCACCTCGGCGCCGTGATCGGCCAGGATCATGGTGCAGTACGGCCCGCCGAGCACGCGGGTCAGGTCGATGACCCGAAGTCCGGCGAGGGCCCCCGGGGAGGCGGCGAGCGCCTTGCCCGAAGGCTCCTGGCCACCTTGCGTGACGTCCATGGCTCTTGTCCTCTTCAGGCCCTGCCCCAGACGCGGGCGCAGAAGCCGGGATAGGTCGCGCGCATCTCGGCGGCAACCGGGCCGCGCAGCAGCGCGAGTTCGTCCCCCGTCGGCGCCGGCGTTTCCGGCACCGTGCCCGGTGCGTCGAAATCGAACCCGGTCGCCGCCCGGACGCTGGCCAGGCTCTCGCCGGGATGGACGGAGTCGAGGGCGAAGCGCGCCCGGGCCGGGTCGAAGCGGAAGACGCAGCGCGCGGTGAGCAGCGCCTGCGCCGTGCCGCGGCGGAACACCTCCGGCGGCGAAACGCCGGCGGCGGAGATCCAGTCCACCCGCGGCACCAGCACCCGCGGCGAGTGTTCCTCGCGGAACAGGATGGTGCGCGGGGTCATCATGTACATGAAAGCCGAGCCGAAGCTGCCGGGGAAGCGCACGCCGCGGAACGGGGCTCCGGCCGCCGGCCATTCGCCGGTGCCGAGCAGATTGATATTGGCGGCGCCGTCGATCTGGCCGCCGCCAAGGAAGAAGAGGTCGATACGGCCCTGCGCGGTCAGGTCGAAGAGCTCGCACGTGCCCTCGGAGAACGGGTTCGCCTCCTCGCGGTGCAGCAGTGACAGCCGCACCGGATGACCCGAGAGCTTGACCAGCCAGCAGGCCGCCGCCGGGATCGGGCTGGCCGCGCCGACGGCGATGTGGCGGGCGGGCGGCGCGGCGGGGTCGAGGATCAGCCGCGCCAGCGAGACGGCGAGCCGTTCCTCCAGTGTCGGGGTCATTCCGCCGCCGCCGCGATCGCCGGGGCGACATGCTCGGCGAGATAGGCTGCGAACCCCTCCCTGGTGCGGGCCGCGCGCGCATAGGCGAGAAGGTGCTCGGCGTCGGTGGGATAGTCGTCGAGCAGCCCGATCGGCCAGGCGCCGCGGGGGGCCAGCGCCACCGCCTCGACATAGGTGCCGGAAATGACGCCCGGCGCCAGCTTCTCGTCGGCCAGAAGGTTGCCGGCAACGCGCCGCTCCGCCGTCACCAGCACGCGCCGGGAGGCGTGCGCCAGCGTCGCCAGCTCCCGCCGCCGTCCGACCCAGACATTGCCCTCGTCGTCGGCCATGGCGGCATGGAAAATGCCGACATCGGGGGCCAGTGCCGGCAGTAGCAGGATCGGGTCCCTGGTCGCGCTGAACGGGTTGTCGATCACCATCCAGTCCGGCCGGTGGGCCAGCAGGTCGCTGCCGAGCACGCCGCGCATCGGGATGAAGGGCACGCCTTTCTCGGCGGCCTGCAGCCGCGCGTGCATCGCCGGGCAGGTGGCGTCGCGCAGCACGATCTCGCCGGCGGCCAGCGCGGCGAGGAAGCGCGGCGCGCCACCCGCCTCGCCCAGCGTCACCGCGCTCGTATCGAGTTCGGCGACGCAGCCCGCGCCGATCAGGAGGTCGGTCGCGTAGCCCGAGACCGGGACGCCGACGAGGCGCAGCCCGCGCACCCCGCGCCGCACCAGCGCGCGGGCGAGCGCGCTCGGGGTCAGGGAGTTGTCCGGCGGCAGGGCCACCAGCGCGCCATCGGGGACGCGTGCGGCGAGATCATCGAGCGAAATGAACATCGACCCCTCCTTGCCTTGGTGTCAGCCCAACCTTCGTGTCAGCCCAGCGCGGCGACGAGCGCCTCGGTACTGCGGCCATTGGCGATCGCCGCCGAGCGCCCGTCCCAGTGCACGCCTTTGACGCGGGCGAAGGCGTGGTCCGCGTCGTAGTGATAGGCATGCACCAGCCGGTTCCCGCGCACCGCGGCATCGACCTTGGCCCGACCCTCGGCGGGAAAATACTCGTCGCGGTCGGCGATGTGCACGACCAGGGGCGCGCGCAACGCGTCGAGCTCGCCGATCAGGCTGTCGAGCCCGACGCCGTAGTAGGAGATGTTGACGTCGGCGTCGGACTGCTCGGCCATCATGAAGGCGAGCCGGCCGCCGAGGCAGTAGCCGATGGTCCCGGCGCGGCCGTTGCAGCCCGGAAGCTTGCGCGCCGCCGCGAGGGTCGCCTTGAGGTCCTCGATCCCCTTGGCCTGGTCGAACCCCTGGAACAGCTCGAAGGCGCGCTTCCACTCGGCCTCGGTCTTGTCGGTGAGATCGATGCCCGGCTCGATGCGCCAGAACAGGTCCGGGCAGACGGCGATGAAGCCGAGATCGGCGAGGAAGGCGCAGGTCTCGCGCATCGCCGCGTTGACGCCGAAAATCTCCTGGATCACGACGACGGCGCCGGCCGGCTTGCGCGCGGGCTCGGCGACGAAAGCCGAGAAACGGCCGGAGCCGTCGGTGGCTTCGATGCTGATGGTGCTCATGGACGGTTTGTTCCCCCTCGGTGTCGAATGGTCCGATGCCAACGCCTGCTCCGGGCGTTGGCTGAATCGGCCCATGAAATCAGACGCGTGCTTCGACGCATTGTGATCCTTGCGAACCGGTCAACCACTAGTGGCCGGCGACGAAGCGCTCCAGCCAGTGGATCGTGTAGTCGCCACGCTGGAACCCGACATCTTCGACGATGCGCTGGTGTAGCGGCAAGGTGGTTTTGATGCCGACGACGACGAACTCGGCCAGCGCCCGACGCAGCCGTGCGATCGCCTGGTCACGGGTCGGCGCGTGCACGATCAGCTTCGCCACCAGGCTGTCATAGTGCGGCGGCACGCGGTAGCCGGCATAGAGCGCGGAATCGACCCGCACGCCCAGCCCGCCGGGCGGATGGAAGGCGGTGACGCGGCCGGGTGTCGGCACGAAGGTCTCGGGATCTTCCGCGGTGATGCGGCATTCGATGGCGTGGCCGGTGAAGCGGATGTCGGACTGGCCGTAGCCCAACTCCTGGCCGGCGGCGATCCGGATCTGCTCGCGGACCAGATCGATGCCGCAGACCATTTCCGTCACCGGATGCTCGACCTGCAGGCGGGTGTTCATCTCGATGAAGGCGAACTGGCCGTCCTGGTAGAGGAATTCCAGCGTTCCGGCGTTCCGGTAGCCGATCTTCGCCAGCGCCGAGGTGGCACGCGCGCCGAGCGCGTCGCGTTCAGCGGCGCTGAGCGCCGGCGAGCCGGCTTCCTCGACGAGCTTCTGATGGCGGCGCTGGAGGCTGCAGTCGCGCTCGCCGAAATGCACGACCTGGCCGCGCCCGTCGGCGAGCACCTGGAGTTCGATGTGGCGCGGCCGGTCGAGATATTTCTCGAGATAGACGGCATCGTTGCCGAACGCGGCGCGCGCCTCGGTGCGTGCGGTGCGCCAGGCTTCCTCGATCTCGTCGGCGTCGTTGGCGACCTTCATGCCGCGCCCACCGCCGCCGGCGGCGGCCTTGACCAGCACCGGGTAGCCGATCGCCGCGGCGATGCGCCGCGCCGCGTCGAGGTCGCTCACCGCGCCGTCCGAGCCCGGCACCAGCGGCACGCCGAGCGCGGCCATTGCGGACTTGGCCTCGATCTTGTCGCCCATCATGCGGATATGGGCCGGCGAGGGGCCGATGAAGGCCAGGCCGTGGGCTTCGACCATCTCGGCGAAATCGGCGTTCTCGGAGAGAAACCCGTAGCCGGGGTGGATCGCGTCGGCCCCGGTGATGGTGGCTGCGGACAGGATCGAGGCGGCGTTGAGATAGCTCTCGCGCGCCGGCGGCGGGCCGATGCAGACGCTCTCGTCGGCGAGTCGGACGTGCATCGCATCGGCGTCGGCGGTGGAATGGATGGCGACGGTCGGGATGCCGAGTTCGCGGCAGGCGCGCTGGACGCGCAGCGCGATCTCGCCACGATTGGCGATGAGGATTTTCTGGAACACGCTTCTATTCCAGGATCAGGAGCGGCTCGCCGTATTCCACCGGCGCTCCGGAACTGACCAGGATGCGGGTGACGGTGCCGGCGCGCGGCGCCTTGATCTGGTTGAAGGTCTTCATCGCCTCGATGAGCAGCAGGGTCTGCCCGGCCGTGACCGTCTGACCGACGGTGATGAAGGGCGCCGTCCCGGGCTCGGGGCTGAGATAGACGACGCCGACCATGGGGCTCGGCACCGCGCCCGGGTCCGGCGCGGCCGGCTCGTTGGTGGGCGAGGCCATCACCGGGGCGGCGATGGGCGCGGCAGCGGTGGCGAGCGCGGCCGGGGCCGGCGCCGGGGCGAGCGCGCGGACGACGCGGATGCGGCTGTCCTTCTCGGCGATCTCGATTTCCGTCAGGCCGGTTTCGGTCAGGATCGCGGCGAGCTGACGGATGGCGGCGGGGTCGAAGGGTACCTGGCTCATCGCGGGCCTGTCACTTTCCTGTCAATCGGCATCCAGCACCCCGGCCTGATCGAGCAGCCCGGCCATCGCGGTCAGCGCCAGCGCGTAGCCGCGCACGCCGAGGCCGCAGATCACGCCGGTCGCCGCGCGCGACACGAAGGAGTGGTGCCGGAATTCCTCGCGGCGGTGGATGTTGCTGATATGCACTTCGATCACGGGCAATTCCACGGCGAGCAGCGCGTCCATCAGCGCGACCGAGCTGTGGGTATAGCCGGCCGGGTTGATGACGATGCCCTGCGCCCGGCCGCGACACTCCTGCACCCAGGAGATCAGCTCGCCCTCGCCGTTGGTCTGCCGGAAGTCGATGGCGAGGCCGAGCGCCTCGGCGGCCTCGGCGCAAAGGGCCTCGACGTCGTCCAGCGTCGCCGAGCCGTAGATCTCCGGCTGGCGCAGCCCGAGCAGGTTGAGGTTGGGGCCGTTGAGAATGACGATCAGCGGTTCTGCCATGGCCGCGCCAGTAGCACGCGCGGGCGCGCCGGTCCAATCGGTTCCGCGCCGTTCAGTGCTCCGGGAGGGCGGGCTCTGCGCTCGCCGCGGGGCCGGAGCCCGCCAGGGCGGGCGGCAGGCCGACGGCGGATTCGCGCCCGCGGACGCCGTCGAACGCGGCCTTATCGAACTGAGCGCCGGTGAAGTCCGCGCCGGCGATGTCGGCGCCGGAGAAATCGGCCATGAAGAGGTCGGCGCCGAGGAAGCGCGCGCCCTGGAGATGGGCGAAGGCGAAGGAGGCGCGGCCGAGCTCGGCGTGGCTGAAATCCGCGCCCTCCATGTGCGCGCCGGCGAAATCGGCGTGGATCAGCCCCATCGACTGGTTACGCATGTCGGCGGCGGCGTGCGTGCCGATGAATTTCGCGCCGCGGAAATCGAAGCCGGCGAAATGGCCCTGGACGCGGGCGGCGGAGAAATCCGCGCCGGCGAAGATCGGCGCCTCGGCCGGGTTCGTCTCCAGCCCGGAGGCGACGACCATGGCGCTGACCATGGCGCCCTGCAGGTTGGCGCCGGTGAAATTGGCGCGGATCACCCAGGCCAGAGCCAGATTGGCGCCGGCGAGGTTGGCGCCGTGCAGATCGGCATCCTCCAGCTTGGTCGCATAGAGGTCGGCCCCGGCGAGGTCGGCCCCGGAGAGATTGAGACGGCTGAGATCCAGCCCGGCGAGCGAGAGATGGGAGAAATCGGCGGGGTGGCCCGGCGCGGCGGCGGCGAGCGCGGCGCGCACCTGGGCGGCGTCGAGATCGGCGGCGTAGTCCGGCGCGGCGAGGGTGAGCAGCAGGCAGGCCGCGAGCGCGCCCCCCCGCAGCGTCCGCGGCAGCCGCTGGCTTGCTTGTCGTGCCGTCATCGCGCGCCCATAATTTGAATCATGATGGAGACGATGTTGTCGCTCACAGTGAATGGTGAGGCAAGGACGCTCGCAGGCCCGACCAGCGTCGCCGCGCTGCTGGCCGGACTCGGGTTCGATGCGCGCAAGGTTGCGGTCGAGCGCAACGAGGCGATCGTGCCGCGCTCGGCCTATGGCCAGACCTGGCTCGCGCCCGGCGACGCGCTCGAGATCGTGCATTTCATCGGCGGAGGCTGAGCCATGGACCCGCGCATCGAACCGGCTGCCGCGAGCGATGACGGCTGGACGGTGGCCGGCCGCCGCTTCCGCTCGCGGCTCATCGTCGGCACTGGGAAATACAAGGATTTCGAGCAGACCGCGGCGGCGATCGAGGCCTCCGGGGCGGAGATCGTCACCGTCGCGGTGCGGCGGGTGAACCTCGCCGATCCCGGCGCGCCGATGTTGCAGGATTACGTCGATCCCAAGCGGGTGATGTACCTGCCCAACACCGCCGGCTGCCACACCGCGCAGGAGGCGGTGCGCACGCTGCGCCTGGCGCGCGAAGCAGGCGGTTGGAATCTCGTGAAGCTCGAAGTGCTCGGACCGCCGCCGACGCTCTATCCGGACATGGCGGCGACCGTCGAGGCGGCGGCGGCGCTGATCCAGGACGGGTTCGAGGTGATGGTCTATTGCGCCGACGATCCGGTGGCGGCGAAGCGGCTGGAGGCGATGGGCTGCGTCGCCATCATGCCACTCGGGGCGCCGATCGGCTCGGGGCTCGGGATTCAGAACCCGGCCATGCTCTCGATGCTGATCGAGCAGACCGAGGTCCCGCTGCTGGTCGATGCCGGCGTCGGCACCGCCTCGGACGCGGCGATCGCCATGGAGCTGGGCTGCGACGCGGTGCTGTTGAACTCGGCCATCGCTTTGGCGAAGGATCCGATCCGCATGGCCCGCGCCATGCGCCTCGCGGTCGAGGCAGGGCGCGAGGCGTTTCTCGCCGGGCGCATGGCGCGTCGCATGGGGGCGGACCCGTCGAGCCCGCTGACGGGGCTGATCCGACGCTGAGCGGCGGATCGAACGGCGGCATTGAGAATTCTTTAGATTTCAGATACGCAAAAAATGTTGACGCATCCGTCTCAGAGCTTGAGATTGAATTAACGTCGCGACACTTTGAACGAGATGAGGTAGACGCATGCGCCCCCTTCGCTGTCTAGCCCTGCTGCTCCTGAGTGCGGCCCTTCCGGCGGCAGCTCGGGCGACGCCGCTCACCATCGTCAACGGCAACTTCGCCACGCCGCCGGTCGCGGGCGGTTTCGCCACCTATAATGGCGGCTCGACGGCTATTACCGGCTGGACGGTCACCGGAAACAGCGTGGATCTCATCGGCTCCTACTGGCAGGCGCCGCCGTTGGGCGGGCAGAGCGTCGACCTCGATGGCAACCGGCCCGGTGGCCTGTCGCAGATGCTGGCGACGGTCGCTGGCGATACCTACACGATCGGTTTCGAGCTTTCCGGCAATCCCGATAGTGGTCCCGCGACAAAGATTCTGGACGTCACCGCCGGCAGCGCGTCGCGAGTCTACGACTACACGATCGGGGCGAACACGCACGCGAACATGATGTATGTCAAAGAGTTGTTCAGTTTCACCGCGACGAGCGGGACGACCCTGCTCAGCTTCACCAGCCAGGACCCCTCGAACTCCGCCTATGGACCCGTGATCGGCAACGTCGCCGTGGTGCCGGAGCCGGTCTCGGCCGCATTGCTCGGCAGCGGCCTGTTTGCGCTCGGCCTTGTCCGCCGTCGCCGCGGCTGACGCGCGGCGCTTTCCGGGCGCGGGTTTGGGCGGGCCCGGGGCGCCGATCGGGTTCGCCGGCCCGCCTTGCGTCGGGGCGTACGCCGGTTAGGCTGCCTGATGGCTCACAGTGCAGTTTTCGCCCTGGGTCCGTACGCGATGACGGCGCTTCTGGGCGTCGCGCTGGCGGCGGGCATCGGCATCACGGCCGTGGGGCCGGGCGGCGTGCTGCTGACCATCGGCCTCTTCGCCCTCACCGTGCTGCCGCCGGCGAGTGTCGCCGGGACCGGAATCGTCACCAACGTCGCCACCGGCCTGCTCGGCGCCGCGGCCTATCTGCGATCCGGCCATCTGCGTGCGCGCCATACGCGGCGGACCGCGATCCTGCTCAGCCTCACGGCGCTGCCGGGGACGCCGCTCGGCATCTGGCTGAACGGCCACACGTCGCGGGCCAGCTTCGGTCTGTTGCTCGGCGCTCTCACCGCGGCGACGGGGATCATGGTCGCGCTGCGCCTGCGCCGGGCTGTACCGCACGCGGACGCCCATCCACGGTTCGGCGACGCAGGCGCGGCGTTGCTCGGCTTCGTCGTGGCTGTCGTCAGTGGCCTGTTCGGTCTCGGCGGGCCGATGCTCGCCGTGCCGCTGCTACTCGCCGTGGGCGTGCCGATCCTGCCGGCGATCGCCGCCGCGCAGGTGCAGTCGGTGGCGATCTCCGGCATCGGTGCCGTTGGCTATGCCGTCCACGGCGCCATCGACTGGGCCATGGCGGTGCTTGTCGGCGTGCCGGAGATGGTCGGCGTGGTGCTCGGCTGGCAGTTGGCCCGGCGCCTGCCCGCGCGCGCCCTGGGCGCCGCGCTCGCCGGCGGGTTGCTCGCGCTGGCGCCGTACCTGGTGTGGCGCAGCGGCTGACGGGGATCCGCCCGGCGACGGCGATCAGGCCGCCGTGCCGCCGACGGTGAGACCGGAGAGCTTCAGCGTCGGCTGGCCGACACCGACGGGGACGCCTTGGCCGTTCTTGCCGCAGGTGCCGATGCCAGGGTCGAGCGCCATGTCCGCGCCGACCATTTCGACCTTGGTCAGCACGTCCGGTCCGTTGCCGATCAGCGTCGCGCCCTTCACCGGCGCGGTCACCTTGCCATCCTCGATGAGATAGGCCTCCGAGGCCGAGAACACGAACTTGCCGGACGTGATGTCCACCTGGCCGCCGCCGAAATTCACCGCATAGAGGCCGCGCGAGACGGAGCGGATCATCTCCTCCGCACTCGCGGTGCCGCCCATCATGACGGTGTTGGTCATCCTCGGCATCGGCGCGTGGGCGTAGGATTGCCGTCGCCCGTTGCCGGTCGGCGTCATGCCCATCAGCCGCGCGTTCAGCCGGTCCTGCATGTAGCCGACCAGAACGCCGTCCTCGATCAGAACGGTACGGCCGGAGGGGGTGCCCTCGTCGTCCACCGTCAGGCTGCCCCGCCGGTCGGGAATCGTGCCGTCATCGACGACGGTGACCCCCGGCGAAGCGACGCGCCGCCCGAGCAGGCCGGCAAAAGCGGAGGTACGCTTGCGGTTGAAATCGCCCTCCAGCCCGTGGCCGATCGCCTCGTGCAGGAGGATGCCGGGCCAGCCCGCCCCGAGCACCACCGGCATCTCGCCCGCCGGGGCCGGGCGGCTGTCGAGATTGACCAGCGCCTGGCGCAGCGCCTCGTCCACCGCCGCCTGCCATTGCTCGATCCCGATCAGCCGCTCGAAGCCGAAGCGGCCGCCGGTGCCGAAGCTGCCGGTCTCGCGCCGCCCGTTCCGCTCGACCACGACCGAGACGTTGAGCCGCACCAGCGGACGCAGATCGGCCACCCGCGTGCCATCGGCGCGGATGATCTGCACCGCCTGCCATTCGGCGGCGATCGAGGCCATGACCTGGCGCACACGCTCGTCCTTGCCGCGGGCATAGGTGTCGAGCGCGGCGAGCACCCCGGCGCGCTCGGCGAAGGGCAGGGCGGCGAGGGGGTTGGCGGGGGAATAGAGCCGCGCATTGGTGGCGCGCGGCGGCTCGGCCTTGCGGGCCGCGGGTTCGCCCGCCAGCGCGGCGACACTCGTGGCGGCGCGGCGGAGCGCAGCCTCGGAGAGTTCCCCGGCATGGGCGTAGCCGGTGCTCTCCCCGGCCACCGCGCGGAGCCCGAAGCCGAGGGCGGTATCGAACCCGGCGCTGCGGATGCGCCCATCCTCCAGGGAGAGCTGCTCGCTCTCGCGGTATTCGAGGAACAGCTCGCCATCATCGGCCCGCGCCAGCGTCTCCGCGAGCACACGCTCGGCCCGGTCGCGGCCGAGCGCGGTATCGGCGCGCTCGAAGAAGAGGCGGTCGGTGACGGCCAGCGCGGTGTCGGCGATCGGGGAGGACATGGACGCTCCTGCGGCGCAGAGGAAAACGGGTCAGGTCGAACGGGTGGCGGGCCGTTCCGGGACAGGCATGTGGTGCGGCCGGGCGGCGCCGCGCAAGGCATGCAGCGAAACCAGGCCGGCGGTGAGCAGCAGCACCGCACCGGTCTGATGAGCGAGGGCAGGGGCCAGCTGCACAACGGAGAGCAGGGTCGCCACGCCGAGTGCGTACTGCCCGATCGCGATCAGCCCGAGGGCAAGCAGCGCGAGCCGGGCCCGCCGCAGCCCGACGCCACCGAGCCCGAACCAGGCCGCGAGCAGCGCCGTGGTCGCGCTGGCGGTGGCCAGCAGCCGGTGGTCGAACTGCACCGCGGCGATGTTCTCGGTGAGATTGCGCAGGAACGGTTGGAGTCTGCCATAGCCGGGCGGCACCAGGTGGCCGTCCATCAGCGGGAAGCTGTTGTAGTCGAACCCCGCGTGCAGGCCGGCGGTGAGGCCGCCGGCGAGGATGGTCAGCGCGATCAGCGCCGTCGCCGTGATCGCCAGAGCCCGCGCGGCGCGGGGACGCGGGCCCGCCAGCCGGGGCGCGGCCGGATGCAGCACGCCGAGCCCGGTCCAGAGCAGGGCGGCATAGAGGGCCAGCGCGAGCCCGAGATGGATGGTCAGGCGATAGGGCGAGACCGCGGTCGCATCCGGGAACCAGCCCGAAGCCACCATGAACCAGCCGACCGCGCCTTGCAGTCCGCCGAGCACGAACAATCCCGCCAGGCGCGGCCACAGCCCGCGCGGCAGCATCCCCGTGGCGGCGAAACCCACCAGCGGCAGCAGCAGCGCGGCGCCGATCAGCCGGCCCCAGAGCCGATGGATCCATTCCAGCCAGAAAATCCGGCGGAACCCGTCGAGATCGAAGCCGGCATGCTGCAAGTGATACTGCGGAATCTGCTGGTACAGGGCGAACAGGCGCTGCCATTCCGCCTCCGAGCGCGGCGGCAGGATGCCGGAGAGGGGCGCCCACTCCATGATCGAGAGCCCTGAGCCGGTCAGCCGCGTGGCGCCGCCCAGGACGACCATCACCAGGATCATGCCGCAGAGGCCGAACAGCCACAGCGCGACGAGGCGGCGGTTGCGCCGCTCGGCACTGGTTTCGGTGGGCAGGCCGATGGCGCTGCCGGGCAGGTCGAAGGGCATGGCGTCTGATTACAGGATGTAGGCATGCGGTGCGAGATTGCAGCGCCCGTCGCCGTCGCGGGGTCAGCCCGGCCGCATCCGCCGCGGCACACCCTGCTCGAGCGCGGCGAGGATGACCTCGCCGACATGTCCCGGGTTGTAGAGCGCCTCGATTCGCGCCTGCCCGGCGCGGCCGATCGCGCGCGCCCCGGCCTTGTCCTCGTGGACGTGCCGCATGTGCGCCGCTGCCTGCTCCGGGTCGGCCTCGGCCCAGCTCTGCCCCTCGGCCCCCGGATACTCGCCCGGTGCCACCGGCACGAGGCGATAATCGACGACATAGGCGCAGTCCGGCGTGGCGAAGTCGGTGGTGCCGGAATAGCCGGTGACGATCACCGGCCGGCCGAGCAGCATGGCCTCCGCCGGTCCGCGTCCGAAGCCCTCGGAGCGGTGCAGCGAAACGAAGGCGTCGGCGGCGGCGATCAGATCGAACACTGCGGCGCGGTCGAGCACCACGTCGCGCAGCGCGATGCGCGGATCGTCGCAGAGATCGGCCAGCGCCCGCCAGGCCAGCGGCGTGCTCGCCCCGCCCTGGGTCTTGATCAGCAGCTGCACCGGCTCCTCGCCGGTCGGGAAGGCGGCGCGGAACGCCCGCACCACCGCTTCGGGGTTCTTGCGGCTGGCGTAGGAGCGGAAGTCGAACATGAACAGGAACACGGTGGCGTCCTCGGGCAGGCCGAGCACCGCGCGATCGGCCCGCGGCGGGTGCTCGGGCGCCAGCACCGGCATCGGGACCCGGCGCACCGGACGCAGCCCGGCATGGGCGAAGGCGTCCCGGGCGAAATCGGTCGCCGCCCAGATTTCGTCGAAAAAGGAATAGGCGTGGCGCCAGCTGCGCGGCAGCCACTCCAGTTCCCAGGCCCAGTAGCCGATGCTCCGCGCTGCGGCGACGCCTTGCTGGCGCAGGAACAGCACGTCCTCGACCGCGGTGATGGCGTTGAGGTGCAGGATATTGGCCTCGAATTCGACCCGCACGCCGGCGGGCAGGGCGGTGCCGTCCGGGCGCAGGATGCTGCCGTCGGCGCGATCGACGCCGAGCCAGTCGGTGAACTCCACCGCTTCAAGGGCGCGGGCGGTGGCGCGCACATCCTCGCCCCGCCCGGTGCTCTCGTGCCACCAGCCGGTGAGACCGATCCTGGCGCGATGCACGGGCGCGATCACCGCCGGCTGCGGCAGATCACGGGCAAAGAGCGTGCCGAGCGGGTAGTCCGCGTAGCTGGGGGCGAAATTCTGCTCCGCCCAGGCGGCCAGCTCGGTCCGCCCGGATTCGGTCGCGACATCGAACAGGGCGCGGAGATCGGGGCGCGCATTCCGCACCATCTCCAGCGCCACCGGCAGACCGTCGAGCCGCGGCGAGGGGGCGGCGAGGAACTCGGCCAGGCGCGGATCGAACGCGTCGAGGGACAGGCCGAGCTCGCTGAGGCCGCTGGTGACGAGCCAGTGCAGATAGCCGAGCCGCTGGTCCTCGTCGGCGAGCGGAAATGCCCCCTGCACGTCGGCGCGGATCTCCCACAGCGCCATTTCGGCGCGGTTGAAGCGGAACCCGAGCACGCCGATATCGGTCAGTTCGGCGAAATAGCGCCGCAGCTCGGTCACCATCGGCGACGGCCAGCGATAGGCGCGGGCGGCGAGGAATGCGTACCAGAGCCCGTGCGAGAGCCGCGCCGAGCGATCGGCCGGGAAATCCTGCCAGCGGACCAGATTGGCGCGGTGGGCCTGCACTTCGCGCGTCAGCAGCATGCCCTCGTTCAGCGGCACGTCGCCATACTGGGTGGCAATGTAGCTGCCACGGCTGATCTGGGCGAGGAAGGCGTCGGTGAACAGGGCGGGGTCGACGCTGCCCTCGTCGATCGCGGCGGTGATGACCCAGCCGAGGAAGGCGCGCGCCCGTTCCGAGCGGGTGAGGTCGAAATGCGCCTGCAGATCGGCGCGCCGCTCCCAGCTCAGCGCTGCCTGCCGCGGCAGCAGCAGCGCCAGCTCGCCCAGCGGCAGGCTGACATCGCCGCGCAGAAACTGCAGCGCGTCGCCGGCCGCCCCGGGCCACATCTCGGCCGCGAGCGACGGCCAGGGCGGCTGGTGCGCCGTGATCAGCGCCGGCGCACCGGGATCGGCCCCGCCGCGCAGCGCGCGGGCGGCGGCGATGCTCCGCCCATCCACGCCCTCGGCCGCCGCGTCGCCGCCGAGGAACCACGTGTAGTAGGCGTCGAGCCCGGATTCGGAATGGATGTCGAAGACGGTGCGCAGATCCTGCCGGTCGAGCCAGGTCTGATACATGAACCGCGTCAGCGCGATGCCGCGGGCCGCGGCGGTCTCGTCCGGCGCGTCGAAAAAACCGGAGGGAACGTCGAGCCCGGTGACAGGGTCCAGCCGGTCCTCGTCGACGGCGCGGACCAGCCAACGCCGCATCGCCGGCTCGATCGGCCGGCCATCGGCGAAGCTGCCGAAGCCATAGGCCAGGTCGCGCGTCCGTCGCCAGCCATTGGCGTGCAGCAGGGCGCGATAGCGCTGGGCCAGCGCGCCGACGGGGCCGAGATCGGCATCGCGGAAGCGCACGACATGGCGCGAGAGCAGCCGGTCATCGTCGGGCACCAGCCCGCTGAAATGGAAGAAGATCAGCGCCTCGCCGTCGACCCGCCAGGCGCCGTCCTCGCCGGCCTCGACGGCGCGGTGAGCCAGGTTCCAGTAGGCGACGTTGCAGCCGGGGTGGCGCAGGATGGCGAGGCGCGGAACGAACGCCGGGGCGAGATCCATCCAGCGCTGGTCGGTGAACATGTGGTGCGCCAGATCGACGCGGCAGTGGAGCCGGCAGCGCTCGCCCCACCAGGCGAGCAGGCGCCGCGCATCGGCGTCGTCGCGCATCGCCGCGAAGCCGAGATTGTAGACCCCCGATTGCAGGATGGTGAGATCGGAGGGTTCGAGCCCGTCATCGCCCGGGGTGGTGATGTGCGGGGTGAGGACGACGCTCTGCTCGGCGAGTGGATCGAGCGCCGGGGCGAGCGGCGCCAGAACCAGGATATCCGGGTCGAGGTAGCAGACCTCGGCGAAGCCGAGCGTCTCCATGATGTGGCGGAAGGCGAACGGCTTCAGCGCGGTATTGAACTCCAGCACGCTGTAGAGCCGCTGCATGGCCGGCAGCGTCGCGAT
>JAKAZO010000013.1:18043-45221 GCA_021815825.1 Pseudomonadota bacterium
CGCCGCGCCCTCGCCGGTTCGACCCCGCGGATGTGACCGGCAAGGCCCCCAGGCGATGCCAACACGCGCATTCACGCGTTTCAACCATACCCCGGCAGTCATTTCAACGCCCGCGCGGCAGCCGGGCACACGTCACCCCCTCGCCACTGTCCGGCGCGGCCCCATGTTAAAGTATGTGCGGCTGGGTGCGTATGGCCCGGATGCTGCCGCGCGGGCGAATGATCTGGGTCATGGCGTGCCCGCGCCGCCATGGCGAGAGAGCAGGGCATGGATGTTCGGGTGCAGACATGGCCGGCGACCCGCCAACGGCGGCGGACGGGCCTGCGGGCGGCGGCCCTGCTCGCCGTGCTGCTCGCCGCCGGCGGCGGGGCCTGGCAGTTCTGGGGCCGCAGCCTGGCGGTGGTGGCATTGCACCCGGTGCGCGGCCCGGCGATCGAGGCGGTCTATGCCGCCGGCGTGGTCGAGGCGATCGATACCGCGCGCGTCGGCACCAAGGTGGCCGGGCGGGTCACCGACCTGCTGGTCGATGACGGCGACGTGGTGAAGCAGGGCCAGCTTCTCGCCGTGATCGACGACCGCGAGGCGCGCCGGCGCTTGGACGATGCCCGCGCGCGGCTCGACCTCGCCGACCAGGAGCTGGCGCGTGATCGTGCCCTGCTCGCCCAGCATGTGCGCCCCGAGCAGGCGGTGCAGCGCTCCCAGGCGGAGCGCGACCGTGCCGCGGCCGGGCTCAAGCTCGCCGCCGACCAGCTCGCCGATACGCGCATCGTCGCTCCGTTCGACGGGCTGGTGATGAAGCGCGAGGTGGACAAGGGCGACATGCTGGCGGCCAACGCCGCGCTCTTCACCGTCGCCGTGCCCGGCCGGCTGCGCGTCGCCGCCGATGTCGACGAACGTGACATCGCGCTGGTGCGGCTCGGCGCGCCGGTCGCGATCCGCGCCGACGCGCTGCCGGACCGGCCGGTGAGCGCGACGGTGACCAACATCCGCCCGCTCGGCGATCCGGCGACGCGTAGCTTCCGCGTCGAGGCCAATCTGCCGCCCGATTCGGGGTTGATGGTGGGCATGACGGTGGACGTGAACATCGTCACCGGGGAACGCGCCGACGCGCTGCTGGTTCCGGCCGGCGCGGTGCGTCACGGTGCGCCGCAGGGCGGGCGCGCGGGACCGGCCTATGTGTTCCGCGTCCTCGACGGCAAGGCCCGCCGCACCGCGGTCGAGACCGGCGCCGTCGGCGAGGCGCGCATCGAGATCCGCGCCGGGCTGGACGCCGCCGACCTCGTCCTCGCCGACCCGCCGGACGGGCTCGCGGACGGGCGCGCGGTGCGGGTGGAGGCGCGCTGATGCCGCTCGCGCTCGATATCGCGCGGGCGCATCTGCTCGGCCGCCGTCGCCAGAGCCTGGTCGCGATCCTCGGCGTCACCCTCGGTGTCGCCTTCTTCATCGCCATGTCGGCGATGATGCACGGGTTCCAGAACTATTTCCGCACCCAGATCGTCGATTCCAACCCCCATATCATGATCACCGACGAGATCCGCCGCCCGGCGCGCCAGCCGCTGGCGCTGCTGCATCCCGAGGCGGCGGTTTCGGTGGCGCGGGTGCTGCCGCGGGACCCGGTGCGCGGCATCGCCAATGCCGGGGCGATCCTTGATGCGCTCGGGCGGATGCGGGGCCTGGCGGCGGCGCCGACCTTGCGCGGCCAGCTCATCCTGCGTCGCGCCGGGCGGGATTACGCCGTCGCCGCGCTCGGCATCGACCCGGTGCTCGAGGCGCGTGTCACCCAGCTCGCCGGCAACCTCGTCGCGGGCAGCCTCGACGCGCTCACCCGCCAGTCGAATGGCGTCATCATCGGCCGGGCGCTGGCGGCGAAAATGGGCGCCGGCCTGGGCGACACCATCACCGGCGTCGCCACGACCGGCGCGAGCGCGGCGCTGCGCGTCGTCGGGCTGTTCAGCACCGGCATCGAGACCCAGGATCTGGGCCAGGTCTATCTCCAGCTCGCGCGCGAGCAGGCGCTGGAGAACCGGCCGCTGGTGGTGAACGAGATCGACATCCGCCTCGACGACATCACGCGCTCGGTGGCGATGGCGAAGGAGATCGAAGGGCGGTTCGGGTTCAAGGCGGCGCCGTGGGAGGAGACCTACAGCCGCATCCTGGCGGTGTTCCTGCTGCAGAACATCATCATGACCACGGTCACCGGCGCGATTCTGGTCGTCGCCGGGTTCGGTATTTTCAACGTCATCTCGACGGTGGTGCTGGAGAAGGCGCGCGACATCGCCATCATGCGCTCGATCGGCCTGTCGCGGCGCGTGATCGTGCGGATTTTCGTCATCGAGGGGGCTCTCGTCGGCAGCGTCGGCACCATGCTCGGCTGGCTGGTGGCGATGGCGATGGCGGCGGGCATCGCGCGCATCCCCGCGCCCGGCGCGACCGATCCGAACGAGACCATGCGCGTCGCCCAGTCGCTGGACCTCTATGTCGTCGCCAGCCTGATCGCCATGGCCGCCGCCGTCGGCGCGGCCTGGCTGCCGGCGCGGCGCGCGGCGCGGACGGACCCGCTGGCGGTGATCCGGGGCGCGACGTGATCGCCGCCATCGCCGCGCGCGGTCTTTCGCGCATCCTGCCCGGACCCGTGCCGACCGTGCTCGTGGAGGAGATCGACCTCGACTTCGCGCCCGGCAGCTTCACCGCCATCACCGGCCCTTCGGGCTCGGGCAAATCCTCGCTCCTCTACCTGCTCGGCCTGCTCGACCGGCCGAGCGCGGGTGAGGTGCTGGTCGAGGGCGCGCCGACATCGCAACTCGACGACGATACCCGCGGCGATCTGCGGTTGGAGCGCTTCGGCTTCGTCTTCCAGTTCCATTTCCTGCTGCCCGAATTCAGCGTGCTGGACAACGTGATGCTGCCGATGCGCGAGCTGGGCCAGCTTTCCTCGGCGGAGATGCGCGCGCGGGGCGAGGAGCTGCTCGCCTCGCTCGATATGGCGGAGATGGCGCGCAAGCTGCCGGGGCAGCTTTCCGGCGGCCAGCGTCAGCGCACCGCCATCGCCCGCGCGCTGGCCAACGACCCGCGCTTCATCCTCGCCGACGAGCCGACCGGCGCGCTCGACACGCGCAACGGCCGTGCCGTCTTCGCCATTCTCCGCCGGCTGGCCGAGGAAGGCCGGACGGTGATCGTCGTCACCCACGACGAAGCCCTCGCCGCGCTCACCGACCGGCGGATTCAGCTCATCGACGGCCGCCTCGCCGCCGATGCGCGCCTTCAGGAGCGGTAATCGGGCCGGTCGTTCTCGATCAGGCGCAGCGCCGCGTTCCAGGCCAGCGCCTCCGCTCCGGCCCGGGCGGGGCCGTGGAACTGGGCGGCGGTATGGGTAGCGACCGCCTCGGAGGGAATGATGAGCTCGGTGCCGCCGGCGAGGGCCTGGATCTGTGCCTGGCAGGCGCGCTCCAGGTAGTAGATCAGCAGGAACGCCTCGGCGATCGACCGTCCTGCCACCAGCAGCCCGTGATTGCGCAGGATCATCGCCTGGTGCTGGCCGAGATCCGCCACCAGCCGCTCGCGCTCGTCGAGCTCGAGCGCGATGCCCTCGTAATCGTGATAGGCGAGATGGCCATGAAACATCATCGCGTGCTGGGAGATCGGCAACAGCCCGTGCTTCTGGGCCGAGACCGCGATGCCGGCGGCCGTGTGCGTGTGCACGACGCAGCTGAGGTCCGGCCTGGCCGCGTGGATGGCGGAATGGATGGTGAAGCCGGCGGCGTTGACGCGGCGGCTCAGCTGCTCGTCCTGGCCGATGATGCGGCCTTCGAGATCGATTTTGACGAGGTCCGAGGCGCGCATTTCGTGGAACAGCACGCCGTACTGGTTGATGAGGAAATGATGCTCCGGCCCGGGCAGGCGGGCGCTGATATGGGTGTAGATGAAGTCCGTCATGCGGAAATGGGCGACCAGCCGGTAGAGCGCGGCGAGATCGCAGCGCACCTGCCATTCCTCGGCACCGATCCCGGCCGGGATCGCGGTTTCAGCGACGATGTTCATGGATGTCCCCTCCCGTCTGGCGGCGGAGTGTCGTCCCGCGCCCGTCGGCGCGTCAAGCGCCGCCCGAGGCCGTCCCGCGTCAAGCGGCGTCCACGCTCAAGCCATCCGCCAGGACCCATCCGCCTGGACGCTCGAGCAGGCCGATTTCGAGCAGGGCGGGTGCCGCGCTGGCCGACGCGGGCAGGCGAAGCACACCGGCACCGTCGCTCCAGCGCCAGCGCTTCGCTCCATCCCGCTCGGGCGGGTGGAAGCCCGCTGCGAAGGTTGCGTCGTCGAGATCGAAGGGGCGGCCGTTGACGAACAGCGAGCCGACGCAGCTGCCCAACGCACGGACATCCTCGTTCGCTGCATCGAGCCCGGCGGGCACGAAGCCCGGCGCGCGCAGGATCACCTGCTCGGTTCCCGCCGGCAGCAGGAAGCTGCGCATCGCCGCGCGCACCCGTGCCGGGCGCAATCTGCGCGCCGAACCCGGCTGTTCCAGCCACGGCTCCGTGGGCGGGGCCGGCCGGTAGCCGAGCTCCGGCAGTCGCGCCAGCAGCGTCCGCTTGACTGCGGCCAGAGCCGGCCCGGTCGTGACCAGCGGCGCGCAGGCGTCCAGCGCCCAGGAGCACCGCGCGAAGTCGGGGAACAGCATGGGTGCGGCGGCGCCGTTGGTGAAGGCGGCGCGGTTGCCGGTATCGAGATAGCTCTCGACCATGAGCCCCTCGGCCAGGATCACATCGTGGCTGGCGAGTTCGACGTGGAAATACTCGACCGCGGCGCGCCGTTCGGTGACGATCGAGGCGCCGTTGACCAGGTAGCGGATGGGAATGAGCACAGCGTCGGCGAACACGGCGTGGTCCGGCGAGAGAAAGAGATCGCGCGCCGGCTGGCCCGCGCCGAACGCGGCGGCCCGCACCCGCACTGGCCGGACGGAGGCCGGCTGCGGATGACGCGCGCAGTCGACGCGGCGCCGACCGATCCAGACCACCTCGCGCAGCGCCCCGCGCGCGGTGCGCACGCGCATGCCGGCCTGGAGCGATTCCACCGCGATCGGCCCTTCCGCGGTGGCGATATGGGTGCCGCGGACGAAGCAGGCGGTGATATCGGTGCCACCGCCGGGGTCAGCCGAAAGCCGGAAATCGCCGGTCGCATAGGGGCCGCTGATGCGCAGCGCGGCCTGCACCACGCCGGCCTCGCTGAGCGTCAGGGTACCGCCGGAGTAGACTTGCTGCTCGGCGCTGCCGCCGCCGACATTGGTGAGACGGATCGTGTCGCCGACGGTGAAATTCTCGATCAGGCCGTTCATCCCGAGCGCCTGCGAGAGATCGAGCCGACCGCCGGATCCCGGCCCGAACACGATGCTCTGCGGCGCGGCCACGCCCTGTTGCAGGGCCAGCGTCGCGCCGGCATCGACCTGCAGCCGCCCGGATCCGGCCACCGGGCTGGCGACGATCAGGGCCTGCTGGATCTCGATCAGTCCATCATTGACCAGGGTCGGGCCGGTGGCGCCGCCGAGATCGATCGTCGATGGCGCGGCGCCGGTGGCGTCGATCCGCCCGGCGGTTTCGTTGGCGAGGGCGAGACCAGCGCCATTGCCGCCAAGGGTGAAGGCGCCGTCGATGGTGTTGTCGACGTTGATCAGCGTCGCCGGCGCGGTGCCGATGCCGTTCGGATCGGTCTGGATCGCGCCGCCGGCGCCCAGGCCGATGAGGCCACCGCCGGTGAGCGTCACAACGTCGCCCGGCTCGATATCGATGTGCCCGCCGGAATCGACGTGCGCGCCGGACGCCCCGCCGACCGACAAGGCGCCGGCATTGTCGATGCGGCCATTCAGGTCGAGGTAGAAGGCGCCCATGCCGCCGATGGTCGTGCCCGCGGCGATCGTCACCGGCATGGCGCTGCCGTCGAGCGTCGTCGCCGCGACGGGCGCGATGATCGCCCCGCCAAGCGCCGTTTCCAGTGTGCCACCGCTGACATCGACCAGATCCAGGGTGACGATCGCGCCCGCGCCGATGGCCGCGATCGTCCCACCCGTGCCGCCGATGAAATTGTCGACGCGGGAATTGTCGATCAGCACGCCGCCGGCGCCGGTCGCCTCGATAAGCCCGGCATTGTCCACGATCTCCGGAAAGGTGAGTCCCAGCACCAGCGGCGCGGCGCCGTTGCCGTCGATGACGCCAGCGGACTGGTTGACCAGCGCCGACAGCGGCAGCGATTCCGAAAGGGAAACGACCCCGGCGCCCTCGATCGTTCCGTTGACGTTGTCGAGCGTCACGGCGCCATGGTCCGGGCGGCCATTTCCGATCAGGCTGTGGAGGAAATAGGAGCCGTCCAGCTGGATCGTTCCGCCATTGTCGAGCGTGGCGTTCCCCACCAGCGCCAGGCTGGCGGGCCTGGGCTGGGTGCCATCGATCTGGATCGTCTCGAAGGAGATGACCCCTGAGAGTTCGAGCGTCGATCCGGCAGCGACAATCGTCGCGGACATGGCGGGTCTCCTGGCGGACGGCGCGGTAGGATTGGCCCGGAAGCCCGGCACGCGGCCGTTTCCTCCGGGCCGAAATACCATTCCGGGGGGATGCACGCACGTGCATTCTGCCCCGTCATTGCGAAGGAGCTCCGATGCCGACCGTACCCCACATGGAGAAGCACTTCACGGCCACCGCAACGGTGCGCGACGTCGTCATCGGCATGGCCGACGGGCTGACCGTGCCCTTCGCGCTCGCCGCCGGCCTCTCCGCCGCAGTCTCGTCGAGTCGCGTCATCGTCACCGCGGGGCTCGCCGAAATCGCCGCCGGGGCCATCGCCATGGGGCTTGGCGGCTATCTCGCCGCGCGCACGGATGCCGAGCACTATGCCTCCGAGGAGCGGCGCGAGCAGACCGAGATCGAAACCCTGCGCGCGCGCGAGGTCCACGAGGTCGAGCAGATTCTCAGCGGCTTCGGTCTGGCCGGCGCGCCGCTGCAGACGGTCGTCGAGGCGATCACGGCGGACCCGCGACGCTGGACCGACTTCATGATGCGCTTCGAACTGGGGCTGGAACGGCCCGACCCGCAGCGCGCGCCGGTGAGCGCTGCGACGATCGCCAGTGCCTACCTGGTGGGCGGGTTGATCCCCCTCGCGCCCTATATCGCCGGGGCCAGCATCGTCCGCGCGCTGCCGATCTCGATCGGCTGCACCGGCGCGGCCCTGCTCGTGTTCGGAGCCGTGAAGGGCCACTTCACCGGCCTGAACCGGATCCGCTCGGCCCTGCAGACGCTGCTGGTCGGCGGCCTCGCGGCGGGCGCGGCCTATCTCCTGGCCGGGCTGTTCGCCTGACGCGTGCTCCGGAGGCATATGATCGCGGGCAACTCGTCTCCGATCCACCCGAGCCGGAGGGGCGCGACCGGAGGGTGCTCTGGAGTCTGTCAGGCGCGGATGGAGGCGTCTGACAGACTCCAGCTCTTTGTTTGCGCGTCTGTTTAGCCGGCTACAGTGATTCCAACTTCGCCGGACAGACGCTAACCGTCGGCGCGCGGCACCCAGGGGATGCGGGCAACCTCGATGCCTTCCTCGGCCAGGCGCTCGGCCTGCTCTTCGGAGGCGTCGCCATAGATGCCGCGGCGCCCGCGTTCCCCGCTATGGATGCGGCGCGCTTCCTCGGCGAAGTCGGCGCCGACATAGTCGCAGGTGCGCTCGATCTCGGCGCGCAGCCGTTGCAGCGCGGCCCGCGTCGCCGCCGGCAGTCCACCGCCGGCCGTGACCGTGGCTCCGGCCGCGGGCGCGGGGGGCGGAGCGCTGGCCGCCGGCTCCTCCGCCGGCGCTCGGCCGCCGGAGCGGGATGGGGGCGAGCGCGTCACCGCCGGGGCCATCAGCGCCCGCTCGACGGCGTGATCGCCGCAGACCGGGCACTCCAGCAGGCCGCGGCCGGACTGCTCGTCGAAGGCGGCGCTGTCACGGAACCAGCCGTCGAAGCCGTGGTCCTGCGGGCAGCGCAACTGGTAATGGATCATGGCGTCGGGAAAGCCCCGCTGGGTCAGGCGGCGCCGAGCAGCGCGTCGAGTCGTCCGGCCGCATCGAGGGCGTAGAGATCGTCGCAGCCGCCGATGGCCGCGCCGTCGACGAAAATCTGCGGCACGGTGGTCTGCCCGCCGGACCGGCGCCGCGCTTCCTCGCGCGCGGCCGTGCCGTGCGGCGCGTCGATCTCGCGGAACGCGACGCCCTTCGCCTGCAGCAGACGCAGCGCGCGCGCACAGTAAGGGCACCAGGGCTGGGTATAGATTTCGACGTCGGCCATCGGCTTCTCCTCGGAGAAGGAAATTGCATCACCGCTGGCGTTGCGCAAGGGAGCGCCGGCTTACCGGCTCCGCGCTCAGTCCAGGCGCGGGTCCGGCACCCGCGCCGCCGCGAGCACGTCGACCGCGCGCACCCCGGCGCCGCGCAGCGCCGCGACACAGGCATTGGCGGTGGCGCCCGAGGTCAGCACGTCGTCGATCAGCAGCACCCGCGCCCCGGCCAGGCGTGCGGCGCGGCGGGGCCGCACGGCGATCGCCTCGGCCATGATCCGCGCCCGCTCGGCCGCCGAGTGCCGCCCGCCCGCCAGCGTCGCCGTCGCGTGGCGGCGCAGCAGCGCATCGACGAGCACCGGGCGCGCTGCCAGTCGCCCCAGCGCCAGCGCCAGCAGCGCCGACTGGTTGTAGCGACGCGCCAGCCGTCGGCGCCAATGCAGCGGCACCGGCACCAGCAGATCCGCCTCCGCGAGCAGCGCCGCGCCGGCGCGGAGCATGAACGGCGCCAGCGCCGCCGCGGTTTCGGTGCGGTCGGCGTGCTTGAAGGGCAGGATGAGCCGCCGCGCCTGGGCGTCGTAGCTCAGCGCCGCGCGGGCGCGGTCGTACAGCGGCGGCGCCGTTCGGCAGGGCTGGCACAGCGCATCCCGCCCCCCCTGCGCGGTGTGGGTGAAGGGCACGCCGCAGCGCTGGCACAGCGGGTGGGTGATGAACGACGTGCGGGCGAAGCAGGCGGCGCAGAGTTGGCCGACCCGCTGCACCGGCTCGTCGCAGGTGAGACAGCACGGCGGCAGCAGCGCGTCGAGCAGGCCAAGGCCGCCGCGGGCGGCGCCGCGCACCAGCCGGAGCAGCACCGACGGGGCAGCCGGGCGCGCTTCGTCCATCGGGCGAGGATACCGTTCTGCGCGCCCCGGTTGCAACGTTCCCCGGTTGCAACCCTGGCGCGGCGGGCGCACATGCGCGCCATGTCCGATCCGTTCGTGTTCGACCGAACCGCGCTGCGCATGCGCCGGGACCGCGCCGCCGAAAGCCTGCCGCGCGTGGCCGGCCTGCTGGGCGAGGTTGCCGAGCGGCTGACCGAGACGCTGGACGCGGTTCGCCGGCCATTTTCCCGTGCCCTGGATCTCGGTGGCCGTGGCGCTGTCGCCCCGCGGCTGCGCGCGCGCGGGATCGAGGTCATCGAGGCCGCGCTGTCGCCGCGCCAAGCCGTGGCCGCCGCCGCGCCGGCCCTGGTGGTGGACGAGGAAGTCCTTCCCTTCGCCCCGGCCAGCTTCGATCTCATCGTCGCCAGCCTCTCGTTGCACTGGATCAACGATTTGCCCGGGGCGCTGATCCAGCTGCGCCGCAGCCTGCGTCCCGACGGGCTGTTCCTGGCCAGCCTGCCCATCGTCGGCACGCTCGGCGAGTTGCGCGCGGTGCTGACGGAGGCGGAGGCGGAGCTCACCGGCGGCGCTTCACCGCGGGTCGCGCCGTTTCCGGACCTGCGCGACTGCGCCGGGCTGCTGCAGCGCGCCGGCTTTGCCATGCCGGTCGCCGAGCGTGACGAGATCCGCCTGCGCTACGCCGACCCGGTGGCCCTGCTGCGCGATCTGCGCGATGCCGGGGAGACGAACGCGCTGCGCCTGCGCGAGCGGCGTTTCGCCCCGCGCGCGCTCTTTCCCATGGCGCTGAGCCGGTTGCCGGCGGAGGATGGGCGGATCACGGCGACGCTGCGGCTGGCGCTGCTGACCGGGTGGGCACCGGGCTGAGGCCGGCGCGGGCCTGCGCGATCCGCGCGTCCAGCATCGCTTCCACGGCGCGGAAGATCCGCGGCACGCAGCGCTTCTTGTAGGGATAGAGGTCGGCCGGGTCGGTGTCGTGGACGATCATGCCGGTTTCGACTTCGAACACGAGCAGTCGCCCGTCCGGCATGAGCGCGCAATCGAGGCCGAAATAGTCGAGCCCGACCCGCTCGGCGAGCGCGGCGAGCGCGGTCATGGCGCGCGGCGGGAAGGCGGCGGTGATGTCTTCGAGGAACCTGGCCTCCTCGGCGCGCTTGCCGGCGTCGCGATCCATCCCGGCGTTGTAGTACCAGATCGCCCAGTCGTCGTGCACGGCGAGGTGGAACGGAAACGGCCGGCCATCGACGAAGATCACCCGGTATTTGCGCCACTGCCCGTCGGCGCTGCGGAAGTCGACGAAGGGGGCGACGTAGAAGAGATCACCAAGGCCGCCGTCGGCGAGGTAGGCGGTGAGTTCGGGCCCATCCGCCACCCGCGCCAGCCCCTGTCCGGCATGGGCGCCGCGCGGGCGGATGAGCAGAGGGAACGCGAGGCCGGCCGGGAGGGCAGGGCGGTGCAGCGCGGCTCGGGTGAGCAGGTGCTGGGCGGGCACGACCGCCTCCGGCAGATCGGCCAGAAGCCGCGCGGCCCCGTCGCGCGACACGGCGGCGATCCGCGCGCCGGAATTGATCACCGGCGCCGCGAGGCACGCCGCCCAGGCATCCGCCGCGGCCAGCGCGCCCGCGTGGCGGACATCCTCGGCGATGGCGATGAAAACACAGTCGAACGGCGGCAGATTGCGCGGCAGCGTGCCAGCCGGGTCCGCCAGCACCGCCTGGGGGTCGGCGATCCACAGCGTTGCCAGCCCGGTGCGTTCGGCGTCGAGCAGGCAGCCCAGCGGCAGATTGGCCTGGAAATCCCCGATCACCGCCAGAGCCAGCACGTGCCGCGCCGGCGCGGCGGACGGGCGGACGATGACCGGGGTGCCGGTGACCGCGTTCCGCAGATGGGCCACGCCGGCCGCGGCATCCCCCTGCGCCTGGCAGACCTCCCACAGCAGCAGACGCGCCTGCAAAGCCAGCTCCGGCGCCGCCACCAGGGCTTCGAGCATGGCGCGGGCCGCCATCCAGTCGCCGCGCTCGGCGGCGCGCATCGCCGCCTCGAATGGCGCCTCGTCGGCCGCCTGGAAACCGTCCATGCCATACTCCCGCGGGCCCGGATGGGTCCGGTCCATGCCAGCGTATGGCGACGGTCTGAAAAAAGGGTGAAGCGCGGCCCCGCGGCTCAGCCGCCGGTGACGCTCATGTGGCGCGCCACCGCGGGGCGATTGTGACGGCGATCGATGATGAAATCATGGCCCTTGGGCTTGCGCCCGATCGCTTCCTCGATCGCGTCCCGGAGATCGGCGTCGGTGGCGCCGGCGCGCAGGACGCGGCGCAGATCCGCCTGGTCGTCCTGGCCGAGGCACATATAGAGCATCCCGGTGCAGGTCAGCCGCACGCGGTTGCAGCTTTCGCAGAAATTGTGCGTCATCGGCGTGATGAAGCCGATTCGCCGCCCGGTCTCGGCGACGGTGTAGTAGCGGGCCGGTCCGCCGGTGCGGTAGTCGGTCTCGGTCAGCGTCCAGCGCTGCTTCAGCCGCGCCCGCACGAGCGAAAGCGGGAGATATTGATCGGTGCGGTCCTGATCGATGTCGCCCATCGGCATGGTCTCGATGAGACACAGGTCGAACCCGTGCTCGCCGCACCATGCGAGCATGGTGTCGAGCTCGTGCTCGTTGACGTCCTTGAGGGCGACGGCGTTGATCTTCACGGCCAGCCCCGCGGCCTTGGCGGCGAAAATGCCATCCAGGGTCTTCTCGATCTTGCCCCAGCGGGTGATGGCGGCGAATTTTTCCGCCGAGAGCGTGTCCAGGCTGACATTCACGCGGCGCACGCCGGCAGCGGCGAGATCCTCGGCGAAGCGGGCGAGCTGGGTGCCGTTGGTGGTGAGGGTCAGTTCGTCGAGCCGGCCATCGCCGGGGCCGATGCGCTGGCCGAGGGCGCGAACCAGCGTCATCACCTCGCGGCGGACGAGCGGCTCGCCGCCGGTGAGGCGGATCTTGCGCGTGCCGAGCGCGATGAAGGCGCCGGCGACGCGTTCGAGCTCCTCCAGCGAGAGGATCTGCGCCTTCGGCAGGAAGGTCATGTCCTCCGCCATGCAGTAGGCGCAGCGAAGGTCGCAGCGGTCGGTGACCGAGATGCGCAGATAGGTGATGCTGCGGCCGAACGGGTCGATCATGCGCCGTCTCGTCTCCGTTTCCTCTCTCCGGGCATTAGCCACCATGCGCCGGGCGGGATCAAGGGCCGCCTTCCTCGACGGGTTCGAGCGTCACCGCCAACAGGTTCACCAACACCTTGCCGACATGCTCGAAATTCACCGTCGCCCGGCCGGCGATCACCGATTGAACCTGCCCCAGGCCCCAGTCCGGACGGCCGGGGTGGCGCACGAACTGGCCTGGCAGAATATCCGTGAGGCCCGAGGGGGACATGGCGGCGCCAATGGTCGTTTCCAAGACGCTCCGCACATGGTGCTATGCATCGCTGCCGACAACCTCCGCCTCGGGTAGGGCCAGATGAGCGATCCGGACCGTATGCGCGACGACCAAGCCGCCTCGCTGCGCCTCGCCGAACTGCTGGCGACGCGGATCAGCCACGATCTCGCCGGGATGAGTGGTTCGCTCGTCGGCACGCTGGAACTCATCAGCGAGGACGCCTCGGCCGCCGCCGAGGCGCTGCCGCTCGCGATCGAGACGGCGCAGGCGCTGGCGCGGCGGCTACGCCTGCTGCGCGCGGCCTGGGGGCCACCCGGCTCGCCGATGGGGCTCGGGGACCTGCAGGGGCTGGCGACGGGCCTGTCGCTCGGGCGGCGGATGCGGCTCCATCTTCTCGACCTGGAGGATGTCGCCTATCCGGCGCCCGCGGCGCGCCTGCTGCTGAACCTGATGATGCTGGCGGTGGAGAGCCTGGCCGGGGAAGGCGAGGCGGCGCTGGCGGGCGGGCCGGAGCAAGGCGTGCTCATCACCATCGCCGGCCCGCGGGCCGCCTGGCCGTCCGGCTTCGCCGGCCTGCTCGCGGATCCGAACTCCGCCTGGCAGGCGTTCGCGGCGCCGCGGACCTTGCTGGCGCCGCTCACGGTGCTGATCGCCGCCGCCAGCGGTTTCGGCCTGTCGCTGCTGCTGGCCGGGGGACCGGCCGCCGCCACCGAGCCGCCACCGCTGCTGATGCGCCCGTTCGCGGCGGCGTGAACGGGCGGTCCGCGCCGCTTTACCGAATCTTCGCACGTGCGGCTGAAACTGCGTGATCGACGTATCGGAGATCGCGCATGGACGACTTGCTCGCCGACTTCCTGACGGAAACCAGCGAGAGTCTCGCCGAGCTAGATGTTGCTCTGGTCAAGCTCGAGCAGACGCCGGATGACCACGCGACGCTGTCGCAGATTTTCCGCCTGGTGCACACGATCAAGGGGACCTGCGGCTTTCTCGGCCTGCCGCGGCTCGAGCGCGTCGCCCACGCCGGCGAGAACGTGCTCGGCAAGTTGCGCGACCGGCAGCTCAGCGCCACGCCGGGGATCATCACTGCGATCCTGGCCGGGCTCGATCGCATCAAGGCCATCGTCGGCGGCCTCGCCGAGACCGGCGAGGAGCCGGCTGGCGACGATACGGCCTTGATCGCGGCCCTCAACGAGGCCGCCGCGGGGCACGCCCATGCCCCGCTCGCCGCCGCGCCCGAGCCACCGGCGGCGCCCGAACCGCCGCCCGCGGTGGCGGAGAGCGCGAAGCCGGCGTCGCCTGCGTCTGCTGGTCCGTCCCCGGCCGCGCCCCCGGCCGCCTCCTCCGCTGCGCCCGCGGCGGAGGCCGCCGAGCCGGCCGTCGCCGGGCAGACCATCCGTGTCGGCGTCGACGTCCTCGAACATCTCATGACCCTGGTGAGCGAACTGGTGCTGACGCGCAACCAGCTCCTTCAGCTCGCGCGCTCGCAGGAGAATGCCGCGCTCGCCGTGCCGCTGCAGCGCCTGTCGCACATCACCTCGGACCTGCAGGAAGGGGTGATGAAGACGCGGATGCAGCCGATCAGCAACGCGTGGAACAAGCTGCCGCGCCTGGTGCGCGACCTGTCCCACGAACTGGCCAAGAAGATCGAGCTGGTGATGATCGGCGCGGACACCGAGCTGGACCGCCAGGTGCTGGAGCTGATCAAGGATCCGCTCACCCACATGGTGCGCAACTCCGGCGATCACGGGCTGGAGACCCCGGCCGAGCGCCTCGCCGCGGGCAAGCCGGAGACCGGCCGTATCACGCTGAACGCCTTCCACGAGGGCGGCCACATCATCATCGAGATCGCCGACGATGGCCGCGGCCTGCCGCTCGATCGCATCCGCGCGAAAATCCTCAAGCAGGGACTGGCCAGCGAGGCGGATCTCGCGGCGATGTCCGAGAACGAAGTGCAGCGGTTCATCTTCCATGCCGGCTTCTCGACCGCGAGTGTGGTCACGGCGGTCTCGGGTCGTGGCGTCGGCATGGACGTGGTCAAGACCAACATCGAGCGCATCGGCGGCACCATCGAGCTGAAGAGTGTCGCCGGCCAGGGCACCACCTTCACCATCAAGATCCCGCTCACGCTGGCGATCGTCTCGGCGCTGATCGTGCAGTCCGGGGGCGAGCGCTTCGCCATTCCGCAGATCAGCGTGGTCGAGCTGGTCCACGCCAAGGCCGGGGCCGCGGACGGTCAGCCAGCGATCGAGCGGATCAACGAAACGCCGGTGCTGCGCCTGCGCGACCGGCTGCTGCCGCTGGTCGCGCTCAACGATCTGCTGCGCCTGAGCGGGGACGCGGCGAACGTGAGCACGGAGACGCCGCGCTACATCGTCGTCGTCCAGGTCGGCGCCAACACGCTGGGCATCATCGTCGATCGCGTCTTCGATACCGAGGAGATCGTGGTCAAGCCGGTGGCGCCGATCCTGCGCCATCTCACGCTGTTCTCAGGCAACACGATCCTCGGTGACGGGTCGGTGATCATGATCCTCGATCCCAACGGCATCGCCCGCGCCGCCGGTATCGGCGCCGTCGGCGAGAGCCGTCAGATCGCCGCCGCCTCCGTCGAGGCGGCGAGCTCGGGCGAGAAGACGGCGATGCTGCTGTTCCGCGCTGGCAGCAGCGAGCCCAAAGCGGTACCGCTCGGCCTCGTCGCACGTCTCGAGGACATCCCGCGCGAACGTATCGAACTGGCCTCGGGCGGGCTGGTGACACAGTATCGCGGCAAGCTGATGCCGTTGGTGGCGATGGATGGCGGTGCCAGCGAATCCGAGCGCCAGTCGGTGCTGGTGTTCAGCGATCGCGGCCGCGCCATGGGGCTGATGGTCGACGAGATCGTCGATGTCGTCGATGCCGAGCTCTCGATCCAGCTCTCGGCCACCCGCCCCGGTGTGCTCGGCACCGCTGTGGTCGCGGGGCGCGCCACCGATGTCATCGATATCGGCTTCTGGCTCACGCAGGCGTTCGAGGATTGGTTCCGCGGCACCGAAGAGGGCGCGCCGCTGGCTGCGGCCCGCGTGCTGGTGGTCGAGGACAGCGCCTTCTTCCGCCAGCTTCTGGTGCCGACACTGACCGCGGCCGGCTATCGTGCCACCGCGGTGGGCTCGGCGGCGGCGGCGCTGAAGCTGCGCGATGCCGGGCAACGGTTCGAGGCCATCGTTTCCGACATCGAGATGCCGGACATGGACGGGTTCGCCTTCGTGCGCACGCTGCGTGCTGGCGGTACATGGTCGGCGCTGCCGATCATCGCGCTCTCCGGCCGCGCCGGCGCGGAGGATGTGGAGGCCGGACGCGATGCCGGGTTCACCGACTATGTGGTCAAATTCGAACGTGACGCGCTGTTGACCAGCCTGCGCCAGTGCCTGGCGCCGCCGGTCGCGGCCTGAACCGGAGTGGTGGCGATGACGCAAGCAGTTCTCGAGCGCCCGAACCACGCGACCGGTGGCGCCGTCCGCCCGCCCGAGGCAGCCGGCGACGAGGAGGCGGTGTTCGTCACGCTCACCCTGGCCGATCAGCTCTGCGGCGTGCCGGTGCTGTCGGTGCGTGACATTCTCGGCCAGCAGAGCATCACCCGCATTCCCCTGGCGCCGCCGGAGATCGCCGGCAGCCTCAACCTGCGCGGACGGATCGTGACCGCCATCGACCTGCGCCAGCGGCTGCGTCTGCCGCCGGCGCCGCCCGAAACCGTGCCCATGTCGGTGGTCGCGGAGCAGCGCGGTGAACTCTACGCCCTGCTGGTGGATCAGGTGAGCGAAGTGCTGAGCCTGCCGGCATCGTCCTTCGAGCGCAATCCGCCGACCCTGCCGCCGGTGTGGGCGGCGCATAGCGCCGGCATCTACCGGCTGAAGGAGCGGCTGATGGTCGTGCTCGATGTCGCGCGGCTGCTCGCCATCACGGCGGACCGGCCGTGAGGTGCTCGTCACGAAGCGGCAAGGCCCGGTATCGCGGAGCGATGGCATGAGTGATCGAAGCTGTCTGGTGGTTGATGACAGCCGTGTGGTACGCAAGGTGGCACGGCGGATCCTGGAGGAGCACGGCTTTGCCGTCGAGGAGGCGGCAGACGGGCAGCAGGCGCTCGATTCCTGCCACCAGCGCATGCCCGACTGCATCCTTCTGGACTGGAACATGCCGGTGATGAACGGGCTCGAATTTCTCCAGGCCCTGCGCAAGGAGTACGGGCCGGACAACCCGACGGTGCTGTTCTGCACCACCGAGACGGAGATGAGCTTCATCGAGCAGGCGATCGAGAACGGCGCTCAGGAGTTCATCATGAAGCCGTTCAACGAGGAGATTCTTCTCGGCAAGTTCGCGCAGGTCGGGCTGCTGTGAGTCTGTCCCTCCAGCGGCCAGCGCCGGAGGCGGAGCCGCCGATCCGGGTGATGCTCTGCGACGATTCCCTCGTCATCCGGGGGGCCATCGGGCGCATGCTCGAGCAGGAGCCCGGGATCGTCGTCGCCGCGCGCGTCTCGAACGGACAGTTGGCGATCGACGAGGTGCGCCGCGCCGTCGCCGTGCAGCCATTCGATGTGCTGGTGCTGGACATCGAGATGCCGGTGATGGACGGGTTGGCGGCACTGCCGGCGCTGTTGCGCGCGGATCCGCAGCTGCGTGTGATCATGGCCTCCACCCTGACGACGCGCGGGGCCGATATCGCGCTGCGCGCGCTGCGCCTCGGCGCCGCCGACTATATCCCGAAGCCGGGCGCTGCGGAGATCGCCAACGACAGTTTCCGGCGTGAACTGGTGGCCAAGATCCGCGGTCTGGCGCGGCTGCGCCGCCGTCGTGCCGGCGCGCCGGCCTTGCTCCGACGTCCCCAGGCGGCGCCGCCGGCCGCGCTGCGCCCGCGTCCCGCGCGCCGGCCCCGGCTGCTGGCCGTCGGCAGTTCGACCGGTGGGCCGCAGGCGCTGTTCGCGCTGGTGCAAGGGCTCGGCCCCGCAATCCAGCTGCCGGTGGTGATCACCCAGCACATGCCCCCGACATTTACCAAGATTCTCGCTGAGCATATCGACAAACTCGGGATCAGGCCGTGCACCGAGGCGCGCGACGGCGACGTTCTGGAGGCCGGCCACATTTATCTGGCGCCGGGCGATCACCACCTTCTCGTCAATGCGAACGGCGAGACGCTCCGTGCCAAGCTGACGCGGGATCCGCCAGAGAATTTCTGCCGCCCGTCCGTGGATCCGATGCTGCGCAGCGCCGCCGCCGCCTGCGACGGGCGCGTGCTCGTGGTGATGCTCACCGGCATGGGGCATGACGGCCTGGCCGGAACCCGCCAGGTCGTCGAAGCCGGCGGCGCCGCGATCGCCCAGGACGAGGCGACGAGCGTCGTCTGGGGCATGCCCGGTGCCATCGCCCTGGCGGGGCTGTGCCACGCCGTTCTGCCGCTCCCCGAGATCGGTCCCAAGGTGCTTGAGATGGTGCGCGCATGACACCGACAACGCTCGAGACCTTCGCGGGATTGTTGCGTACACGCTCCGGCCTCGTCATCGGGGCCGACAAGGATTACCTGCTGCAGAGCCGGTTGGCGCCGATTCTGAAGGCGCACGGGCTGCGCGACCTCGATGCCCTGGCGGCTCGTCTGCGCGCGCCGGCCAGCGAGAAGATCGCCGACGAGATCGTCGAGGCGATGACGACAAACGAGACGCTGTTCTTCCGCGACGGCACGCCGTTCGCGCATCTGCGCACCCATGCCCTGCCGCGGCTGCATGCGGCTCGCGCGCCAGGGGTGGCGCTGCGCATCTGGTCGGCGGCTGCGTCGTCGGGGCAGGAAGCATACTCGATCGGGATCACCAGCCTCGAGTTGGCCGAATTGCGCAATCGCGCCATCGAGATCGTCGGCACCGATATCGCGCGCGAGCCGCTCGCCCGCGCCCGGGAGGGTCTCTACTCGCAGTTCGAGATGCAGCGCGGCGTGCCGATGCAGATGCTCGTGAAGTATTTTCGCAAGGATCCTGCCGGCTGGCGGATCGATCAGAAGCTGCGGGCGATGGTCCAGTTCCGCGAATGGAACCTGCTCGGCGATCTGCGTCCGCTCGGTCAGTTCGATATCGTGTTCTGCCGCAACGTTCTGATCTACTTCGATCAGCCGACCAAGACCCGCGTGCTCGCGGCGATCGCGCGGCAGATCGCGCCGGACGGGGTGCTCTATCTTGGCGGCGCCGAGACCGTGCTCGGTGTCAGCGACCGCTTCGTCGCCGTGCCGGGGGAGCGCGGCGCCTATGCGCTGGCGACGGCCGACACGCACACGGCCCGCGCGCCCGCCCTGGCGCGCTGATCCCGGCTGCGGCCGCGGCGCTGCGGCCACGATGAGACGGCTTGAGCCGAAGTCCCTGCCCGCGTAGCCTCGGTCCCAATCGGCGCGCAGAACGTGCGCCACGGATCCCCCCCGCCTTGGCGTCGGGGAGGGATGGGGAGGAGGCTGCCATGTGGGCACAGGGATATAATCCGCTGGGCAATGCCGTCGCGTCTACCGCGATCGCGTCGTTGCCGATCGTGGTCATGCTCGGGGCGCTCGGGGTTTTGCGCATGCGCGCGCACTACGCCGCGATGGCGGGCCTGACCGCCGCGCTGTTCGTCGCCATCGCCGTATTCGGCATGCCCGTGGGCATGGCAGCCCGCGCCGCCGGCTATGGCGCCAGCTTCGGCATGCTGAACATCTGCTGGATCATACTGAACGTCATTTTTCTCTACCAGATGACGATCGAGAAAGGCCAGTTCGCGGTGCTGCAGGACAGCATCTCGGGCCTGACGCGCGACCGGCGGCTGCAGTTGCTGCTCATCGCCTTCTGTTTCGGGGCCTTCTTCGAGGGCGCCGCCGGCGGCGGCACACCGGTCGCGGTCAGCGGCGCGCTGCTGATCGGTCTCGGCTTTTCGCCGCTCTCCGCCTCGGCGCTGTCGCTGATCGCCAACACCGCGCCGGTCGCCTTCGGCGGCCTGGGCACGCCGATCTTCACGCTGCAGGGCGTCACCGGCATGGACCTGATGGCGCTCTCCGGCATGGTCGGGCGGCAATTGCCGTTCTTTTCGCTGCTGGTGCCGTTCTGGCTGGTCTGGGCCTTCGCCGGGTTTCGCGGCATGATCGAAGTCTGGCCGGCAATTCTGGTCGCCGGCGGCGTCTTCGCCACATGCCAGTTCCTGGTTTCGAATTTCCACGGTCCGTGGCTGGTGGACATCGTCGCCGGCCTGGCCTCGACGGGCGCGCTCGCCCTGTTCCTGCGTGTCTGGAAGCCGCGGCGCGTCTGGCAGGAGGATGCCGGCGGCGTGCCGAGCCCAGCCCCGGCTCCACTCGACCGTGCCACCGCCTGGCGCGCCTGGTTGCCGTGGATCATCCTCACCGCCGTCGTGTTCCTTTGGGGCATTCCGCCGGTCAAGCGCCTGCTCGATGGCTTCTCGCTGGTGCAGATCCGTGTTCCCGGGCTGCACGGGCTGGTGCAGCGGGTGCCGCCGGTGGTGGTCCAGCCGACCGGCGAGCCAGCGGTGTTCAATTTCAACTGGCTCTCGGTCGCCGGCAGCGGCGTGTTCGTCGCCGCCATCATCGGCGGCCTGGCGATGGGCTACCGGCCCGTTCAGATGGTGGTGATGTACGGGCGAACGATGAAGCTGGTGCGCTTCTCGTTGCTCACCATCGTCTGCATGCTCGGGCTTGGGTTCGTCACCCGCTATTCCGGCACCGATGCCACGCTCGGCCTCGCCTTCGCTCAGACCGGCGTGCTCTACCCGTTCTTCGGCACCTTGCTGGGCTGGCTCGGCACCGCGCTCACCGGTACCGATGCGGCGTCGAATGCGCTGTTCGGCAGCCTGCAACGCATCACCGCCCAGCAGGTCGGGTTGAACCCGCTGCTGATGGCGGCGGCCAACAGTTCCGGCGGGGTGATGGGCAAGATGATCGACGCGCAGAGTATCGTCGTCGCCACCACTGCGACGCGGTGGTATGGCCACGAGGGCGATATCCTGCGCTATGTCTTCGTGCACAGTCTGGCGCTGGCCGCCCTGGTCGGGGTGCTGGTGATGCTGCAGGCCTATGTGCCGCCATTCACCTATCTGGTGACGATGAGCTGGTAGCAGGCGAGCGGGCGCGCAGCAGGCTCAGGCGAGGCCGCCCGGCAGCACGCCGGGGCGGCCGAACAGCCAGCCCTGGCCTTCGTCGACGCCGAGGGAGAGCATCAGCTCCGCCTGCTCCTCGGTCTCGATGGTTTCAGCGATGACGGTGGCGCTGACCGAGCCCGCCAATGCCACCATGGCGGCGACGAGGTCGCGCGCCCGCCCACCCTTGCCCGCCCCCTGGACGTAGCTGCCGTCGATCTTGACGCCGTCGACGCGGAAATCCCGAAGATAGCGGAATCCGGCGGCCCCGGCGCCGAAATCGTCGATGCAGACGGCGACGCCCGCGGTTCGCAGTTCGCCGATGAAGGATGCCGCGGCTGCGACATCCTCGATCTCGGCGGTCTCGGTCAGTTCCACGAGCAGGCGGCGGCGCGGCGCGCGATCGGCCATGATCCGCTTGAGCATTGCCGTCCGGAAGCTGGCCGACTGCATCGACAGCGCGGAGACATTGACCGCGATCGCGGCGGGCGGGGTGGCGGTCAGGGTCCGCAGCGCACGATCGAGGACGGCCAGGTCGAATTCCTCGGCGAGGCCGATCGCCTCGACGCAGGTGACGAATTCCTGCGAATCGGAACTGCGCTGGCTCGGCGTCGGGATGGGGCGGACCAGCGCCTCGTAATGGGCCAGTCTGCGGTCCGCGAGGCGAACGATGGGTTGGAACAGCAGGTTGAAATGGCCGCTGGCGATGGCGCCGCGCAACCCCGAGCCACGCGCCTGAACCCGCTTGATCCACCCGGTCAGTCCGTTGACGAAGCCCTCCTGCTCCAGCCCGGCCCGCCCGCTTTGGGCGAAGCTCACCAGCGCATGGCGCAGTGCCCGCGTCGCCTGCGCCTGGGTCAGCCCCTTCGCCGCGAGCGGCAGCATGGTGCCATCCACCGTCAGCGCCGCGCCGTCATGGGTCTCGCGCAGGACCGCCTCGAGGGCGTTGCGCAACTCCGGCAGGTCGAGTTCGGCGCCACCGAGCACACCATATTGCCCCGATTCGAGCTCTCCGAGCGTGGCCGATGCGCCGAGCCGGGCCTGCAGCCCCTGGGTCACCTCGCCCTGGAGCCGGCGCCGCGCATCGGCCGGCAGAAGGGCTGCGGCCTCGGCCCAGCCCTTGACCTCCAGGAGGCCGAGCGTGCCACCGCCGGCGCGCGCGCGCGCCTCCGCCAGCCGGCCGAATCCGGTCGCATCCTGGGCGTCCGTTTCCTGAACGCCGGCGGCCGGGCGCGCTGGCAGGGGCCCGAGCGTGACACAGAGCCGGGGCGTCGCGCCGGCGATGGTGATCGCCGAGAGCGCGCAGGGCGTGCGGGCGCCGTCATCGAGTCGGAATGCCTGGGCCGGCAATCGGCCGCGGATCAGCACCAGCCCGAGGGTGGCGGCGAGCGCGGCATGGTCTTCGGGCGCGATCAGCGTCGCCAGCGGCCGGCCGACGAAGTGCTCCGGCGAGGCTCCGAAATGGCTCTTGAACATGCCCTCGGCGAACCGGATCACCCCTTCCGGCGTCACCTCGAGGAGCATGTCGGCGGCGGCGAAGGCGAACGCGAGCAGCCGCTGGCGTGCATGCCGGGCCTCGGCGTCGTCGTCGCAAAGGGATTCGACCAGGGACGAAGGGGGCGGCATCGGCGTCTCTCCAGCGGCCCGCTCACTCTGGCACCGTGGCTGCTAACGACGCGTAACCGACGCCCCCCCCGGTCGGACCCGCCCGGCTACGCGGCGTCGTCCAGCGCCATGCCCGTGAGCGCGTGTTCGGCTGCGATCGTGCGGGCCACCGCATGGACCACGGCGGCGATGCGCACCGCGCTCTGTACCTGTTCCTGTGTCAGCCCCGCCTCGCGCACCGCGTGCTCGTGGCTGACCATGCAGGTGCCGCAGCCATGGACCGCCGAAACGGCGAGACACCAGAGCTCGAAATCCGCCTTTTCCACGCCCGGTCGCCCGATGACATGCATGCGCAGCTTTGCCGGCGTCTGCGGGTACTCGCCGCCGACGAGGTGGGTGAAGCGGTAGTAGACATTGTTCATGCCCATGATCGCAGCGGCGCTCTTGGCCGCCGTCAGCGCCGCCGGCGTGAGGAGGCCGCCGAATTCGGCGACGATGGCACGGATCACCACACCGTCGCCGGAGGCGAGGGCGGTGGCGACGAAGGTGCCGGCCCGCTGCTGCGTGGTCAGGGCCGGCTCGGTCGCCAGCGAACCGAGATTGAGCTTCAGGTCCTTGGCATAGTCGGGCAGGCGCGCCTTCAGGTCTTCGATCGACATCCGCATTCTCCGAACAAGGGAATTGGTCGGCCGGGACCGCCGGCAGGCGATCCCGGCCGAGGGGTCAGGCTGCCGGCTTCAGCACCGCTTCGCCTTTGTTCCAGTTGCACGGACACAGCTCGTCGCTCTGCAGCGCATCGAGCACGCGCATGACTTCGTTCGGGTTGCGTCCGACCGAGAGATCGTTGACCGAGGCGAATCGGATGATGCCATCGGGATCGACGACGAAGGTCGCGCGCAGGGCAACGCCCTCGGTCTTGTCGAGCACGCCACAGGCGCCGGCGAGCTCGCGCTTGATGTCGGCGAGCATGGGGATCGGCAGACTGCGCAGATCGTCGTGGTGCAGCCGCCAGTTCAGATGGACGAACTCGCTGTCGGTGGAGACGCCGTAGACGACCGCGTCGCGGTCGGCGAAGTCGCCGGCGAGCTTGCCGAAGGCGACGATTTCGGTGGGGCAGACGAAGGTGAAGTCCTTGGGCCAGAAAAACACGATCTTCCACTTGCCGGCATCGGTCTCGGGACCGATCTCGGTGAAGGCTGAGGCCAGCGCCAAGCCTTCGGGTCCCGGCCGGACGGCCTTGAGATGGAAGTCGGGGAAGCGGTCGCCAACGGTCAGCATCGATTTCGGCTCCTCTCCTGCTTCGACACATCCGGAACGGCCCGGATGCGGCGGTGCGGTGCTTGATCGCGTACGCCGGCGCATCGAGCGCAACCGGCTGATCGCGAATTGGGGCCCGGCGGGAGATTTATCAAATTGATTGTTCCAGTGATTATAATCGGACCAACCGATTGTTCGGCTCTCGCGGGGCCGCCATGAAGCGGATGCGCCCTCGCGCGGCTTCCCGCGTCTCCCGCCCTCTGGCAGAGTGCGGCGATGCTCCTCCTCGCATCTGCCACGCCCGTGCCGAGCCGCCACGCCCAGCGTTCAACCGGCGACGGCCGATAGAGCCCGCATGGACTGGTTCACCGGCGCCGTTCTCTATGCCTTGATCTGGTGGGTCGTGCTGTTCGCCGTACTGCCCTTCGGCGTTCGCCCGGAGGATGCTCCCGACGCCGCCAGCGGCTGGCGGGGCGCGCCGGCGCGGCCGCGCATGGGGCGCAAGCTGCTGTGGACGACACTGGTCGCCAGCCTGGTCTGGGCCGCCTGCGTCGGGCTGATCGAGAGCGGCTGGATCAGCTTCCGCAGCGGATTCTTCGCGCTGCAGGAGCCATGATCGGTTGAGGGCGGCGGGCCGCGACGCTAAACCGGCGCGCGACACATACGGAACATAGAGAGCAGAGCGATGGCAACGCGAACGGTGGCAACGGTCTTCGGCGGCGCCGGCTTCATCGGCCGCTACGTGGTGAAGCGTCTGGCCCGGCAGGGGCACATCGTCCGCGTCGCCGGGCGGGACACGGAGGCGGCGCGTGCCCTCAAGCCCATGGGGGCGGTGGGCCAGATCGTGCCGCTGGCGTGCCCGATCACCGATGAGGCGGCGGTGGCGCGGGCGCTGGATGGGGCAGATTTTGCCGTCAACCTGGTCGGGCTGCTCGTCGAGCAGCGGCCGGGCGATTTCGCGCGCGTCCATGCCGAGGGAGCCGGCCGCATCGCGCGCCTGGCCGCCGCGGCCGGGCTGCGCCGGCTCGTGCATGTCTCGGCGATCGGCGCCGATCCGGCGAGCCCGAGCCGTTACGCCGCGACCAAGGGCGAGGGCGAGGCCGCGGTGCGCGCGGCGTTTCCGGCCACTTCCATCCTGCGCCCCTCGATCGTCTTCGGCGCCGAGGACGGGTTTTTCAACCGCTTCGGGCAGCTCGCGATGCTGTCGCCGGTGATGCCGGTGATCGCCGGCGATACGAAGTTCCAGCCGGTCTACGTCGCCGATGTCGCCGACGCGGTGACCGCCGCGCTCGTCCGCACCGACGCGGCGGGGCAGACCTACGAGCTGGGCGGCCCGCGCGTGTGGTCCTTCCGGGAGCTACTCGCCTACATTCTCAAGGAGACGCACCGGAAGCGGCTGCTGCTGGACGTGCCGATGCCGCTCGCCCGACTGCAGGCGCGTGTGCTGGAGCGGCTGCCGGGCAAGCTGTTGACCTGCGACCAGCTCCTGCTGCTGGCGCACGACAATATCGTCCATTCGGGCATGCCAGGCCTGGCCGAACTCGGTGTGGCGCCGACACCCGTCGAGCTGGTGGTGCCGACCTATCTGCGCCGGTTCCGCCCGGGTGGAAGCCGGCGGGAATTGATCGCCGCGTAAATAGGTCCGTATCGGACCTTCATCGCTTCAGGTTTACCTCCGCGCCATCGACCCAGACGGAAAACTTGCCGATACAGGGCAGTGTGGCTGTCCTTTCATCGCGGAATCGGCTGGCAAGCGCGGACAACGCGCGCTATTGATCATCCATCGGTCGCTCCGATCGGCGCGCCGCGCCATGCGTTGCCGCGCGGGGTGACTCTTGGGTGCGCCCGAGCGGGGAGCCCGCTTGGATTGCCAACGTGGATCGCCGAACTGGATCGAAGGGAGACGTGACGGTGCCTGAGCGCATGCTGAAATTCGTCCATCTGCCGCAGCGGATGCCGGAAAAGCGCGATGTCGCCACGCGCCGCGTCGATTTCGACGAGATCTATCGCCGCTTCAGCGCGGACGAGGCGGCGAAGCAGTCCAGCCGCTGCAGCCAGTGCGGTGTGCCGTTCTGCTCGATCCACTGCCCGCTCAACAACAACATTCCGGACTGGCTGAAGCTCACCGCCGAGGGGCGGTTGGAGGAAGCCTACGAGGCCTCCAGCGCGACCAACAATTTCCCCGAGATCTGCGGCCGCATCTGCCCGCAGGACCGGCTCTGCGAGGGCAACTGCGTCATCGAGAAGGGCTACGAGGCGGTCACCATCGGTGCGGTCGAGCGCTATGTCACCGATACCGCGTTCGAACGCGGCTGGGTGAAGCCGATCCGTCCGCGCCGCGAACTGGGATTGTCCGTCGGCATCATCGGCGCCGGGCCGGGCGGCCTCGCCGCGGCCGAGGAACTGCGCCGGCGCGGCTACGAGGTCCATGTCTATGACCGCTACGACCGTGTCGGCGGGCTGATGATCTATGGCATCCCCGGCTTCAAGCTGGAGAAGGATGTCGTGCTGCGCCGGCACGCGCTGTGCGAGCAGAGCGGTATACGGTTCCATCTCGGCGTCTCGGTCGGTGCGGACCTGCCGCTGTCGGTCCTGCGCGAGCGCCATGCTGCCGTGCTGATCGCCACCGGCGTCTACAAGCCGCGCGAGATCGGCGGCCCCGGTGCCGGCCTGGCCGGGATCGTGCCGGCGCTCGAGTTCCTCACCGCTGCCAACCGCAAGGGTCTCGGCGACGAGGTGCCAGCGTTCGATGATGGCACGTTCGACGCATCCGGCCGCGATGTCGTCGTCATTGGTGGCGGCGACACGGCGATGGATTGCGTGCGCACCGCGGTGCGGCAGGGAGCGGCCTCGGTGAAGTGCCTCTATCGCCGCGACCGCGCCAACATGCCGGGCTCGATGCGCGAGGTGAAGAACGCGGAGGAGGAAGGCGTCGAGTTCGTCTGGCTCGCCGCGCCGGAAGCCTTTCTCGGCGAGGGCAGCGTTCGGGGCGTGCGCGCCCAGCGCATGCGCCTCGGCCTTCCCGACGCCACGGGCAGGCAGACCGTCGAGCCGATCCAGGGCTCGCACTTCACCCTGCCCGCGAGCCTGGTGATCAAGGCGCTGGGCTTCGATCCCGAGGACCTGCCGCACGCCTTCGGCGAGCCCGGGCTCGAGGTGACGCGCTACGGCACGCTGAAGATCGACCATCGCAGCTTCATGACCAGCCTGCCCGGCGTCTTCGCCGCCGGTGATATCGTGCGCGGCGCCAGCCTCGTCGTCTGGGCGATCCGCGACGGGCGCGACGCTGCGGCGCAGATGCACGATCATATCCAGAAGGGTCACCGCCTCGCCGAGGCGGCGGACTGAGCCGGCGGAAGGACACGCGCCATGGCCAACCAGAACCCCATCGAGACTGCGAGCGATTTCGTCGCGAACTGGCAGGAGAATGCGCGCCGGCTGGCGGGCACCTACGATGCGGCGCAGGAGCATGATGCCTGCGGCGTCGGTCTCGTCGCCGCGCTCGACGGCGTGCCCCGACGCGACGTCGTCGAGGCCGGCATCGATGCGCTGAAGGCGCTCTGGCACCGTGGCGCCGTGGATGCCGATGGCAAGACCGGCGACGGCGCCGGCATCCATGT
>JAKAZO010000090.1 GCA_021815825.1 Pseudomonadota bacterium
CCAGATTGGCGTAGCGGTCGCAGGCGCCGGTCTGGTCGACCCGGATGCGGCAGAGCACCGGGCAGGCGTCGCAGGTGACGAGATCCGGCGCCGGCTTCGTCGCCGCGGTCAGCGCCGCGGCCGCCGGAGCGTCGGTGGCGGCGTGAGTGGTGCTCGGCGGGCGGGTCATGCCCGCCCCTCGTCGCGGGCGGCGAGGATGGCGGCGAGGACGCGCTCTGGCGTCGCCGGGACGCGGGTGATGCGCGCGCCGGTGGCGGCGGCGATGGCGTTGAGGATCGCCGGTGCGGTGGCGACCAGAGCCGGCTCGCCCACCCCCTTGGCGCCGAACGGGCCGAGAGCGTCCGCTTCCTCGATCAGCATCACCTCGATCGGCGGCACGTCGCCGATGGTTGGGATCAGGTAGTCGTGCAGGTTCTCGGTGCGGCCGGGCACGTACTCCTCCATCAGCGCGAGTCCGAGCCCCTGCGCGATGCCGCCGTGGATCTGGCCTTCCACCAGGGTCGGGTTGATCGCGCGCCCGACCTCATGGGCGGCGGCGATCCGGCGGACCGTGACGGTGCCCAGCGCGGTATCCACCGCCACCTCGGCGATCTGCGCGGCGAAGGCGAAGCTGGCGTAAGGAATGCCCTGACCGTCCTGGTCGAGCGGGGTGGTCGGCGGGTCGAAATACCCTTCGCCGCGCAGCACCATGCCCTCGGCGTCGGCGGGCAAGCTCTCGAGCGCGAGGGTGCTGGTCCGGCCGCCATCGCTCACCTGCAACGCGCCGGGGAGGAAGGCGATGCGCGCCGCCGGGCCGGCGTTGGCGCGGCGCAGAATCTCGGCCCGCAGCGCCAGCGCCGCCCGCAGCGCGGCGTTGCCGCTGACGAAGGTCTGGCGCGAGGCGCTGGTCTTGCCGGCGTCGCGCGTGCGGTCGGTATCGCCGGTGACGAGATCGATCTGGCCCAGCGGCGCGCCGAGCGCGTCGGCTGCGATCTGCGCCAGCACCGTGTTGGAGCCCTGGCCGATATCGACGGCGCCAGAGAACAGCACGATACGCCCGGTGCGGGCCAGGCCGATCGCCATGGCCGAAGGGTTGGAGAGGCTGGTATTGCCGATGCCGTACCACATGCAGCCGATGCCAACCCCGCGCAGCACGGGGCGATGACGGGCGGCGTTGAAGGCTGCGGCCTCGTCGCGCCAGGCGCGCCAGCGCGGCCGCAGCGCCTCCAGGCACGCGCCCAGCGCCGCGTCGGCGCCGAGCACCTGCCCGGTCGGCGTGCGGCTTCCCGGCCGCAGCGCGTTGCGCAGGCGGAACTCCAGCGCGTCGAGGCCGAGGCGATCGGCCAGCGCGTCCATCAGCGCCTCGTGCGCGATCGCCGCCTGCGGCACGCCGAAGCCGCGGAAGGCGCCCGCCGGCGGATCGGTGGTGTGGATCGCGGCACTGGTGCAGAGGACGTTCGGCACCGCGTAGGGACCGGCCGCGTGCACGGGGACGCGATTGGCCACCGTCGGCCCCCAGCTCGCATAGGCGCCGGTGTTGAAATCGCCATGGAACCGCACCGAAAACAGCCGCCCGTCCGCGCCGGCCACGGCCTCGGCGCGGATGCGCGCGGGATGGCGCTTGGTCGTGCTCGCCATGCTCTCGGAGCGGGAATAGACCATGCGCACCGGCCGGCCGGTGAGCCAGGCGGCGACGGCGATCAGCGGCTGGACGGACAGATCCAGCTTGCCGCCGAAGCCACCGCCGACCGCGGTCGGCACGATGCGCACCTGCTCGGGCGTGATGCCGAGGATGCCGGCGATCGCGTCGCGGTCCATGTAGGGGGTCTGGGTGCAGGCGACGATCTCGATACGGTCGCCGACGCGGCGCGCATAGCCGGCCTCCGGCTCGATATAGGCGTGCTCGACGAAGCTCGTCTCGATGGCGATGCCGGCCCGCACGGCGCCCGCCGGCGGCGCGGCGTCCGGATCGCCGGCACGGACGCGGCCGCGGCAGAGGATGTTCTCCGGCGCATGGGCGTGCAGAGGTTGGGTGGCTGTCGCATCGTCGAAGCCGACCGGCGGCAGGATATCCCAGGTGATCGGCACCTCGGCTTCGGCGATCGCCGCCAGCGCCTCGGCCGGTCCGACCAGGGCGCAGACCGGCTCGCCGCGATGGCGCACCTGCCCTTCGGCGAGCACCGGCTGATCCTTGCCGGTGGCATAGATGCCGTAGCACAGGCTGCCGGGCACATCGGCCGCCGTCAGCACCCGCACCAGGGCAGGGTGGGCGGCGAAGAGCGGGGCAAGGTCGCCGATGGTGAAGCGCGCGTGCGGGTAAGGGGAGCGAATCGCGCGCAGGGTGAGGAACGGCCCGGCGGGCAGGGCGTCGGCGCCGAAGCGCTCGCGGCCGGTGACCTTCTCCACCCCGTCGCGCCGCGCCACCCGCGCGCCGACCGCCGCGCCGGAGGGTGGCTCCTCCGGCAGCGTGGCGGCGGCGTCGGCGACGGCGGCGATGATGGCGCGATAGCCGGTGCAGCGGCACAGCACGCCGCCGAGCGCATCGGCGATCGCCGCCTCGTCCGGCTGCGGCGTGCGCGCCAGCAGGGCCATCGCGGCCATCAGCATGCCCGGGGTGCAGATGCCGCACTGCGCCGCGCCGTGGCGGAGAAAGGCGCGCTGCAGCGGCGCCAGCGCGCTCGCCGCCAAGCCTTCGACGGTGGCGACGGCACGGCCCTCGACCTGGCCGAGCGCGGTGAGGCAGGCGCAGACGGGCGCGCCGTCGAGCAGCACGGTGCAGGCGCCGCAATCGCCGGCGTCGCAGCCGATCTTGGTGCCGGTGAGGCCGAACTCGTCGCGCAGCACGGCCGCCAGGCGGCGCCGCGGCGGCGCGGTCGCGACCACCTCGCGGCCATTGAGGACGAACCCGATCGCGGTCATGCCGCCCGCGCGCGGGGCGTGCCCAGCGCGTCGAGCGCACGGCGCAGCAATTCCGCCGTCGCCCGCAGGCGGTACTCGGCGCTGGCGCGGACGTCGTCGATCGGCGCCAGCGGGGCGAGATGGGGGGTGACGAGATCGGCCTCCGGCTGGCGCCCCTCCAGCGCCGCTTCCAGCCCGGGCAAGCGCACCGCCCTGGGGCCGCAGGCGCCGACGGCGATGCGCGCGCGGCGGACGCGCCCGGCCGCATCGTACTCGGCGACCGCGGCGACCATGGTGATGGAGATCACCAGATAGCGCCGCGCGCCGAGCTTTTCGAACACGCCGCGCGCCGGGCCGGCGGGGCGGGGAATGCGCAGCGCCACGGCCAGCTCGTCCGGCCGGCGCGCGGTACGGCGGTTGCCGAGAACGAAGTCCGCCAGGGCCAGATGGCGCGTGCCGGCGAGCGAGGCGAGTTCGACCGTGGCATCGAGCGCCAGCAGGTTCGGAATCCCGTCGGCGGCGGGCGAGGCGTTGCAGACATTGCCGATCACCGTCGCGGCGTTCTGCACCTGCACACCGCCGATCTGGCGCGCGGCGGCGCGCAAGCCGTCGAACGACGCCGGCAGCTCGGCGCCGATCACGTCCGACCAGGTCGCGAGGCAGGGGATGCGCCAATGATCCGCGTGCGTCTCGATCCGGCGCAGGCCGGGGAGGGCGGAGATGTCGAGAATCGAGCCGGGGAGGGAACTGGTACCATGCGACGGATAGAGGTCGGTGCCGCCGGCCAGGATGACGCGCGGCGCGGCGGCGAGCGCGGCCAGCGCATCGGCCAACGATGTCGGGCGCAGCCAGGCGTCCATGCAGGTGTTCCGCCGATTTTTCAGCCTTCACGATCGGCCGGGCGGAGCGGGCTTGTCAAACCCGGCCGGTTCGGGGTTTGCTGCCCGACAATCGTCCTTGGGAGAAGAAACGTGTTCGCGGGCCGCTATCGCTTCGTCGTCGCCTCGATGCTGTTCGGCGCCGGCATGATCAACTACATGGACCGCGCCGCGCTCTCGGTGACGGCGCCGCTGGTGCGCAAGGATCTCGGCCTGAGCGCCTCCCAGCTCGGGCTCATCTTCTCCAGCTTCTTCTTCGGCTACGCGCTGTTCTGCTTCATCGGCGGCCATCTCGCCGATCGGTTCGGGCCGCGCCGCGTCTATGGCTGGGCGATGGCGCTATGGTCGGTGTGCTGCGGCCTGACCGCGCTGGTCTCGGGCTTTTTCACCCTGCTCTTCGCTCGCGTCGCCTTCGGCGTCGGCGAGGGGCCGATGTGCTCGACCACCAACAAGGCGATCTGCAACTGGTTCCCCCGCCACGAGACGGCGACGATGATCGGCGTCACCTTCGCCGGCCAGCCGCTGGGCTCGGCGCTGGCCGGGCCGGTGGTCGGGCTGATCGCCGCCTCCTATGGCTGGCGCATCGCCTTCGTCGTCATCGCCGTCATCGGGCTGGCCTGGGCGGTGGCTTGGCGTGCGCTGGTGACCGACCTGCCGGCCCAGCACCCGAAGGTGCGCGCCCCCGAACTGCGCCTGATCCAGGAGAGCCGCGCGGCCCACGTGCCGAGCGAGGCGGCGCACGCGAGCACCCTCGGCGCCTATCTGGTCCGTCCCAGCGTGCTCGCGCTGGCTGCCGGCCTGTTCTGCGGCAACTACGTGCTCTATTTCTTCCTGTCCTGGCTGCCGAGCTACCTCGTCGACGCGTTCCATCTCAGCCTTCGCACCATGAGCATCGTCAGCGTCATTCCGTGGATCGGCGGGATGATCGGCTACAGCGCCGGCGGCATGCTCTCCGATGCCTTGCTCAAGCGCAGCGGCAACGGGCTGTGGGCGCGCAAGACCGTGGCGATCGCCGCGCTCGGCTGCGCCGCGGCCTGCGTGTTTCTCACCATCCTCGCCACCAGCCCGGCCCAGGCGCTGGCGTTGCTGGCGCTGGCGACGCTGTTCATCGTCGCCGTGCCACAGGCGCTGTGGGCGATGAGCCAGGAACTGGTCGATGCCGAGCATGTCGGGGGCGTGAGCGGGTTCACCCACGCGCTGAGCAACATCTCCGGCATCATCGCCCCCTCGGTGACCGGCTTCGCGCTGCAATGGACCGGCAGCTACGCCTCCTCCTTCGTCGTCGCCGGCATGGTGGCGGTGACGGGCATGGTCGTGCTCTCGCTCGGCATCCGCAGCCGCGCCGCGAACGTGACGGTGCCGGCATAACGTGCCCGGGGGCGAGCGCTAGGCGCAGGAGGCCGATAGCGCAGCCATTCGAAACGAGGCCGGATCGGCGCCCCCGCGGCCGGGTTGCTTCAGCTGCGCGGGCGCCGCCGTGTCCGCCAGAAGGTGACGAGGCCGACCCCGAGCACGGCGAGGCTCGACGGTTCCGCAGCACTGACGAGCATGTTCGGCCCGAAATCACCGGGATCGTTGACGGCCGCGGTGCCACGGGCAAAATCCGGTATCGTGGGCGGTGCGCCATAGTTGTCGTAGACCGCATTCCCCAAGGTCAGGCCGACGCTGGTGACCAAATTCTTCGCCTGAATGAAGTAGTGCTCGTTGGTGTAAAACTGCGAGACGATCTGGTACTCGGTATACGCGGAAAGTTGCACAGGCGTGGCCAGTTTGACGTAGCTGAAGCTGGTGCTGGTCGGGCCGCCACCACTCGTCATCACCGCCGCCAGGCCGCCGGGGACCGCCTTCTGGGTCGCGACGTCGAACAGCTGGATCGTGTGCGTCGTGTTGGTGCCGTCATTGATATAGCCGAGCGCACTGACCAGTACGGGTGTCGCGCCGGTCGAGAAGTCGTATCCGAGCTCCGCCGTGGACGGATCGTAGGTGGCGTACGTGGCTGAACTGAAGCTGAACGCCGCGACAGGGTTGCCCCACGCGGTTCGCTCCGCGCTGGCGACGAGCAGCGGCAGGAGAGCCAAAGGCAGAATTTTTTGTCTCACGTGAGATGTCTCCCTCTATATTCCAGACGATTTCGTTAATGAATAATAAAAATCTACTCGGAGCGCAAGACGTCTTAGCAGGCGATCGCCGTCAATGCGCGCGCGATGGCGGGGTCGATCCGTCTGGCGCGCCCCCGCCGACCGGGTCTGCGCTGCGGCGGACGTCGGCCCTAGAGCAACTTATCCCCGATTTGCCCGAGCCGAACCGGCTCGGTCAGATCGGAGGTTGCTCTAATAGACCCGGCGCCGGAACATGACCGTGGCCGCGACGAGGCTGACGCAGCCGATCGCCGCCATGGCGGCGATCTCGGTCGAGAGCGAAGCGAGGCTGGCCGCCTGCAGGAACACGCTCCGCACGACGACGAGGAAATAGCGCAGCGGGTTGATCAAGGTCAGCCACTGCACCGCCTGCGGCATGTTGGCGATGGGGGTTGCGAAGCCGGAGAGGATGATCGACGGCACCATGAACAGGAAGGCGCCGAGCAGCGCCTGCTGCTGGGTCGCGGACAACGCGGAGATAAGCAGGCCGATGCCGATCACCGCGATGATGAACACCACCGCGCCGAGATAGAACACGCCGACGGCCCCGCGCAGCGGCACGCCGAACCAGAACACCGCCGCCAAGAGAATGACGGTCGCCTCGGCGAGCCCGATGATCAGGCCGGGAATGCCCTTGCCGAGCAGGATATCCACCGGGCGCAGCGGCGTGACGAGCAATTGATCGAAGGTGCCGGCCTCGCGCTCCCGCGCCACCGTCAGCGCGACCACGAGCAGTGTCACCACCTGCGCGAGCAGGGCGATGATGCCGGGAATGATGAACCAGCGTGATTCGAGGTTGGGATTGTAGCGGGCGCGCATCACCAGCGCCGAGGGAGTGCGGGCCCCGTGCTGGCTCGCCCAACTCGCGGCATAGTCGGACAGGATCTCGTTGGCATAGCCGAGCGCGATCAGCGCCGTGTTCGAGTTGCGGCCATCGACGATGACCTCGACCGGCGCGGGCTGCCCGGTGAGCAGATCGCGGGTGAACCGCGCATCGATGGCGAGCGCCATCACCGCCTTCCGCCCCTCGATCAGCGCCGGGATCTGCGCCAGGCTGTCGACCCTGGCGACCAGCCGGAAGGTCGGCGTCCCGGTGAAATGCGCGATCAGATCGCGCGACGCCGCGCTGGTATCCGCATTGTAGACGACGAACGGAACCTGGTTGAGATCGAACGTCGCGGCATAGCCGAACACGATCAGCTGCATCAGCGGCGGGCCGATCAGCACCATGCGGCTCTTCGGGTCCTTGAGCAGCGCCAGCAGCTCCTTGACGATCAATGCGAGCACCCGCGAAAACATCGTGCTCAATCCAGCCGCTTGCGCGTCACCAGCCGCGCCAGCCCGAGGAAGATTGCGGCCATCGCGACGAGCGCCGCGGCGTTCGGCAGGATCACCGACCAGACATCGCCGGCGAGAAACACGCTTTGCAGGATGGCGACGAAATAGCGCGCGGCGACGAGGTAGGTGAAGAGCCGGATCGGCTCCGGCATGCTGCCGATATCGAAGATGAAGCCGGAGAGAATGAAGGCGGGCAGGAAGGTGACGATGATCGCGATCTGGCCGGCGACGAACTGGTTGCGCGCCACCGAGGAAATCAGCAGACCCATGCCGAGCGCGGCGCCCATGAACAGGCTCGCGGCGAGCACCAGCACGGCGAACGAGCCGCGCAACGGCACATGGAACAGCCACACCGCCATCGCCACCGAAACCGCCATGCCGCCCATGCCGAGCACGAAATAGGGTGCGAGCTTGGAGACGATGATCTCGCGCAGGCTGACCGGCGTGACCATCAGCGCCTCCAGCGTGCCGCGCTCCCACTCGCGCGCGATCACGAGCGCGGTGAGCAGCGCGCCGGTGAGCGTCATGATCACCGCGATCAGCCCGGGCACCAGATAGTCGCGGCTCTGGACGGCGGGGTTGAACCAGACCCGCCCCGTGACGGCCAACGCGCCCGATATCGTCGCGCCCGGCACCGGCTGGCCGACCTCGGCCGCCCGCGCGGCGAGCCATGTCTGCCATGTCTGCTGCAGATAGCCTTCGACGATGCGCGCCGTGTTGGCGTCCACGCCGTCGAGCATGACGCCGATCGGCGCCCCGCCCGAGGCGAGCAGCTTGCGGGTGAAATCCTCGCGCAGCCAGAGGATGGCGGAAATCTCGCGCCGCCCGATCGCCCGCTCGGCGGCCTGGATGTCGGGCAGGGCGACCGGCGCGAAATAGGGCGAATGCTGCAGATGGCTGGTGAAGCTGGCGGTCTCCGCGGTCGGCTGGGTGACGACGACGCCGACCCGGACATGGTACGCGTCGAGCGAGACCCCGTAGCCGAACAGCAGCAGCAGCAAGGCCGGCAGCAGGAAGGCGATGGCGAGGCTCGAAGGGTCGCGCCGGATCTGCACGAACTCCTTGCGGACCAGGCCGCGCAGCCGGCGGCTGATGCGGATGCTCACGCCGCGATCTCGGGATGGATGGCCGCTTGGACGAGGGCGATGAAGGCGTCCTCCATGGTCGGTTCCGGCAGCGCGGCGCTGCGCGCGCGTGCCTTCACGGATTCCGAGGTGCCCTCGGCCAGCACCTGCCCCTGCGCCATGATCAGCAGGCGGTCGCAATACTCCGCCTCTTCCATGAAATGCGTCGTCACCAGCACGGTCACCCCGGCCTCCGCGAGGCCGTTGATGCGGCGCCAGAACTCGCGCCGGGCGAGCGGGTCCACGCCGGAGGTCGGCTCGTCGAGAAAGAGGATGTCGGGCTCGTGCATCAGGGCGGCGGCGAGGGCGAGACGCTGCTTGTAGCCGAGCGGCAGGTCCCGGCTGGTCGCATCGGCCAGCGCGGCGAGCTCGAATTCGGCCAGCGCCCAGCTGATCCTGTCGCGCTGACGCTGCCCACCCAGCCCGTAGGCCGCGCTGATGAAGCGCAGATTCTGCATCACCGAGAGATCGCCATAGAGCGAGAAACGCTGCGCCATATAGCCGATGCGCGCGCGCGCGGCGGCGGCGGCGGCCCGCAGATCCACGCCGGCGACGCGCAGCGTGCCGGCGCTCGGCGGCAGCAGCCCGCAGAGCATGCGGAAGGTCGTCGACTTGCCGGCCCCGTTGGCGCCGAGCAGGCCGAATATCTCGCCGCGGCGGACGCGGAAGCTGACATCCTTCACGGCGTAGAAATCGCCGAAGCGGCGTGTCAGCCCCTCGACGACGATTTCGTCCTGCTCGTCCTTCGCCGCGACGGGATCGACAGGCGGCGGCGCCATCTTTGCCTGCGCTGTGCCGTGTTCGCTCAGCAGATCGATGAAGCTGTCCTCGAAGCGCGGCGGCACGGCAACGAGCTGCGCGCCGGGCAGGGTAGGGAGCAGCGCCTCCACGGTCGCCGTCGCGCCGGGCCGGGTCACGATGCGGACATGGCTGCCCTGGATCACGGCGTCGAGCACACCGGGCGCGCCGGCGAGCAGCGCCTGCAGTCTGCGCCGGCCAGTGCCTTCGGCATCGACGTGGAAGCTGCGCCCGCCCATGGTTTCGGTGCGCTGCTTCGGATCGCCCTCGCCGATGAGCGTCCCCTCGTGCATCAGCAGCACCGACCGGCAGCGCTCCGCTTCGTCGAGATAGGCGGTGCTGAGCAGCACCGTCATACCCTCGGTCCGCGTCAGCGTATCGATGATCTGCCAGAGCTCGCGCCGGGACACCGGATCGACGCCGACGGTGGGCTCGTCGAGCAGCAGCAGCGCGGGCGCGCGCACCAGCGTGCAGGCAAGGCCGAGTTTCTGCTTCATGCCGCCGGAAAGCTTGCCCGCGAGACGCGCCGTGAAGGGGGCGAGGCCGGTCATGTGCAGAAGCTCTGCGTAGCGCGCCTGGCGCTCGGCCGGATCGACATCGTGCAGATCCGCGTAGAGGTCGAGATTCTCACGGACCGTGAGATCCTCGTAGAGACCGAAACGTTGCGGCATGTAGCCGATGGCGCCCTGCACCGCGAGCGGGTCGGAACGGACATCGATGCCGAGGACGGTGATGCGCCCGGAATCGGGCCTGAGCAGGCCGGCGATGAGGCGCATCAGCGTCGTCTTGCCGGCGCCGTCCGGCCCGATCAGCCCGGTGACGCCGCCCCGCTGCACCGTTGCGGTGAGTGCCTTGAGCGCGGGGACCTCGCGGCCGCGCTCGCGGAATCGCTTGACGACCGCCTCGATCGCGATCGCCGCGGCGTCGGTCTCAGGGTTTCGGGCCATCGCCTGGACCCGGTTGAGCCGAGGCACAGCCGTGCGCGTCGTCTTCGGGCGGCGGGGCCAGATCGATCGTCACCGTCGCCGGCATCCCCAGGCGCAGTTCGTTGCGCGAATCGCAGGCGAAGATGCGGACCTGATAGACAAGGCGCGTGCGCAGCTCAGGGGTTTCGATGTTCTTGGGGGTGAATTCCGCCGTCGGTGAAATGTAGCCGACCCAACCGTCATAGGTCTTGCCGGGGAAACTGTCGGCAGTGATGCGCGCGCGCATGCCGAGCGCGACGCGGCCGAGATCGACTTCGCTGAGATAGGCACGGATCCAGAGCGGGTCCGTGAGCGCGATGGTGTAGACCGGCGCCGTGGGCGAGGCCATGTCGCCCGGCTCGAGGATGCGCGCCTCGATCACGCCATCGGCGGGGGCGACGAGTTTTGC
>JAKAZO010000091.1 GCA_021815825.1 Pseudomonadota bacterium
CGCGCTCGAGCTCATCGAGCCGGGCGCGGATGCCGCGCACATAGCCGATCGCCCCGAGGCGGCGCAGCTCGGCCAGGTCGGCGGCGTCGAGCCCAACGGGGATCTGGTCAGCAGGAACGAGCTCCGTGACGCCGGCCTCAGGGACAGCGGGTGCGGCCCGGTCGGAGGCAGCGTGGTCGGAGGCAGCGTGGTCGGGCGCGGCGCTGAGCCATTCGAGCCCGAGCCGCGCGCCGATGCGTTCGAGCAGCGCCGGCACACTGACCGGCTTGGCCAGCACGTCGTCGTGGTCGCGGCGTGCCGGCGCGCCGCGCAGCTCCCCGGCATTGGCCGAGACGATGAGGATGGCGCTGTGCGCGTGCCCGCCCTCGCGCAGCCGCCGGGCGAGCTCCCAGCCGCTCATGCCCGGCATGCCGAGATCGATCAGGAACAGGTCCGGCTGGCAGTCCGTGGCCAGGCGCAGGCACTCGGCGCCGTCGCGCGCCTCCAGCACGATGAAGCCGATCGGCCCCAGCACCTCCTGCATCAGGCGCCGGTGCAGCACGTCGTCGTCGGCCACCAGCACCAGGCGGCGGCGGCCGGCATAGCCATGGATGCCGGGCGGCGGCTGCGCGGGACGCGCCGGGCGGCGGACCTCGGAGAGCATCAGGCGGACGGTGAAGCGGCTGCCCCGGCCGGGCTCGCTCGCCACCGTCACGTCCCCGCCCATGATCTGCGCCAGCAGCCGGGTGATGGTCAGGCCGAGCCCGACGCCCTCGGTCGGCGGCAGGCGGGCATCCTCGACCCGCTCGAACGGTTCGAACACGCGATCGAGATCGGCCCGCGCGATGCCGATGCCGGTATCCTCGATCTCGAACTCGGCGACGTCGTTGCGCCGGCGCACGCGCAGCACGACCTCGCCGCGCCGGGTGAACTTGATCGCGTTCGACAGCAGGTTGATGAGGATCTGGCGCAGCCGGCGTTCGTCCGTATGCACCGTGCCCGGCAGCGCGGACAGGCATTCGTAGCGGAAGCCGATGGCCTTGGCCGCCGCCTGCAGGCGGAACATGTTGACGATCTGGTCGAGGAATTCGCCGAGCCGCACCTCGTCGCGGTAGAGCTCGATGCGGCCGGCCTCGATCTTGGAGATGTCGAGCAGGCCCTCGATCAGGCCGGCGAGATGCTCGCCACTGCGGCGGATGATGCGGATGGCATCGCGGCGCCGCTCGGGGATCGACGTGTCGGCCTCGAGCAGCTGCGCATAGCCGAGGATGGCGTTGAGCGGCGTGCGCAGCTCGTGGCTGACGCCGACGACGTAGCGGCTCTTGGCGTGATTGGCCGCCTCCGCCGCCTCCTTCGCCTTCTGCAGCGCCGCGTCGGTGCGGCGATGGGCGCGGATCTCGCTCAGCAGCAGGCCGGTCTGGCGCCGCGTCTCCTCGCGCGCCACGCGCCGGCTCTCCAGCGCCAGCACCAGCCACCAGGCGCCGACGCCGGCGATCACCAGCAACACGAAGAATGCCTTCCAGAAGGCGGCTTCGAGCAGCGCCCCGCCGGCCGGCAGCTGCGCCACGGTCTGGGTGTAGATCGCCAGCAGGATGGCGCCGATGATGGCGGCGAAGGCGCCGAAGGTGGCGAGCGAGCGCACCACCGGGCGCCGCAGCGGCGCGGCCAGGATGCTGAGCCCGCGCGCGGCCTCGGGCTTGCAGCCATCCCGGCAGCGCGCGTCCAGCGAGCAGCAGAGCGAGCAGATCGCCCCGCCATAGGCCGGGCAGAAGGCCATGTCCTCGGGCTCGAACTCATGGGTGCAGATGACGCACGCCAGGCTCTCCCGCCCGGCCCAGCCGGCGCGCGGCTTGCGCGCGAGATAGAAGCGCCCGCCGGTCGCCCAGGCGATCAGCGGCGCGGCGGTGAAAGCGGCAGCGAAGCCGAGGAACGGGGGCAGCGCGTGCGCCAGCTTGCCCAGGAACCCGGCCAGCGCCGCGGCGGCGAGCGCGACGCCGAGCAGCATGGCGCCGACGCCGACGGGATTGATGTCGTGCAGATGCGCGCGCTTGAACTCGATGTGCGGCGGGCTGAGGCCGAGCGGCTTGTTGATGACGAGGTCCGCGACCAGGGCCCCCATCCAGGCGGCGGCGATCGCGGAGTAGAAGGCGAGCGTGTGCTCGATCGCCTGATAGACGCCGAGCTCCATCAGCAGCAGCGCGATGGCGATGTTGAACACCAGCCAGACGACGCGGCCGGGATGGCTGTGGGTGAGGCGGGCGAAGAAATTGGACCAGGCGATGGAGCCGGCATAGGCGTTGGTGACGTTGATCTTCACCTGCGAGACGGCGATGAAGGCGCCGGTCAGCAGCAGCGCCGCCGTCGGTGAGGGCAGCACATAGGCGAAGGCGACGCGGTACATCGCCACCGGCTGCGCCGCCTCGGCCGGGGCGAGGCCGGCGCGCACCGCCAGCGCGGCGAGGAACGAGCCGGCCAGCAGCTTCAGCATGCCGGGCAGGATCCAGCCCGGCCCCCCGGCGAGCAGCGCCAGGCGCCAGCCGGTGCGGCCGCGTCCGGCCGGCTGGGGCGGCAGGAAGCGCAGGAAATCGACCTGCTCGCCGATCTGCGCCACCAGCGAGAATACCACCGAGGCGGCGGCGCCGAAGCCCAGCGCATCGAAGCCGGCGCTGCCCAGCGCGCCGCGATAGCCGGACCAGGCCGCCAGCGCGCCGTGCCCGTAGAGGGCGATGAACAGGAACGGCAGCCCGTGCAGCACCAGCCACAGCGGCTGCGTCCAGAGCTGGAAGCGGCTGATGAAGGTGATGCCGTGCGTGACCAGCGGCACCACCGCGGCGGCGCAGAGCACTTCGCCGAGCCAGAGGGGAATGCCGAACCCGGCCTCCAGGATCGCGGCCAGGATCACCGCCTCGATGGCGAAGAAGATGAAAGTGAAGGAGGCGTAGATCAGCGAGGTCAGCGTCGAGCCGATATAGCCGAAGCCAGCGCCGCGCGTGAGCAGATCGATGTCGACGCCGTAGCGCGCGGCGTAGGAGGCGATCGGCAGGCTGGTGGCGAAGATCAGCAGGCTGACGGCGACGATCGCCAGCACCGCGTTGGTGAAGCCATAGCCGATGGTGATGGTGCCGCCGATCGCCTCGAGCGCGAGGAAGGAGACCGCGCCCAGCGCCGTGTTCGCCACCCGCGCCGCCGACCAGCGCCGCGCCTTGGTCGCGGTGAAGCGCAGCGCATAGTCCTCGAGCGTTTCGTTCGCGACCCACTGGTTGTAGTCGCGGCGGATGCGCAGAATGCGCTGGCGCGACGCCGGCGAGGCGTTCACGCGCCGCCATCCATACCATCGGCCTCGCGCCGGCGAGCGCCCGGCCCGAGGCCGGCGCATTGCGGATCACGCCCCGATTTCATTCCACATCCTGGTGCCCGCGCGCTGCGCGCGTCAAGCGGCATATTGCGGTGCGGCATACGTCATTCGACGTATTTCCGCGTCCTCCAAGCGACCCGATGCTGCACTGCATATCGGGCGAATGCAGCATCCCGCCGCCGCCCGAGCGAGGAGTTCGTTGCATGGCTCTGGACAAGATCGATCCGCCGCCTTCGTCCGCGCTGCGCCGCCGGCTGCTGCAGGGCATGGCCGCCCTGCCCGCCGCGGCGCTGGTGCCGCCGCTTCTGCCCCACGCGGCACGCGCCGCCGGGCCGGCCACCGCCGCGGTGAACAGCACCGGCCTCGCGGTCACCGACGACGCCGTCACCGTCGGCATCCTCCACTCCATTTCCGGCACCATGGCGATCAGCGAGACCGGCTCGGTGGAAGCGGAGAAGCTGGCGATCGCGCAGATCAACGCCGAGGGCGGCGTGCTCGGGCGCAAGATCAACTTCATCCAGGAAGACGGCGCCTCCGACTGGCCGACCTTCGCCGAGAAGGCGAAGAAGCTGCTGGTGAAGGACAAATGCGCCGCGGTGTTCGGCTGCTGGACCTCGGCCTCGCGCAAGGCGGTGCTGCCGGTGTTCGAGCAATATAACGGCATGCTCTATTACCCGACCTTCTACGAGGGGCTGGAGCAGTCCAAGAACGTCATCTACACCGGCCAGGAGGCGACGCAGCAGATCATCGCCGGGCTCGACTGGGTGACGAAGGAGAAGGGCGCCAAGACCTTCTACCTGCTCGGCTCCGACTACATCTGGCCGCGCACCTCCAACAAGATCGCGCGCAAGCACATCGAGAACCACATGAAGGGCACGCGCGTGGTGGGCGAGGACTACTTCCCGCTCGGCCACACGCAGTTCAACTCCGTCATCAACAAGATGAAGCTCGTCAAGCCGGACGTGATCTACGCCATCATCGTCGGTGGCTCGAACGTCGCCTTCTACAAGCAGCTCAAGGCCGCCGGCATCGATCTCAGCAAGCAGACCCTGATGACGATCTCGGTGACCGAGGACGAGATTCTCGGCATCGGCGGCGAGAACATCGCCGGCGCCTATGCGTGCATGAAATATTTCCAGTCGCTGCAGAACCCCAACAACGCCAAGTTCGTTCCCGCCTTCAAGCAGATGTGGGGCGAGAAGAGCGTCATCGGCGATGTCACGCAGGCGGCCTATCTCGGCCCGTGGCTGTGGAAGCTGACGGCGGAGAAGGCGCAGAGTTTCGACATCGACAAGATCGCGGCCGCCTCGCCGGGGGTCGAGTTCAAGGGCGCGCCGGAGGGCTATGTGCGCATCCATCCCAACCATCACCTCTGGAGCAAGACGCGCGTCGGCCGCGCCCGCACCGACGGGCAGTACGACGTGATCTACGAGACCGCCGGCCTGATGGAACCGAACCCGTTCCCGGTCGGCTACCAGTGAGGACGGGCGGCGTGTAGGCGACAGCACCGGTCCGCCGCGCGTGGCGGACCGGACTCCCTTTCCGGCCCGCCCCGCGCACGGAGAACGGACATGTTCATGGGCTACTCTTTCGGCGATCTCGGCTCCATCCTGGCCATGCAGGGCTTTGCGGGCCTGGTGCTGTTCTCGGTGTTCGTGCTGATGGCGCTCGGGCTCGCGATCATCTTCGGCCAGATGGGCGTGATCAACATGGCGCATGGGGAGTTCATGATCCTCGGCGCCTACGTCACCTACCTCTGTTCGCGCCTGTTCGCCGCCTATCTGCCCGGCGCCTTCGCGTTCTACTTCTTCCTCGCCATCATCCTCGCCTTCTGCGCCTCCGGCCTGCTCGGGATGGCGGTGGAATGGGCGCTGATCCGCCATCTCTACAAGCGCCCGCTCGATACGCTGCTGGCGACCTGGGGTTTGAGCCTGATCCTGCAACAGGTCTATCGCAGCGTCTTCGGCGCGCGCGAAGTCGGCGTCGAACTGCCGGGCTGGATGATGGGCTCGACGCACCTGAGCGAGCAGATCGAGATCCCGATCAACGGGCTCATCGTCATGGCGCTGACCACGCTGATCACGCTCGCGGTCTATCTGCTGATCTTCCGCGCCGGCTGGGGGCGGCAGGTGCGGGCGGTGACGCAGAACCGGGCCATGGCCAGCGCCGTCGGCATCGATACCGAACGGGTGGACCGGCTCACCTACGGCCTCGGCTGCGGCATCGCCGGGATCGCGGGCAGCGCCTTCACCATGATCGGCTCGACCAGCCCGACCGCCGGGCAGCTCTACATCGTCGATACATTCCTCGTCGTCGTCTTCGGCGGCGCGCAGAGCCTGATCGGCACCATCGCGTCCGCCTTCACCATCTCCCAGGCGCGCTCGACGATGGAGTTCTTCCTGAGCGGCTCGATGGCGCAGGTTCTCGTCCTGCTCAGCGTCGTCGGCATCCTGATGCTGCGCCCGCAGGGTCTGTTCGTTCTCAAAGTCCGTCGTTGAGGAGCCGTGCGATGACCGAGAGCCGCGTCCTCCCCCGCAAGGATCTGATCGCCGTGCTGATCTTCGCGGCGCTGATCCTGCTCGTGCTGCCGCTCGCGCTGGAGCCGTTCCGGCTCAACCTGGTCGGCAAGTATCTCACCTACGGCTTCGTCGGGCTCGGCCTCGTGCTGTGCTGGGGCGATGCCGGAATCCTCAGCCTGGGTCAGGGAATTTTCTTCGGTCTCGGCGGCTACTGCATGGCGATGTTCCTCAAGCTCGAAGCCTCGACGCCGGAGGCGACGAAGATCCAGTCCACGCCGGGCATCCCCGACTTCATGGACTGGAACCAGCTCACCGCCCTGCCCTGGTTCTGGCGCCCGTTCCACAGCCTCGCCTTCACCATCGCGGCGGTGCCGCTGGTGCCGGCGCTGCTCGCCTTCGTCATCGGGCTGGCGATGTTCAAGCGGCGCGTCGGCGGCACCTATTTCGCCATCATCACGCAGGCGATCGCGGCCATCCTCACCATCCTCATCATCGGCCAGCAGGGCTACACCGGCGGCGTCAACGGCATCACCGACCTGCGCACGCTGCTGGGCTGGGACATCCGCACCGACCACGCCAAGCTGGTGCTCTACTTCGTCAGCGGCGGATTGCTGATCGCCTGCCTGCTGGCAGCCCAGCTCGTCCGCCGCAGCAAGCTCGGACGGATCCTGGTGGCGATGCGCGAGCGCGAGGACCGCGTGCGCTTTTCCGGCTACGACGTCGCCAACTTCAAGATTTTCGTCTTCTGCGTCGCCGCCGCGCTGGCCGGCATCGGCGGGGCGATGTTCACCCTGCAGGTCGGCTTCATGTCGCCCTCCTTCGTCGGCATCGTGCCCTCGATCGAGCTGGTGATCTTCGCCGCCGTCGGCGGGCGCACCTCGCTGCTCGGCGCGCTCTACGGCACGCTGCTGGTGAACTGGGCGAAGACGACGTTTTCCGAGGATCTGCCGCAACTCTGGCTGTTCGCCATGGGGGCGCTGTTCATCGCCGTCGTGGTGGCGTTCCCCAACGGGCTCGCCGGCCTGGTGCAGGACAGCCTGGCACCGGTGCTGGCGCGGCTGCGCCCGCAGCGCGCGGAGTTGCGGCCGACGGCGCCGACGGTGGTGGACGCTGCCGAGCAGGGAGGTGTGCGATGACCGAGCCGGCCGATTTCCTTCTCGCGGTCGAGGGACTGACCGTGTCGTTCGACGGCTTCAAGGCGGTCGACGATCTCTCCTTCTATGTCGACGCCAACGAGATCCGCGTCATCATCGGCCCCAACGGCGCCGGCAAGACGACGGTGCTCGACCTGATCTGCGGGCGGACGCGGGCGAGCGCGGGATCCGTGCGGTTCCGCGGCCGGGAGCTGACGCAGCTCAAGGAGCATCAGATCGTCCAGGCGGGCGTCGGGCGGAAATTCCAGACACCCTCGATCTACGAGGACCTCACGGTGTTCGAGAATCTGGAAATCTCGTTCCCGCGCGGCCGCTCCGTGTTCGGCGCGCTGGCTTTCCGCCGTGACGCTCCGGTGCGCGAGCGGGTGCGCGAGGTGGCGAGCCTGATCTTTCTCGAACCACTGCTCGGCGAGCGCGCCGAGGCGCTGAGCCACGGACAGAAGCAATGGCTCGAGATCGGCATGCTGCTGATCCAGGATCCGGCGCTGCTGATGCTGGACGAGCCGGTGGCGGGGATGAGCGTGAGCGAGCGGCGCAAGACGGCCGAGCTGCTGCGCCGGGTGCTGCGCGACCGCGCCGTGCTGGTGATCGAGCACGACATGGGGTTCGTCGAGGACATCGCCCATCGCGTGACCGTGCTGCACCAGGGCCGCGTGCTCTCGGAGGGGTCGATGCAGCACGTGAAATCGGATCCGAAAGTGGTCGAGGTCTATCTTGGGCACTGAGGGGGCGGCATTGAGGAGGTGGCGATGCTGAACGTTTCGGGTCTCAGGGCCGGCTACGGCCAGAGCGAGGTTCTCCACGGCATCGATCTCGCCGTCGGGGCGGGCGAGATCGTCGCGGTGATGGGCCGCAACGGCATGGGCAAGAGCACGCTGATGAAGGCGCTGATCGGGCTCATCCCGGCGCGCGGCGGCGAGATCCGCCTGCGCGAGGACGCGCTCACCGGGTTGAAGCCGAACCAGCGCGTCGCCCGGGGCATCGCCTATGTGCCGCAGGGGCGGATGATCTTTCCGGCGATGACGGTGGAGGAGAACATCGCCACCGGCCTCGTCGTGCGCGGCGGCGGCGCGATCCCGCAGGATCTCTACGCGCTCTTCCCCGTGCTCGCGGAGATGAAGGGGCGGCGCGGCGGCAATCTCTCCGGCGGCCAGCAGCAGCAACTGGCGATCGCACGCGCGCTCGCCACCAGGCCGGGACTGCTGCTGCTCGACGAACCGACGGAGGGGATCCAGCCCTCGATCATTCTCGAGCTCGGGCGTACATTGCGGCGCATCCGCGACGAGCGCGGGCTCGCGATCGTCGTGTCCGAGCAGGTGCTGAGCTTCGCCTTGGCGATCGCCGACCGGGTGATCGTGCTGGAGGGCGGCCGGGTCGTGCACAGCGCGACCCGAGCCGAGGTGGACGAGGAACAGGTATCGCGCTTCCTCGCCGTGTGACGACGAAAGCCCAGAACCGCAGGGCAAAGAACCGCAGAGGAGAGACAACAGGCATGACCGATACGATCGTCAAGGTGGATCTGTCGCAATCCCCCTACGAGAACGACATGATCCACAATCGCTGGCATCCGGAGATCCCGATGGTGGCGACGGTGAAGCCGGGCGCGGACTTCATCCTGGAGTGCTACGACTGGACCGGCGGCTTCATCAAGAACGACGAGTCGGCCGCGGATGTGCGCGACATCGATCTCTCGATCGTGCATTTCCTCTCCGGCCCGATCGGCGTCGAAGGCGCGGAGCCGGGCGATCTCCTGGTGGTGGACATCCTCGACATCGGCGCCTTCGCGCACAATTCCTGGGGGTTCAACGGCTTCTTCTCGAAGAAGAACGGCGGCGGCTTCCTCACCGAGCATTTCCCCCAGGCGCAGAAATCGATCTGGGACATCCAGGGCATGTTCACCCGCTCGCGCCACGTGCCCGGCGTGAGCTTCGCCGGGCTGATCCATCCCGGGCTGATCGGCTGCCTGCCCTCGGCGGATCTGCTGGCGAAGTGGAACGCGCGCGAGACGGCGCTGATCGCCACCAACCCGACCCGCGTGCCGCCGCTGGCCAACCCGCCCTTCCCCGCCACCGCCCATATGGGCCGGATGAAGGGTGACGCGCGTGCCCAAGCCGCCGCCACCGGCGCGCGCACGGTGCCGCCGCGCGAGCATGGCGGCAACTGCGACATCAAGGACCTCTCGCGCGGCGCGCGGGTGTTCTTCCCGGTCTATGTCAAGGGTGCTGGGCTCTCGATGGGCGATCTGCATTTCAGCCAGGGCGATGGCGAGATCACCTTCTGCGGCGCCATCGAGATGCCGGGCTGGATCCACCTCAAGGTCGAGCTGCTCAAGGACGGGATGGCGAAATACGGCATCAAGAACCCGATCTTCAAGCCGAGCCCGATCAAGCCCGCCTACAGCGACTATCTCATCTTCGAGGGCATCTCCGTCGACGAACAGGGCGAGCAGCACTATCTCGACGTCAACGTCGCCTATCGCCAGGCCTGCCTGAACGCCATCGCCTATCTGACCAAATTCGGCTACTCGCCGGCGCAGGCCTATGCCATCCTCGGCACCGCGCCAGTGCAGGGCCATATCAGCGGCGTGGTGGATATTCCGAATTCCTGCGCGACGCTGTGGCTGCCGACGGAGATTTTCGAGTTCGACATCAACCCCGGGGCCGCCGGGCCGAAATTGTCGGTGCCGCCGGGCATCGACATCCCGCTGGCGCCGGACCTGTAAGGGGCGTTCATGGCCGTCTACGACTATCTCTGCGAGGCCTGCGGCGCGTTCACCGAGACGCGCCCCATGGCCGAGTTCGCCCTGCCGCAGCCCTGCCCGGGCTGCGGCGTTCCGGCGCCCCGCGCGCTGCTCACCGTGCCCGCCCTGGCGACGATGGATGCCGGCCGCCGCGTGGCGCAGGCGACCAACGAGCGCAGCGCCAACGCGCCGCGCCGCAGCCACGCCGCCGGCTGCGGCTGCTGCAGCCCGAAGAAAGCCGCGCTCACCGCCGACGCGCCCCGCGCCGCCGCGTCCGGTGGACGGCCCTGGATGATCGGGCATTGAGGCCCCGACGCTTCACGCCTGATTTGGACGATCGCGCGCAACACCGGACATTCCGCCGTAGGGTGGGGCGCCCGTCCGCACCCCACCATCGCGATGCGATCCTGGACGCCGTGATGACAGACATCCTTGCCTGATTATCGCCGTCACCGCGTCCCGGGTGGCCGTTATTTCTTCACCCTCGCCCTGGCGGACCGGCGCACCGACCTGCTGGTGCGCGAGATCGCAGCGCTGCGCGCGGCCGTTGCGCGCACACGACACCTGCATCCGTTCCGGATCGACGCGTGGGTGGTGCTGCCGGAGCACATGCATGCGGTTTGGACGCTGCCCGAAGGTGACGCGGCCTATTCCGTGCGCTGGGCATTGATCAAGCGCTGGTTCTCGGCGGCGATCCCGCCGGGCGAGGACCGCTCGGCCTCCCGCGCCGCCAAGGGAGAGCGCGGGCTTTGGCAGCGTCGCTT
>JAKAZO010000092.1 GCA_021815825.1 Pseudomonadota bacterium
CGCGGGCGGCGTTGTGTTCGTCGGGCAGGTTCGCGAGCGGGGTGAGGGCGAAGATCTCGTCGATCAGCCGCACCAGCGAGGCGTGGGTGGCGGTTTCGTGTGCGATGGCGTGGGCGCGCGCGAAGGGCGAGACGAGGATGAGGGGGATGCGCGCGCCGGGCGAGAAGGGTGCGCCGGCCGGGTCGCGCACGGAGACGGGCGGGGGCACGTGGTCGTAGAAGCCGCCGCTTTCGTCGTAGGTGATGATGATCGCGCTTTCCGCCCAATAGGGGCTGCGGGCGATGGCGTTGATCTCGCGCGCCACCAGCGCCTCCGAGAGTTCCGAATCCGAGTAGCCGGGATGGTCGTCGTCGCCGCGGAAGCGCTGGCGGGCGGAGGCGGCGTCCGGCGCCTGGCCGGAGACGGCGAGGAAGCCGCCGCGGACATAGAACACGCCCGAGGATGGCAGCCGGGTGGCGGCGAGGTCGGCGAAGAAGTCTCCGAGCCCGTGCATGTGCGCGCGCATCGCCGGGTTGTTGGCGATGTAGCCGAAATATTGCGGCCCGTTATGGTGGGTGACGTAGGCGAGATGGGTGCCCTCGGGTGGGGTTCCCGGCGGGTCCGTGGGTTCGCGGTCGAACCCTTCCTGGTACCAGCCCCACGGCACCGCGGCGCCGCCGGCCTGCCCGAGTGCGGGGATGTCGGCGCCGAGGTCGGCGAGGTCGCGGGCGGCGTCCGTGTCCCTGGCGGCGAGCGCGGGGGCCTCGCCGCGGCCGAGGCTCAGGGGCAGGCTGGCGTAGGTCTGGTTCACCTGGATGCCGGCGTGGTTCCATTTCGGGTTGCGCGGCATCGGGCTGGTGTGGTCTTCGGCCGAGCCCCAGAAGGGGCTTTCGTCGCTGGCGACCGGCACGCCGGGCCCGGGCTTGCCGTCTTTCCCGGGGGTCGCCTGGTCGGGGTGGCGGGCCCATTGGGTGAGGCCGGTCTGGGCCGCGATGACGGCGATGGCGTTCGGCGACGAGGCGGTGAGCACCTGCTCGAACATGGCGTCGTAGAGCACGAAGCGGTTGGCGTAGTTCCAGAGGAAGGGGATGGTGTCGCAATCGACATGCGCCATCGCCAGCTCCGCCATCTGCCGCGCCTTGAGCGAGGGCGGGCCGGAGGGGCTGTATTTGCGTTCCTCGACCAGGGCGAACCGGTCCAGCCGGGCGCGGTCGCCGTCGAAATCGAATTTTTCCAGCAGGGCGGCGCGGCTGTGCGCCGGGTCGTCGAGGTCGGCGGCGTGTTCGGCGGGGCCGATGCGGAAGGGGGAGATGGTGCCGGCGCTGCCGTCGGTGCCGAGGATCGGCTGGCGGAAGCCCGGGGTGCGGTCGGGCGGGGCGGAGTAGAGCCCGTTGGCGCCGGGGAAGGTGCCGAAATAGGAATCGAACGAGCGGTTCTCCTGGAACAGGACGAACACGTAGCGCACGTGCTGGCGCAGCGCCGCGATCAGCGATGCGGGGGCCGGCGCCTCCGTTTCGGCGTGGAGGAAGGGCTGGATGTCCGGCCCGGGCCGCGGCCCGGTTTCGACCGGCGCGGCCAGCGCTGGCGCGCCGGCGAGGATGGCCGCGATCAAGGCTGAGACTGGCAAAGCTGAGACTCGGTACCGCATGTCGTCTCCCTGGCGCTGTCGCCGGCTGCAATCGCTGCTCGTGACGCGCGTTGCCAATGACCGTTCCGTGACGCACTGTTCCATGGCGCAGAGTGGACGCCGTGCCAACCGGGGATGTGAGCGGAGGAACGGATGAACGACGCGGTGCACGCGGCGGAGGCGGCGCAGACGGCGGCGCTGGCGCTGAAGCACGCCGACACGTTCCTGGTGTTCGGCGCCGGGGGTGATATCGGCGCGCCGAGCGAGGGGCTGTTCGACAACGACACGCGGGTGCTCTCGCGCCTGCACCTGAGCCTGGGCGGGCGGCGGCCGGAGCGGCTCAGCGCGGCGCTCAGCCAGGACAACGTCTTCTTCAGCGCCCATCTCACCAACCGCAAGCTGCTGGCCCGGGGGGTGGTGGCGACGCCTGAGGGGGTGATCCATATCGAGCGCCGGCGGTTCCTCTGGCAGCGGCGGCTCTATGAGCGGATCGCGCTGACCAATTTCGGCCAGGCCGCGGTGCGGGTGCCGTTGGAGATCGGGTTCGGGGCCGATTTCCGCGACATGTTCGAGGTGCGCGGCGCCCGCCGCCGGGCCCGCGGCACGGTGACGCCGCCGGTGGTGGGGAGCGACCGGGTGGTGCTCGCCTATACCGGGCTCGATGGCGTCTGGCGCCGCTCGGTGGTGGCCTTCGCCCCGGCGCCGGAGCGACTCGACCAGGGCGAGGCGCGCTTCGCCGTGGACCTCGCGCCCAACGCGACCGCGGTTGTGCATCTGGAGGTCGGGCCCGGCGAGGCGACGCCCTCGGAGGCGCGGTTCCGTGCCGGCGCCGCGGCGGCGCGGCGGGCGATGCGGCGGGTGCGCCGGCGCGGCGCGCGGCTCAGCAGCGGCACGCCGTTGTTCGCCGCCTGGCTGGATCGCTCCGCCGCCGATCTGGCGCTGCTGACGACCGAGCTCGACACCGGTCCCTATCCCTATGCCGGCATCCCCTGGTTCTCCACCACCTTCGGGCGCGACGCGATCATCACCGCGCTGCAGACGCTGTGGCTCGATCCCGATCTGGCGCGCGGCGTGCTGCGGTTCCTGGCCCGCAACCAGGCGCAGGAGCATTCCCGCTTCCGCGATGCCGCGCCGGGCAAGATCGTGCACGAAATGCGCAAGGGCGAGATGACGGCGCAGGATGAGCTGCCCTTCGCGCGCTACTATGGGGGGGTGGACACGACGCCGCTGTTCGTCGTCCTCGCCGGCGCCCATGCCGAGCGCACCGGGGATTTCGGCCTGGTCGAGGAATTGTGGCCGGCGCTGGTGGCGGCGATGGGCTGGATCGAGGGCGAGGGCGACAGCAACGGCGACGGGCTGCTGGACTATGCCCGCGGCGAGGCGAGCGGGCTGGCCAACCAGGGCTGGAAGGACAGTTCCGATTCCGTGTTCCACGCCGACGGCACCCTGGCCGAGGGGCCGATCGCGCTGGTCGAGGTCCAGGGCTACGTCTTCGCCGCGTCGCGGACGATGGCGGCGCTGGCGGCGCGGCGCGGCGACGCGGCGGCGGCGGCGCACTGGGCGGCGCGGGCGGAGGCGGTGCGCGCGGCGGTGGAAGCGCGCTTCTGGATGGAGGATCTGGGCTGCTACGCGCTCGCCATCGATGGCGCCGGGGCGCCGTGCCGGGTCCGCGCCTCGAATGCCGGCCAGCTCCTCTGGAGCGGCCTGCCCGCGCCGGAGCGGGCGCGGCGGGTGATCGGGCAGCTCGGCACGGCGGGCTTCGATACCGGCTGGGGCATCCGCACCGTCGCCCGCGAGGCGGCGCGGTTCAACCCGATGTCCTACCATAACGGCTCGGTCTGGCCGCACGATACCGCCCTCTGCGCCGCCGGCGCCGCGCGCTATGGCGGGCGGGAGCTGGCGCTGAGGCTGCTGCAGCGGATGTTCGAGGCGGCGGTGCGCTTCGGCATGCGCCTGCCGGAGCTGTTCTGCGGCTTCGCCCGCGCGCCGGGGGAGCCGCCGATCGCCTATCCGGTGGCCTGCCTGCCGCAGGCCTGGGCGGCCGGGTCCGCGTTCATGCTGCTCCAATCCGCGCTCGGGCTCGCCGTCGATGGCGCGCGCGGCGAGATTCGCGTCGACCGGCCGGCGCTGCCGCACGGGGTCAATCTGCTGCGGGTGCGCGGGCTCAGGGTAGGCAACGCGACCTCCACGCTGATCTTCCGCCGCATGGGCGAGCGCGTGGCGTGCAGCGCCGAGGAAGGGCCGGTGCGGATCGTGCGCACGGACCAGGAATGAGGCGCCCGGCCGATGGGAGGCTTGCGGCCGGCTGACGAGTTGCTATGCGTTCGAGCGGACGCGCAGGCCGGCGATGCTCATCGTCTCCCGCTTCGGCTGAACCTCCGCCGCAAACCCGGGCGGGGAGGCGGGCCGGGACGATAAAGCCTCGTCGCGCGCTTGCGCAGCGGCCCGTACGCCCCCAGAGTCACGTCCGGCAGACGTGCCTTGCCGCGGACTGACAGGCGGTGTCACGGCCCCTCCGGCTGCCAGCGGGGCCTCGCTGTGGACGCGGGGTGACCCAGGACGCGCCGATCGACGGAACCCTAAAGGGATGTCTTTCATGGATCGAGCCTTTTCCCGTACGCTTCGCGCCACGCTGCTGGCGGCGGCGCTCACGCTGGTCGCGCCGGCGGCGCCGTGGCTCGCCCCCGCGCCGGCCGCGGCGCGCGATGCACCGGCCAGCTTTGCCGACCTCGCCGCCGAACTGCTGCCGGGCGTGGTGAATATTTCGAGCAGCCAGAAGGTCCAGGCACGCGGCGAAGGGCCGGACCTTCCCGCCTTTCCGCCCGGTTCGCCGTTCGAGCAGTTCTTCCGCGATTTCATGGAGCGCAACCGCCCCGGCGGTAACGGCCCCGGCGGCAACGGCCATGGCGGCGCGCCGCCGCCGACGCACCGCACCCAGAGCCTCGGCTCGGGCTTCGTCATCGATCCGGCCGGGATCATCGTCACCAACAACCACGTGATCGACGGCGCGGACGAGATCACGGTCACGCTCCAGGACGGCACCTCGATGAAGGCGACGCTGGTCGGGCGCGACGACCGGGTGGATGTCGCCGTGCTGCGGGTCAAGCCCGAGAAGCCGCTGCACGCGCTGAGCTTCGGCGATTCCGACAAGATGCGCGTCGGCGACTGGGTTCTGGCGATCGGCAATCCGTTCGGCCTCGGCGGCACCGTCACCGCCGGCATCGTCTCTGCCCGCGGACGCGACATCCGCCAGGGTCCGTATGACGATTTCATCCAGACCGACGCGCCGATCAATCGCGGCAACTCGGGAGGGCCGCTGTTCAACATGGACGGGCAGGTGATCGGCATCAACACCGCCATCTACTCGCCCTCCGGGGGCTCCATCGGCATCGGCTTCGCGATCCCGACCAGCCTGGCGCGCACGACGGTGGATCAACTGGTGAAGTTCGGCCACGCCCGGCGCGGCTGGCTCGGCGTGCGCATCCAGCAGGTGACGCCGGACATCGCCGAAAGCCTCGGCCTGCATGAAGCGTCCGGGGCGATGGTGGCGGGCGTGACGGAGGACGGCCCGGCCGCGAAGGCGCAGGTCCATAACGGCGACATCATCCTCAAGTTCAACCACCAGGACGTGAAGGAGATGCGCAACCTGCCGCGGCTCGTGGCGGAGACCTCGATCGGCCAGACCGTCGCGCTGGATATCTGGCGCGACGGCCACGAGCAGACGCTCGATGCGGTGATCGCGGAGATGCCCGACGACGTGAAGGAGGCCGCGGCCAAGCCGAGCGAGACGCCGGAGCCCGATCGCGCCGTCGCCGTCGCCGGCCTGGGCCTCACCATCGCGCCGCTGACGGGCGAGATGCGCGAGAAGTTCCAGATCAATCCCGACCAGAAGGGCGTGGTCATCACCGAGGTCGAGGCGGATGGCAGCGCCGCCCAGCGGGGCCTGAAGCAGGGCGATGTCATCGTCGAGGTGCAGCAGGAGCCGGTGAACACCCCGGCGGAGGTCAAGCAGCGGGTCGATCGGCTGCGCGAGCAGAACCGGAAATCGGTGCTGATGCTGGTTCAGAGCGCCAACGGGCTGCGCTGGGTGCCGCTGCCGCTGCAGCACCAGCCCGGCTGAACGCCAACCACCCCCGCGCCGCCGGCGCGGGGGTCAGCGTTCCCGAATCTCGCGCTGATGATAGCCCTGCACGAAGAGCAGGGCGCGCAGCGAGGCGTGACGGACGCAGACGGCGATGGCCTGCTCCAGGATCGGCTTCGGCCGGTAGGCGACACCGAGTCCTGCGGCGCGCAGCATATCGAGATCGTTGGCGCCGTCGCCCACGGCCATCGTCGCCGCGAGGTCCAGGCCCCGCGCGTCGGCCAGCTCGCGCAGCGTGGCGAGCTTGGCGTTGCGATCGAGGATCGGTTCGGCCACCAGCCCGGTGAGGGCCTCGCCGTCGTCGAGCAGGGTGTTGGCGCGGTGCAGATCGAAGCCGGCGAGGGAGGCGACGCGGCCGGTGAAATAGGTGAATCCGCCGGAGACCAGCGCGGTGAGGGCTCCGTGTGCGCGCATGGTGGCGATGAGCTCATGTGCACCGGGCATCAGTCGGGTCTCGCGCCAGGTTTCCTCCAAGGCCGACAGTTTCAGCCCGCGCAGCATCGCCACGCGCTGGCGCAGCGCCTCGGCGAAATCGATTTCCCCGTTCATGCTGCGCCGCGTGATGGCGGCGATCTCGGCTTTGAGACCGGCCTTGTCGGCCAGATCGTCGAGCGTTTCGCCGGTGACGATGGTACTGTCCATGTCGGCGACCAGGAGCGCCTTGCGCCGGTTGGCGGCGGGCACCGCCAGCGCATCGATCGGGCGGCCGGCGAGTGCGGCGGCGGCGGCGGCGAGGTCCGGTGGGGCGACGCAGTGCAGGTCCACGGCCTCGCCCGGCGCGAGCGTGACCGCGCGTCCGCCGCCGATGGCATCGCGCACATCGGCGATGACGCCGTCATCGAGGACGGTCGCCGCTCGATCGGCGACAAGGGTGAGAACGTGGGGGTGCGGGACTGGCATGATCGTGGGTGAACCGGGCGGGGCTTCATGCCGGCGGGGGAGGGATGGCGCAAGAGGCTGATCGCGCGGCGCAGACCGCCGCTCTGCCCGGAGCCGTGATCGTCGCCGGCCCGACCGCGAGCGGCAAGTCCGCGCTCGCCCTGGCTCTGGCCGAGCGGCTCGACGGCGTCGTCATCAATGCCGACTCCATGCAGGTCTACCGCGAGCTGCGCGTGCTCACCGCGCGTCCGACCCCGGACGACGAGGCGCGCGCCCCGCACGCGCTCTACGGCGTCCGCCCGGCCGCCGAGCCGGGCAGCGTGTTCTGGTGGCGCGAGGCCGCGCTCGCGGCCATGGCGGCGGCACGGGCGGCGGGGCGGCTGCCGATCATCTGCGGTGGCACCGGGCTCTATCTCCGCGCACTGACCGAAGGGCTCGCTGACCTGCCGGAGATTCCGGTGCCGATCCGCGCGGAGGCCCGGGCGCTGCTCGACAGCCTCGGGCCGCAGGGGCTGCACGCCCGGCTGGCCGCAGCGGATCCCGCGACGGCGGCACGGCTGCGTCCGTCGGACTCGCAACGCTTGGCCCGCGCCTGGGAGGTGTGGCGGGCGAGCGGCACCGGCCTAGCTGCCTGGCAGGCAAGCGGTGGGGCGACGGCGCCCTGGCGCTTCATCGCCGCCCTGCTGGATCCGCCGCGACCGGCGCTGCGCACGGCGATCGCGGATCGGTTCGCGGCGATGCTTGCCGCCGGCGCGCTCGAGGAGGTGCGGGCCCTCGTGGCGGCCGGGCTCGACCCGGCGCTGCCGGCGATGCGCGCGCATGGCGTGCCCGAACTCTCCGCCTGCCTGCGCGGCGAAACCAGCCTCGCTGAGGCAGCCGCGCGCGCCGTCACGGCGACCGGCCGCTACACCCGGCGGCAGGGGACCTGGTTCCGGCATCATCCGCCTGCGGCCGCTGTCTGGAATATTACTACGCGATTTGATGACACTGAGAAATTTTCGGAAAGAGGAATAGCTGATCTGCTCAATTTTCTGCGTGACTCCGGATTGACGGCGGTCTCCCGCCCGGCCTAGACGTGCCCGGCGCCCGTACGCACGCGGCGCTTTGGCGGAGGATGGACGATGGCGGCCGAGGACGGGGAACCCGCGATGGCAGCGCGGACGGAGGCGCTGCAGCCGGGTGCGGAGGTGCTGCTGCGCGCCCTGAAGGATCAGGGTGTCGAAGTCGTGTTCGGCTATCCGGGCGGTGCCGTCCTGCCGATCTACGACGCGATTTTCAATCAGAACGCCATTCGCCACATTCTGGTGCGCCACGAGCAGGCCGCGGTCCATGCGGCCGAGGGCTATGCCCGCTCCACCGGGCGCGTCGGGGTGGTGCTGGTCACCAGCGGGCCGGGGGCCACCAACGCCGTCACCGGCCTGGTCGATGCGCTGATGGATAGCGTGCCGGTTGTGTGCCTCACCGGGCAGGTGCCGACACACCTGATCGGCAATGACGCCTTCCAGGAGGCCGATACCACGGGCATCACCCGGCCGGCGACGAAGCACAACTACCTCGTCAAGCGCTCCGAAGATCTCGCGCGCGTCGTCCATGAAGCGTTCTACGTCGCCCGGAGCGGACGGCCAGGGCCGGTGGTGATCGATCTCCCGAAGGACATCCTGATCGGGCCCGCACCCTATTCGCCGCCGCCCGTGACCGAGCATCGCAGCTACCGGCCGGTGGTGGAGCCGGATCCGGCCCGCATCGCCGAGGCGGTGGCGCTGCTGAGGGCAGCGAAGCGGCCGATCATCTATGCGGGCGGTGGTGTCATCAACGCCGGCGAGGCGGCGTCCGCGACGCTGACCCGTTTCGTGCGCGAGACGGGGTTCCCCTGCACCAACACCCTGATGGGGCTCGGTGCCTTCCCGGCCTCCGACCCGCATTTCCTCGGCATGCTCGGGATGCACGGGACCTACGAAGCCAATCTCGCCATGCATGACTGCGACGTCATGCTGGCGATCGGGGCACGGTTCGACGACCGCGTCACTGGCCGGCTCAATGCGTTCAGCCCAGGCTCGAAGAAAATCCACGCCGACATCGATCCCTCGAGCATCAACAAAAACGTCGCCGTCGATGTCGCCATCGTCGGCGATGCCGGTCGGGTGCTGAGTGCGCTGCTCGCGGAATGGCAGCGCTCCGCGGCGCGCACCGACACCCAGGCGCTCGCCGCGTGGTGGCGCCAGATCGACGGCTGGCGGGCGAAGGAATCGCTGCGCTTCACTCAGTCGATGGCGCCGGGCTCCATCATCAAGCCGCAGCATGCCATCCGCCGCCTCTACGAGATAACGCGCGAGAGTGGGCGCGAGGTGTTCGTCACCACCGAAGTCGGCCAGCACCAGATGTGGGCCGCGCAGCATTTCCATTTCGACCGGCCCAACCGGTGGATGACTTCGGGTGGGCTCGGGACCATGGGCTACGGGCTACCGGCGGCGATGGGGGTGCAGATTGCCCACCCGGACGCACTCGTGATCGACATCGCCGGCGAGGCCAGCATCCTGATGAACATTCAGGAGATGAGCACGCTGTCGCAGTACCGGCTGCCGGTCAAAGTGTTCATCCTCAACAACGAGTACATGGGGATGGTGCGGCAGTGGCAGGAGTTGCTGCATGGCGGCCGCTATTCGGAGAGCTACACCGCCGCCCTGCCGGATTTCGTGCAGCTAGCGCAGAGTTTCCACGCCGTCGGCCTGCGCGCCAAGACTGTTGATGAGCTGGACGACGTGATCCGCGAGATGCTCGCCACCGACCGCACCGTGATCGCCGACATCGCCGTCGACCAGAAGGAGAATTGCTTCCCGATGATCCCATCCGGCGCCGCCCACAACGAGATGATCCTTGGCCCCGACCAGGAAGGGCGCGCCGCCGGCATCACCGACGAAGGCCTGGTGTTGGTCTGAACCGATGGCCAATCCGCAGGACACCACCCCGCGCACGGCGACGATTTCCGTGCTGGTCGACAACGAATCGGGCGTGCTCGCCCGCGTCATCGGATTGTTCTCCGGGCGCGGCTACAATATCGAGAGCCTGACCGTGGCGCCGGTGGACCGCGATCGCGGCCAGAGCCGGATCAACGTCGTCACCTCCGGCACGGAAATGGTGATCGCGCAGATCAAGGCGCAGCTCGATCGCCTCGTGCCGGTGCACCGCATCGCCGATCTCACCGAGGAGGGCCCGCATCTTGCCCGGGAGATGGCGCTGATCAAGGTGATCTGCGCTGCCGAGAAGCGGGCCGAGGCGCTCCGGCTCGCGGATGCGTTCCGCGCCCGCGTCGTCGATGCCACCACCGAGAGCTTCGTCTTCGAGATGACCGGCAATCCGGACAAGCTCGACGCGTTTTTCGATCTGATGCGCCCGCTCGGCCTGGCCGAAGTGTCTCGCACCGGCGTCGCTGCCATCGCACGCGGCACCCGCACCATCTGAATCCGATCCGCGAACCCATAGGAGAGTCGTTTCGATGCGCGTCTATTACGATCGCGACGCTGACGTGAACCTGATCAAGGCCAAGAAGGTCGCCGTGATCGGTTATGGCAGCCAGGGCCACGCCCACGCCAACAACCTCAAGGATTCCGGCGCGAAAGACGTCGTCGTCGGGCTGCGGGCCGGTTCCACCGGTGTCGCCAAGGCCGAGGCCGCCGGACTGCGCGTGCTCGATCCGGCCGAGGCGGCCAAGTGGGCGGATGTGGTGATGGTGCTCACCCCCGACGAGGGCCAGGGCGATCTCTACCGCGAGAAGCTCGGCCCGAACATGAAGCCGGGCGCGGCGCTGGCCTTCGCTCATGGGCTCAACGTGCATTTCA
>JAKAZO010000014.1:0-33469 GCA_021815825.1 Pseudomonadota bacterium
ATCACGACCGGCGATGCCTATCTGAAGGCGCAGGACATCAGCCACGTGGACATGCTCAAGATCGACGTCGAAGGCGCCGAGTTCGCCGTGCTCAATGGCTTCGCCGATGCCTTCGCACACCGCGCGATCAACTTGGTACAGTTCGAGTACGGCGAGATCAATCTGCGCACGCGCACGTTCCTGGCGGACTTCTACGAGTTTTTCACCGCACGCGGATTCGTCCTCGGCAAGCTCTACCCTGACGGCGTGGCATTCAAGCCCTATGCTCTGGCGGAGGAGGACTTCGTCGGCCCGAACTACATCGCCTGTCTGGCCGATCGCACGGATCTGATCGCCGCGCTGTCCTGCCACTGACCGGCCACGAGGGGAGACCTGCCGCGATGACAAAAAAATCGCTGCGCCAGGCGATCGTCGATGCGGCCCGGGCGCTGAATGCGCTCGGTCTCAACCAGGGCACGTCCGGCAATGTCAGCGTCCGTCACGGCAAGACGATGCTGATCACCCCCTCGGCGACGCCATACGAGCGGATGCGCGCCGATGACATCGCCGAGATGCGCCTCGGGAACGATGATGGCGCCTGGAAAGGTCCGCTCAGACCCTCCACCGAATGGCGCTTCCATCGCGATATTCTGAGGGCGCGGCCGGAGTTCAACGCCGTCGTCCACGCCCATCCCACCTTCTGCACCGCACTGGCCGTGGCGCGGCGGCCGATCCCGGCCTGCCACTACATGATCGCCGCCTTTGGTGGTACCGATGTGCGCTGTGCCCCGTATGCGACGTTCGGCACCGCAGCACTGTCGGAGCATGCGCTCGCCGCGCTCGAAGCCCGCAGCGCCTGTCTGCTCGCCAATCACGGCATGATCGCCTGCGGTGAATCGCTGGACAAGGCGCTGTGGCGCGCCGTCGAGCTGGAGACCATCGCCCAGCAGTACTACCACAGCCTGCTGATCGGCGGACCCGTGCTGCTGTCGGATGAGGACATCGCCGCGACGGCCGAGAAATTCGGCACCTACGGGCTCCGGCCGGCAAAGGCCACACGATGAACGGGGCGGGAACGACCAGGATGCGACGATTGGCCCGGGTCGTGGCGCTCGTCGCGATGCCAGCGATGCTGCTCGCCGCGCCGCGATCGGCCGCGGCCGCGTGCCTGTCGGGCGGCGATGAGCGCACCATCAACGCCGCGCTGCAAGGGCCAGGCGCCAAGGTCGCGCTGTGTGCTGGCGCGGTGTTCGTCCTGAACGCGCCGGTCGTGCTGTCGGCCGATGGGCAGGAACTCGCGACCGAAGCCTATCCCACCGATGCGACCCGGGCGCTGCTGCGCGTCGCCGGCCCGGCCCAGGCGTCCGCGATCACCTCGCGCGCCAATCGGATCTCCATCCGCGCGATCGCCGTGGACGGCGCCCGTCCGACGCTCGGGCCAATTCCGCAAGGTGCTGCGCTGATCGAGATCGGCGGCGATGTCTCGGGCATCCGCGTCGATGCGGTGCACGCGCAGGACCCGCGCGGCTGGTCGTCGCTGCATGTGTTCGAGGGCAGCGGCCAGTGCGACGGTGCGACCATCACCAACAGCGATATCGGCCCGGCCGGGACGCCGGACGGGCATTGGGCGGATGGCATCTCCTTCGGCTGCCGCAACGGGCTGATCGCGGGCAACATCGTCACCGACGCATCCGACGGCGGTATCGTGATTTTCGGCGCGCCGGGCACGCTGGTGCAGAACAACCTAATCCGCACCCGCACCAACACCCTGCTCGGCGGCATCAATCTGGTCGACTACAAGCCCTTCGACGGCGACTACACCGGCACCATCGTCAGCGGCAACCGCATCGAGGCGGATGGTGGCTACATCAAGGTGGCCATCGCCATCGGTCCGGCGGCGTGGGGCGAGGACAAGGGGCTGATCAACCACGGCGGCACGGTCAGCGACAATGTCATCGCCGGCAAGGGCATCGGCTACGGCATCGTGGTCAACGGCGTCAGTGACTTCACCATCCAGGGCAACCAGGTCCAGGCAACGCTGGGCGGTCGGCCGGGGCCGCGCTGCCCGCAAGGCCAGGCCGGACCTGGCCAGGCACTGGTGCTGAGCCCGGCGAACAGCCAGGGCCGGTTCCAGTCCGGGTTCGTCACCAGCCCGATCCACTACGCGATCTGCGTCGACCCTTCGTAGCGCTTGGGCCGGCGCGCGGCACACATGGGCAGGGCCGGCACGATCGCCATCGTCGGCAGCGGGCAAGGCGGCTTCCAGCTCGCCGCCTCCCTGCGCGAGGCGGGCGTCGAGGGACGGGTGATCCTGCTCGGCGAGGAGGGCTCTCTGCCCTATCAGCGCCCGCCGCTCTCCAAGGCCTATCTGCTCGGCAAGATCGACGCCGACATGGTTCGATTGCGGCCGGAGCGGTTCTTCGCCGAGCACCGGGTCGAGCTCCGCACCGGAACGCGCGTCATCGGCATCGATCGGAACGCGCGGCGTGTCGTGCTGTCCGCTTGTGAGCCGATCGCCTACGACCATCTCGTGCTCGCGACCGGGGCGCGCAACCGTGAACTGCCGGTGCCTGGTGCCCGGCTCGGCGGCGTCTTCCGGGTGCGCACGCTGGCGGAGGCGGAGGCGCTCCGCCAGGCGCTGCGCGATGCGCGCGCGGTCGTCGTCGTCGGCGCCGGCTTCATTGGCCTCGAGGTCGCCGCCACGGCACGGGCGCTCGGCCTCGACGTGACCGTGATCGAGGCCGCCGCCCGCCCCATGGCACGCGCGCTCTCCGCACCGATGGCCGAGCATGTGCGCGCCGCGCACGAGGCGGCCGGGGTCCGCTTCCGCTTCGGCACGACACTGGCGCAGATCCTCGGCGCGGACGGCCGGGCCCGTGGCATCGAGACCACGGACGGGGAGATCGTCGCCGCCGATTGCATTCTCGTCGGCGTCGGCGTGGTGCCGAACGCCGAGCTTGCGATCGACGCCGGGCTTGCCGCCGACGACGGGATCGTCGTGGACGCGTATCTCCGCACCGCGGATCGGGCGATTTCGGCGATCGGCGATTGCGCCCGCTATCCGAGCCGGTTCGCCGATGGGCCGGTCCGGCTGGAGTCAGTGCAGAACGCCGTCGATCAGGCGCGGTGCGTCGCGGCGCGCCTCGCCGGCAGCCCGGCGCCCTATGCCAGCCTGCCCTGGTTCTGGAGCGAGCAGGGCGCGCTCAAACTCCAGATCGCCGGCCTGACGCAGCCGCACGACGAAGCGGTGCTCCGCTCCGATCCGGCCGTGGGCGGACTTTCGGTGTTCTGCTATCGCGCCGGACGGCTCGTCGGGGTCGAATCCGCCAATCGCCCGCTCGACCATCTGATCGCGCGCAAGCTGCTCGGCCTCGGGCTGTCGCCGAGCCCGGCGCAGGCCGCGGATCCGGCGTTCGACCTGAAGCGCCTCGCCGCCGAGGCCTGACCCGGCGGCGCTGGTCAGCCCTCGGCGCGACGGACGAGCATCGGACCGAGGGGACGGCCGCCGAAAATATGGACGTGCAGGTGCGGCACCTCCTGGTGCGAATCCGGACCAGCATTGGCGAGCGCGCGATAGCCACTCTCCTCCAGCCCCAGCGCGCGGGCCACCGCACCGACCGCACGGAAGAAGCCGGCGATCTCGCCCGCCGAGGCACGCGCGGTGAAATCGGCGAGCGAGACGTAGTGCCCCTTCGGGATCACCAGCACATGCACGGGCGCCTGCGGATTGATGTCGTGGAAGGCCAGCGCGTGCTCATCCTCGAACACTTTCCGGCACGGGATCTCGCCACGAAGGATGCGCGCAAATATATTCTGGTCGTCGTACGGTCCGATCCCGCTCACCGCCATCGCTCCCTCGCCGCGTTCAGGGGCCCGCTGAGGAGCCCGGTTCAGGGGATTTTCCGGGTCTCGACGCGAAGCGCAAGCGGCACCGCGCGCGCCGCCTTTTCGTCGATACCGCTGACACCCTCGCGCCGCATCAGTTCCGCCCAGACCTCCCCGGACCGGACACCCGCATTCACCCAGACCACGATCAGGTGATAGAGCACGTCGGCGCTCTCCGCGATGAGCTTGTCGCGATCGCCGGCGATCGCCTCGATCACGCACTCCACCGCCTCCTCGCCGAATTTCTGCGCCACCTTCGCCGTGCCGCGGGCGAGCAGACGGGCGGAATGGCTCACCGACGGGTCGGCGCTGCGCCGGCTGGTAACCACCTCCCACAGCCGGTCGAGCACTGCCGCGTCGGCCTGCGCATGCTCCAACGGCGCTGCCGGCGCGAGGATCGAGGGCGCCAGCCCGGCCGCGCCGCTCTTCCCCGACCGCTTCGGCGCGCGCTTACCGGTCCCCTTCGCGGGATTCTTGGCCGGCTTCTTCGCCGCCTTCCTTTTCACCGTGTCCTTCTGCGCCTTGGCCATGATCGTCCCTTTCACGCCGCCAGACGCGGCAGGCGCACCGGCAAACCGGCGCGCGCCAATTCCCGCTTCACGTCCTGGATGCCGAACGTGCCGAAATGGAACACGCTCGCGGCGAGCAGCCCGGTGGCGCCGGCGCGCGCGCCGGCGATGAAATGCTCGATCTGGCCGACCCCGCCGGAGGCGATCACCGGCACCCGCACCGCGCCGCAGACCGCGCCCAAGAGATCGAGGTCGAACCCCTGACCGGTGCCATCGCGATCCATGGAGGTGAGCAGAATCTCGCCCGCCCCGGCCTCGGCCACCTGCCGGCACCAAGCCACCACGTCGATCCCGGTCGGGCGCCGGCCGCCATGGGTGAACACCTCCCACCGCCCGGGGACAATGGCCTTGGCATCGACCGCGACGACGACACACTGGCTACCGAACTTCTGCGCCGCCTCGCGGACCAGTTCGGGCCGGGCGATGGCGGCGGAGTTGATGCTGCACTTGTCGGCGCCCGCAAGCAGCAGCCGGCGCATGTCGGCGACACTGCGGATGCCGCCGCCGACCGTCAGCGGCAGAAAGACCCGCGCCGCGGTCCGCGCCACGACGTCGAGGATAGTGTCGCGGTTCTCGTGGCTGGCGGTGATATCGAGGAAGGTAAGCTCGTCCGCGCCGGCGGCGTCATAGACCGCCGCCTGTTCGACCGGATCCCCGGCATCGCGCAGGGCGACGAAGTTCACGCCCTTCACGACCCGCCCGTCCTTGACGTCGAGACAGGGGATGATGCGCAACTTCAACACAGTGCCCGACCTCTCTTCGTCAACCAATGGCGAATCGCGCCTCGGTTAGACACGCTTAGGTTGTATCATCAGACTTCAGCAGAAACGCAAAAATTCCGTCCGGCGCCCCGACGGCCTCAGCCGGCGAGCGCCGCCATGGCTTCCGCCAGTGTCAGCCGTCCATCATAGAGCGCGCGGCCGACGATGACCCCCTCGATGCGGCTCGCCAGGCGCGCGGCCTCGCGCAGCGCCGCCAGGTCCGTCACCGAGCCGACGCCGCCACTGGCGATCACCGGCGTCGCCACGCCTTCGGCCAGCGCCGCGGTCTGATCGAGATTGAGCCCGGTCAGCATACCGTCGCGGCCGATGTCGGTATAGATCAGCGCCGCAACGCCCGCATCCTCGAACCGCCGCGCCAGGTCCAGCGCCGGCACCGAGGAGGTTTCGGCCCAGCCTTCGGTGGCGACGAAGCCGTCGCGGGCGTCGATGCCGACGGCGATGCGGCCGGGAAAAGCGCGGCACGCCTCGCGCACCAGCTCCGGGGTCTTGACCGCGGCGCTGCCGAGCACGACCCGCCGCACGCCGGCCTCGAGCCAGGCGCGCACCATCGCCATGTCGCGGATGCCGCCGCCGAGCTGCACCGGCACGCGGGCGGCGGCCAGGATGGCGCGCACCGCTGCCGCGTTCACGGCCCGGCCGGCGAAGGCGCCGTCGAGATCGACCACATGCAGCCAGCGGCAGCCACCATCCTGCCAGAGCCGCGCTTGCGCGGCCGGGTCGTCGGAATAGACCGTCGCCTCGTCCATCGCGCCGCGCTTGAGCCGCACGCAGGCGCCGCCCTTGAGGTCGATCGCCGGGTAGAGGGTCAGCCCGCTCACGAACCGATCCGCCCGCCTGGCTGCAGCAGCTTGTAGTAGTAGAAGCCCCGCTGCGTCTTGCCGCCGACGCGGGCATATTGCGGATGGATGCCCCAACGGATGAAGCCCAGCGCCTCGTAGAGATGGATCGCCGCCTCCTGCGTCTCGCGCACGTCGAGGTTGAGGACGTGATAGCCGAGCGCCCGGGCCGCCTCCTCGACGCGGACGGTGAGCATGTGCGCCAGGCCCTGACCGCGCGCATAGGGGGCGACGAAACTGTGCATGAGCGTCGCCGCGAAGGCCTGCGCCTCGTTGTTGCGCGGCGGGCGGACCAGCTGGGCGGAGCCGACCACGACCCCTTCGAGCCGGGCGATATAAAGCTCGCGTTCCGGCACCAGCAGCACACCGCGGAAGTAGCGCTCCAGCGCCGTGCGCCCGGGCGGGTTCACCCAGCCGAAGCCGCCGCCGTCGATGATCGCGGCGTCGGCGGCCTCGCACAGGGCGGCGAGATCCGGGTCCGACAGTTCGCCCGCGCGCTCGACCGACGCGGCCGCCGCCGCCGTTCCCTCGCTCACCGCCCCACCTGCGGGCTCCAGCGCAGGAAATTCCCCAGAATGCGCAAGCCGACCTCCTGGCTCTTCTCGACATGGAACTGGGTGCCGGCGCGGTTGCCGGCAACCACCATGGCGACGACGTCACCGCCATAGTCGGTGGTGGCGATGACCTGCTCGGCACGGGCGCCGCGCAGCGCATAGCTGTGCACGAAATAGGCATGGTCGCCGGGGACGAGTCCGGCCAGCAGCGGGTGGTCGCCACCCTGCGGAAAGCGCAGCTCGTTCCAGCCCATCTGCGGCAGGCGCAGCCCAGGCACCTCGAGCTCGGCGATCTCGCCCGCCACCCAGCCGAACCCCGGCGTCACGGCGTGTTCGAGGCCGCGCTCGGCCATCAGCTGCATCCCGACGCAGATGCCGAGAAACGGCACTCCCTGGCCGGTGCGGTAGTCGATCGCGGCGCGCAACCCGTGGATCGCCGCCAGCCCGTGCGCACAGTCGGCGAAGGCGCCCTGGCCGGGCAGGACGATGCGGTCGGCGGCGGCGACCATGTCCGGATCCGCCGTCACCCGCACCTCGGCGGGAATCCCGGCACGCTCGGCCGCCACCGCCAGCGCGCGCGAGGCCGAAGCGAGATTGCCGCTGCCGTAATCGACGACAGCGACTTTCATGCGCGGGCCTCGCCGAGCAGATCGGGACGGGCGGCGAGCAGGCGGGCATAGGCCGCCTCGGCGCCGCGCGCCGCCAGCACATGGGCCAGATCGTAGCCACGCCTGGCCAGATCCCAGCGCAGCAGATCCCGCGCGAACAGGCCGTGCAGCCAGGCGAGCCCCGCCCAGAGGAGTTCTCCCGGCCAGCCCAGGCGCAGGCCGAGCGCGGCGAGCAGCAGGCCCGCCGCCAGCGCCAGCAACCCGGCGATCCAGCCGCCCCGCGCGAACAGCCAGAGCGGCCCGAACAGGGCCGCCGCCAGGCTGAACCCCTCCGCCACCAGCACCGGCTCGCGGCCGGGACGCAGATGGGCGGTGTAGATGTTCACAGCGTCCCCTTGGTGGACGGCACCGCGCCGCCGGCGCGCGGATCGGGCTCGACGGCCATGCGCAGCGCCCGGGCGGCGGCCTTGAAGCAGGCCTCGGCGACATGGTGCGTGTTCTGCCCGGCCCGCTGCGTCAGATGCAGGGTGAGGCGGGCGTTGCCGGCGAGGGCGCGGAAGAATTCCTCGAACAGTTCGGTGTCCATCGTGCCCACCTTGGGCGCGGCGAACGACACCGACCAGGCGAGATGCGCCCGCCCGGAGAGATCGACCGCCGCCTCCACCAGGGCCTCGTCCATCGGCACCAGCGCCTGGCCGAAGCGGCGGATGCCCCGCTTCTCGCCCAGCGCCTGCGCGATCGCCTGACCGAGCACGATGCCGACATCCTCGGTGGTGTGATGGGCGTCGATATGCAGATCACCCTTCGCCTGCACCTCGAGGTCGAACAGCGCATGGCGGGCGAAAGCGGTCAGCATGTGGTCCAGGAAACCGATGCCGGTGCCGACCGACGCCCGGCCGCTGCCGTCCAGATCGAGGCGGAGGCTGATCTCGGTCTCCGACGTCGCGCGCGTCAGGCTGGCGCCGCGGGCATTCGCAGGGTCTTGCATGGGGCCATGCAACTAGCGGAACTCGCCCGCAGGGGAAAGGGCAATCCATGGGGCGCGGCGTGACTCCGGCCGGCCTCGCCGGTATGATCGTGCGACGCTGAACGATCCAGGACCCGTCGAAGGTCCAGAGCCCGGGGGAAACGCTGCCATGATCCGCGTCACCACGCTGCTGCTTGCGGGCGCGCTGCTCTCGCTCACGCCGTCCTCCGGCCGCGCCGAAGGCGACGGGCTCGTCAACGACACGGTGCGCATCGGCGTGCTGACCGACATGGCCGGCCCCTTCGCCGACCAGGTCGGCAAGGGCTCGGTCGTCGCCGCGCACCTCGCGGCCGAGGATTTCGCCGCCGAGGCGCAGGGGCTGAAGGTCGAAATTCTCGCCGCCGACCATCAGAACAAGCCCGATATCGGCGTCGGCATCGTGCGCCATTGGGTGGACGAGGACCAGGTCGCGGCCGTGGTCGATCTGCCCAATTCGGGCGTCGCGCTGGCGGTGGCCAACCTCATGCACCAGAAGAACCGCGTCGCGCTGGCCTCCTCGGCCGCGACCTCCGATCTCACCGGCAAGGCCTGCGCGCCGACCACGGTGCAATGGGTCAGCGACACCTGGTCGCAGTCCCACACCCTGGTCCATGCCTTGCTGGGCCAGAATCTCCAGACCTGGTTCTTCGTCGACGTGGACTACGCGCTCGGCAAGACCCTGGAGCGTGACGCGACCGAGGCGATCGTGGCCGGCGGCGGCAAGGTTCTCGGCGTCGTCCGTGTTCCACTCGGCACCACCGACTTCTCCTCGCCGCTGATCGAGGCGCAGAGTTCCGGCGCGCAGGCGATCGCACTCGCCAACACCGGCGCGGATGCGATCAATGCCATCAAGCAGGCGGCCGAGTTCGGCCTGACCAAAAAGGGCGCCGAGCTGGCGGCGCTGTTCCTGCAGATCTCGGACGTCCACTCGGTCGGGCTGGCGACCGCGCAGGGCCTGTTGCTGCCATCGCCGTTCTATTGGGATCTCACCGACCGTACCCGCGCCTGGAGCCAGCGCTTCGCCGCGCGGATGGATGGGCGCATGCCGACGATGATGCAGGCCGGCGTCTATTCCGCCACCATGGCCTATCTCCGCGCCCAGCGCAGCGTCCGCACCCTCGACGGCGCCAAGGCGGTCGCGGCGATGAAAGACAAGCCGATCGACGACCCGCTGTTCGGCCCGACCATCATCCGCGCCGACGGTCGCGCGGTCCACGCCAGCCACCTGTTCCGCGTCAAATCCCCGGCGGAGAGCAAGGGCCCGTGGGACATGTATCATCTGGTGGCCACCATCCCCCCCGATAAGGCATTCCGCCCGATGGCCGAGGGACACTGCCCGATGGTGGCGAACCAATAGGGCGCCGCTCGTCCCGCCGCCCGGCCTACCCGCCCCCCGGACTATTCGTGACGACGCGCGAGCGGGGCGACGAATTGCGGCTCGGTATCCCACGGGAACAGGATCCACGTGTCCTGGGAAACCTCGGTGACGAAGGTCTCCACCCCGTCCCGCCCCGCCGGCTTGGCGTAGATGCAGGCATAGTGCGCCCGTGGCAGCACGGCGCGCACGGCGCGCAGCGTCGCGCCGCTGTCCACCAGATCATCGACGACAAGGAAGCCGGCGCCGTCGCCGGCGGCGGTCGGCGGCTTGGTGATCAGCGGCTCGCCGCGCGTTTCCTCGTCGTAGGTCTCGACCGAGACGCTTTCGACGAAGCGGCACTCCAACTCGCGGGCCACGATCGCCGCCGGGATCAGCCCGCCGCGGCTGACCGCGACGATGCCGCGGAACGGGCCCCGCCCCATCAGCCGCCAGGCCAGGGCGCGGGCGTCGCGGTGGAGCTGGTCCCAGGTGACGGTGTAATAATGCGCCGCCATCAGAACAGCCGCCCGCCATCGGGCACGGCGAAGTCCGGGCGGACCAACACCACCGCGCCATCCTCGTCCGGGATGCCGAGGGTCAGCACCTCGCTGGCGAAGCCGGCGATGCGCCGGGGCGGGAAATTCACCACCGCCAGCACCTGCCGCCCGATCAGCCGGTCGGGCGGGTAGTGCACAGCGAGCTGGGCGGAGGATTGGCGGGTGCCGATGGTGGCACCGAAATCGATCCACAATTTCACCGAGGGCTTGCGCGCCTCGGGAAAGGGCTTGGCATCGATCACGGTGCCGACGCGGATCTCCAGTCGGTCGAAATCCTCGATGGTGGCGCTCATCGTGCGTTCCTATGCGAGCGTTTCGTAGCGGGCGACGCGCCAGGCGAGCGGCTCGGCGGCGGCCTGTTCGTACCAGGACGCCACCAGCGGATGGGCCCGCACCGCAGCGCAATAGCCCCCCGCCCCGGCGGCGAGCTCCGGCTCGTAGGCGAGGAATCGCGCCACCACGGGCGCATACATCGCGTCCGCCGCGGTGAACGCGGCGCCGAACAGATAGGGCCCGCCAGCGCCGAAGCGGGCGCGCGTGTCCGCCCACAGGCGCTCGATGCGCGCGATATCGGCGAGCGCGCCCGGCGTTCGCCCGGCCCCGGGAGCATGGCGCCCCAGCACCATCGGCATCGCCAGGCGCAACTCACGGAACCCCGCATGCATCTCGGACGCGATCGCCCGCGCCCAGGCCCGCGCCGGGTTCGCCGCCGGCCACAGGGCGGGTGCGAGCTCGGCGCAGTATTCGGCGATGGCCAGGGTCTCCCAGACGCTGTTGCCGCGATGCTCGAGGCACGGAACCAGCCCGCTCGGCGAGATCGCCTTCACCGCCGCCGTGGTCCCCTGCCCGTCGATCGGGATCACCACCTCCTCGACGTCGAGCCCGGCCAGGCGCACGGCCAGCCACCCGCGCATCGACCAGGAGGAGTAGCGACGCGTGCCAAGATAGAGCGTGCCGTCAGCCATGAGCGCGACCTCCTTGCGCGGCAGGGTGCGATGGGCGACGCTGCCACGAGCGGAGGAGTTGATGCCATGAACGAGATCGCAGCGCCACGCCCGAACAACCTCGACGCCTTCTGGATGCCGTTCACCGCCAACCGCGCCTTCAAGGGCGCGCCGCGGATGCTGGCCCGGGCCGAGGGCATGTACTACTACACCCCGGAGGGGCGCGAGATCATCGATGGCACCGCCGGGCTCTGGTGCTGCAATGCCGGGCACGGACGGCGCGAGATCACCGAGGCGATCCAGCGCCAGGCCGAGGTGATGGATTTCGCCCCCACCTTCATGATGGGCCACCCGATCGTCTACCAGGCCGCCGCCCGGCTGGCGGAGATCACCCCGGCGGGGCTCGACCGCATCTTCTTCACCAATTCCGGCTCGGAGAGCGCGGATACGGCGCTGAAGATCGCCCTCGCCTACCAGCGGGCGCGCGGGCAGAGCCAGCGCGTGCGGCTGATCGGGCGCGAGCGGGGCTACCACGGGGTCGGCTTCGGCGGCATGTCGGTGGGCGGGATCGGCAACAACCGCAAGCAGTTCGGCGCGCTGCTGCCCTATGTGGACCACCTGCCCCACACCCACGCACCGGAACACAACGCCTTCACGCGCGGCCTGCCTGCCTGGGGCGCGCATCTCGCCGACACGCTGGAGAGCCTGGTCACGCTGCATGGCGACACCATCGCCGCCGTCATCGTCGAGCCCCTGGCCGGCTCCGCCGGGGTGCTGATCCCACCCGTGGGCTATCTCCAGCGCCTGCGCGAACTCTGCGACAAGCACGGCATCCTGCTGATCTTCGACGAGGTGATCACCGGCTTCGGCCGCCTCGGCACGATGTTCGGCGCCGAGCGGCTCGGCGTGGTGCCGGACATCATGACCATGGCCAAGGGTCTGACCAACGCCGCGGTGCCGATGGGCGCGGTGGCGGTGAGCGCGGACATCTACCATACGGTGGTGGACAACGCGCCGGCCGGGATCGAGCTTTTCCACGGCTACACCTATTCCGGCCACCCGCTCGCCGCCGCCGCCGCGATCGCGGCGATGGATGTCTATCGCGGCGATGATCTGCCGGCCCGCGCACGGGCCATCGAAGGGGCTTTCGAGGCGGGGGCGCACAGTCTGCGCGGGCTGCCGAACGTCATCGACGTGCGCAATTTCGGCCTCGTCGCCGGCATCGAGCTGGCGCCGCGGCCGGGCAAGCCGGCCGAGCGCGCCGGGCGCGTGCTGCAGCGCTGCTTCGATGCCGGGGTCCTGATCCGCACCACCGCCGACATCATCGCGCTGTCACCGCCACTGATCATCGAGCAGCGCCATATCGACCGCATCTTCACCACGCTCGGCGAGGCGATCAGGGCGGAGGCCGCCTGACCACCGCCGTGGCGCTTTCGCGCGCGGGCGCGCTGGTGCCTCGGTGATCCATGCCCCCGACCGTTTCATGGCGGGATGACCGATCGGCGTTGCGGGCGCTGCACCTGGCACCCGAGGACGATGCGCTCGCGCCCTTGCTGCCCGCTTCGGTGCTGCCGGCAGGCGCCGCCGAGCGGGGCCGCGCCCTCGTGCGCGCCGCCCGCGCCGCGCATGTCCCGGGCAGCGATGTCAGCGACTTCCTGCGCGAGTTCGGGCTCGGAACCCGCGAGGGCGTGGCCCTGCTCTGCCTCGCCGAAGCCCTGTTGCGCATTCCGGACCCGGCCACCGCCGATGCGCTGATCGAAGACCGGCTCGGCGATGCCGCCTGGGAACGGCATCTGGGCCACGCCGACAGCCTCGCCGTGAACGCCTCGACCTGGGCCTTCCTGCTCGGCGGTCGCGTGCTCTCGCGCGAGGACGCAAGGAGCGTCCCCGGCGCGCTGCGCCGCCTGGTGCGCCGGCTCGGCGAGCCGGTGATCCGCACCGCGCTGCGCCAGGGCATGCGGCTGCTGGCCCGCCAGTTCGTTCTCGGGCGCACCATCGAGGAGGCGCTGGCCCGCGCCGCCAGCCCGAGCATGCGCCGCTGGCGCATGAGCTTCGACATGCTGGGCGAGGCGGCGAAAGCCGCGGCCGACGCCGAACGCTACCGGCGCGCCTATGCGGAGGCGATCGGGCAGATCGGCCGTCATGCCGCCGGGCGCGGCCCGATCGAAGGGCCGGGGCTTTCGGTCAAGCTCTCCGCGCTGCATCCGCGCTATGAGCCGTTGCAGGAAAGACACAGCGTGCCGCCGCTCATCGCCAGCCTGCGCGGCCTCGCTCTGGCCGCGCGCACCGCAGGGATCGGCCTCACGGTCGACGCCGAGGAGGCCGCGCGGCTCGAACTCAGTCTCGATGTCTTCGCCGCCGTCCGCGCCGATCCGGCGCTCGCGGGCTGGGATGGGCTCGGCCTCGCGGTGCAGGCCTATCAGAAGCGGGCCGCCCCCCTGATCGACTGGATCGCCGCCCTGGCCCGCGCCAGCGCCAGCCGCATCCCGGTTCGCCTGGTCAAGGGCGCCTACTGGGACAGCGAGATCAAGACCGCGCAGGTGCAGGGGCTCGCGAACTACCCGGTCTTTACCCGCAAGGCGGCGACGGATGCCGCCTGGCTCGCCTGCGCGCGGCGGATGCTGGCCCACGGCGGGGCGATCATCCCCGCCTTCGCCACCCACAACGCCCTCAGCCTCGCCGCCATCCTGGCGCTGGCGCCAACGGGCGGGTTCGAGATGCAGCGGCTGCACGGCATGGGCGAAGCGCTCTATGGCGGACTCGTCGGGCCCGACTGTCCGGTGCGGGTCTATGCCCCGGTCGGCGCGCACGAGGATCTGCTCGCCTATCTCGTGCGCCGCCTGCTGGAGAACGGGGCGAATACCAGCTTCGTGCATCGGCTGGTCGATCCGGCGGTGCCGGAGGCGGCCATCCTCGCCGACCCTCTGGAGCGGCTGCGCGACCAGCCGGACCGGCCGCGGCCCATTCCCCTGCCGCGCGACCTCTATCCCGACCGCGCCAACTCCGCTGGCATCGATCTCGGCGACCGCGCCAGCGCCCCTGCCCTGCTCGCCGCCGTCGCCGCCGAGGCCGCCCGCGTCCGCACCGTGCCGGGCGCCGGGCCGGCACGGGAGATCCGCGATCCGGCCGACCGGCGCCGGCTGCTCGGCCACGCCCACGACGCGACCGGGACCGAGATCGACGCCACCCTCGCCCGCCTCGCCCGCGGCTTCTCGGCGTGGGATCAGGCCGGCGGGGCGGCCCGCGCCGCGGTGCTCGAGCGCGCCGCGGACGGGATCGAGGCCGACCGGGCGGAGCTTCTCGCCCTGCTCGTGCGCGAGGCCGGCAAGACCCTGCCCGACGCCATCGCCGAACTGCGCGAGGCCGCCGACGCCTGCCGCTACTACGCCGCCCGCGCCCGCGAGGGGTTCGCTGCCCCGCGCGTGCTCGCCGGCCCCACCGGGGAGCGTAATCTCTGGTCGCTGGCCGGGCGTGGCGTATTCGCCGCCATCGCACCGTGGAACTTCCCGCTGGCGATCTTCACCGGTCAGATCGCCGCAGCGCTCGCCGCCGGCAATGCCGTCGCCGCCAAGCCGGCCGAGCAGACGCCACTGATCGGCGCCCGCGCCGTGGCGCTGCTGCACGCCGCCGGCGTGCCCGAATCGGCGCTGGGCCTGCTGGTCGGCGACGGCAGGGTCGGCGCCGCTCTGGCGCGCGACGGACGCGTCGCGGGCGTCGCCTTCACCGGCAGCCTCGCCACCGCGCGGGCGATCGCGGGCGTGCTGGCGGCACACGACGGACCGCTGATCCCCCTCATCGCCGAAACCGGGGGGGTCAATGCGATGATCGTGGACAGCTCCGCCCTGCCCGAGCAGACCGTGACCGACGCGCTCGCCAGCGCGTTCGGCTCGGCCGGCCAGCGCTGCTCGGCCCTGCGCGTGCTGTGCCTGCAGGAGGAAATCGCCGACCGCGTCCTGAGCATGCTGGAGGGCGCGGCGGCGACGTGGGTGATCGGCGATCCACTCGAGCCGGCGACCGACATCGGGCCGATCATCGACGCCGAATCCTGCCAGCGGCTCGAAACCCAGGCCGCGGCGCTGGGACCGCCCCGGTTCCTCGCGGCGCTGCCCGCGGCGACGGCGCATGGCAGCTTCTTCGCCCCGCGCATCATCGAGCGGCCGACGCCGATGCTGGCGACCGAGATTTTCGGCCCGGTCCTGCAGGTGGTTCGGTTCGCGGCCGACCGGCTCGAGGCGCTGGTGGCGACGCTGGCCGCCAGCGGCCATGGCCTCACCCTCGGCATCCAGTCGCGCATCGAATCGCTGCCGGCGCGGATTCTGCGCCAGCTCCCCATCGGCAATGCCTATGTCAACCGCAGCCAGATCGGCGCCGTGATCGGCGTGCAGCCCTTCGGCGGGCGTGGACTGTCCGGAACCGGGCCGAAGGCGGGCGGCCCGTTGACCCTCCACGCCTTCGCCGAGGAGCGCAGCGTGAGCGTGAACAGCGCCGCCTTCGGCGGCGACGCCGCACTGCTCGCCGCGGGCGAGGCGTAGAGCGCAAAAAGGCCCGATCCGTCGCCGGACCGGGCCTCCAAGCGCCAAAGCCCTGAGTTCGTCTCGCGGGCTGATTCAGCCAACACCCTGGACGGGCGTTGGCATCAGACGGTTAGCTCAAGTATGGGCTGATTCAGCCAACGCCCTCGCGGGCGTTGGCATCAGACCACTAGGCAAGGCTCAGTTCGAGTGGCCGAGGCCCGGCAGGCCGAGCAGGCCGTTGAGGACGACGACGGTAGCCACGCCGATGGTGAAGGAGTCGTGGTGGATGTTGGCGTTAGACACCGCCATTTCCGGGTTGGTGAAGTACTGCAGGAAGGGCTGGATCGAGAAGCCCGGCATCACCGCCGCGCTATAGCTGAATTCGATCCAGTTCTCCGAGGGAGTCGCCTGCATCACGCCGATGCCGCCGCCGTTATCATAGCCGGCCCCGAACGCCGCGGCCTGCGCGAAGCGGTGGTTGTACTTCGCGAAGTCCCAGGCGAAGTTCACGGTGTCATGCGGGCGCGACGCGAACGGGCCCTGCAGCACGAGGCCGACGACCTGCGCATTCTCGATCGGCGCTTGACCCATGACCGACCAGGTGGCTTCGCCGAAGGCGATCAGCTGGCGATCGCTCTTCGGATCCGGCTTCCACACGGTCTGCTCCAGGCCCATGTAGACCGACCCCCGGCCACGCTGATTGTTCAGCGCCGCGTTCGCCGAGCCCGCAACGATCGCCGCCGGCGTGCCGGTGGCGCCCACACTGTAGTTCGAGCTGTCGTAGTAGCCGCCCAACATCACGTGCGTCGGGTAGTTCTGGGTGGTGCTGTCGTAGCCGATCTGGAACGGAATGAAGACGCCGCTCGCCTGGCTCAGACCCCAATCGGTGAAGCCATGGCTATGCGTGGTGTAGTAGGCGGCGTCGTCGTCCGCGTAGACGCCGGCGCGGATATAGGTGCTCAGCGTCGGCTTCACCGTGGCGCGGAAGCCCCAGGTGGAGACCGGCGAGTAGGTGGCGCTGTTGTCGAAGTAGTAGCCGGCCGGACCGTTGCCGCAGACGCCGATGCTGTAGAAGTTGCAGTAGACGTCGAAGGTCGAGAAGTCACCCAGCGGCGAGATGCGGCCAGCGTAGAGGCGCAGGTGATCGTCGAACAGCGACTGCTCCCAGGACAGTTCCGAGAGCTGGAACACTTCGACCGGGCCATACTCAGGGCTGGAGCCCCAGACCGAGCCGGAGTAGTTGCCGTTGAACCCGGCGGCGCGATCATCGAACTGGATGTGCGCGCGGGCGCCGGGGATGCCGGCCAGCTTGGTCATGTCGAAGTCCATGCCGGCGGAGGCGTCGTTGGTATCGGACACGCCGGTCTTGCGGCCGCCGCTGACGTTGTCATAGACGACGTTCACGTTGGCGGCGTTGAAATAGATGCCGTAGTTGGCCATCTGGTCGCCGAAGGACTTCAGCGGGTCCCCGAGCGTGAAGAAGTAGCCGGGCGGCGTCGTCGACGACTGGGCGTGTGCGCCCGTGCTGACGATCAGCCCCGCACCCAGCACGGCAGCGGACAGAATCGTCGCGCCCCGCAGCCTGCTTGCAAAAGAAGTTCTCATCCTAAGCTTCCCCTCCCGAGAGTGTCGGAACAACGGATGGCGTCCAGCGGGGCCACCGCGGCCCGCCCGGACGTGTTTGTGCTACGCTTGGAGGGGTCGCGTCCATATATGTCGGATGTGTTGCGAAGCGAAGGGGCGGCGAGTGTGGCTACGGTGCAACAGTGAACGCACGGCTCTGCAACGCTGGCGGGCAATGGCGGTGCTCGCGCTGGTCGCGCTCGGCCTGTGCGGTCCAGCCGCCATCGCCCAGACCCGGAGCGAGGGGCTGGTGCCGGCGAACACGGACATCTTCTTCCGTGCCTACGTCTTCGGTCTGCTGCCGGTGGAAGGCCACTTCACCCGCTTCACCGGCCGCCTCACCGTGGACGGGACGACGCCGGCGCATTGCCGCGTCGAGATCCGGGTCGAGACCGCCAGCCTGGTGATGCAGGAAACGGCCTATGACCGCATGGTGACCGGGCCGGATTTCCTCGATGCCGCGGACTACCCGGTGCTCGCCTTCCAGGGCGCGTGCCGGCCGGCGCGTGGCGGCGGGGAGATCACCCGCATCGACGGCAATCTGCAACTGCACGGCAGGGCCGGACCGCTCGCCCTTTCCGTGCACCAGGACGCCGGCAACTTCATCGCCGAGGCGGCGCTGCGGCGAGCCGCCTGGGGCGTGGCGGGCCGCCCCTGGATGGCGGGACAAACGGTGCGCATCCGCGTCGTCGTCCGACTGCCGTGAGCGTCAGGGGCCGGGTGGCGCCGTTTGCACCGGGGCGAAATGCCCATCCGTGCCGAGCAGCGCCAGCACGCCCGTGCGGATGTCGAAATGGGCGCCGTGCAGCGTGAGCCGCCCGGCCGCGACGGGCTCGGCGATCCAAGGGAAGGTCATCAGATTCTCGAGCGAGACGTGCACCGTCGCGTACTCGCCCTCCCGTTGCCGCTCGGCCGGATCGCAGCGCAGCACCCCCGATCGCGCCCGCGCGGCGAGGCCGATCCACGGCGCCACGAACTCCCCGAGCGGCGGCGGCACCCCGTCGAGCAGCGCCTGGACCCCGCCGCAGAGCCCGTGCCCGAGCACGATCAGATCGCGCACCTCGAGCGCACGGACGCCGAATTCGAGCGCCGCGCTGGTGCCATGGCAGGCGCCGTCCGGCGCCCAGGGTGGCACCAGGTTGGCGACATTGCGGATGATGAACATCTCGCCCGGACGGGCATCGAAAATCATCGCCGGATCGACCCGGCTGTCCGAACAGGCGAGCACCATCGCCCGCGGCCGCTGACCGTGGCGCGCCAGGCCCTCGAACAGCTCGCGCCGCTGCGGCCAGGCGACGGCCCGAAAGCGCCGGTAGCCGGCAATGAGTTGGTCCATGATGCCGGTCCTGGAGCGCGCCGGGTCAGGCGACCAGCGGCGCCCGCCGCGCCAGCCGGCGCTGGCGCGCGTGCAGCAGGCGCCAGGCGAGCCGCGCCGCGAGATCGGAATGGAGCCCACGCGGCCTGAGTCCGACCGCCTTGAGGATCATCCCGGTCGCCCGCTCGACATGGCGGAAGCGGTAGAAGCCGATCGCGCCGCTCATATAGAGGCTGAGGCAGCGCCGATGATCGTAGGCCAGGTCCTTCGGCTCGTTGCCGCAGTGGAAGGCGTAGGCCAGCTCATCATCCTCGCTCTCGCCGATGCGGCCGAGCGCGATCGCCAGCCGCCGCGCCAAGCCGATGCGCTCGCGCCCGAGATAGCGCCGCATGTGATCGTAGAAGAGCTTGAAATGACGGAATTCGTCCGCCGCGATGAGCTGGCAGATCTGACGCAGCACCGGCTCCTGCGTCGCCTCGCCGAGCGCGGTGTAGTAGCTGGACGTGCCGGTCTCGACCATGCAGCGCGCCACCAGTTCGCCGGATCGCGAGCCGCGCCGGGAGCGCGTGGCCCCGACATCGATGCGGAAGCCCTCGCGATAGCGCGCGAAGGCGGCGGCAAAGTCCCAATGCGGGTCCGCGAGCATCGCCCAGCGCCCGAGCGCATCGCCGTGCTGCACTTCCTCGACCGCCCAGCGATCCGCCGCGGCGCGGAAATCAGGGTCGTCGGCAAACACACCGTTCAGGTAGCGGGCGTAATCCGCGCCATTGCGCTCGACCATGGCCGCAGCCTTGACCAGCGCCACGATGCCTGGATCGACCCGGCCAGCCTCGAAACGGCCCCAGGCGACATCCTCGATTCGCCAGTGCTTCATGCGTCATCAGTGCTTCATGCGTCATCCCGCGCGCAGCACCCGGTCGGCCGGGCTACCGCCGGACCCGGCCAAGCGCGCTTCCGGGTCCGACGTGCAGCCACTGTTACCGGCATTCCGTCCGGCAACGCAAGCCACGCCCTCAGGCGGCGCCGGCGACCTCGATCATGGCGTGAGCGGATTGCAGGCGGGCGAGCACGGCGTCGCGGGCGGTGACATCGTCCTTGTCGACGCGCTCCCACTCCTGCTCCGCCGCCGCCAGCCTCCGTTCGCCCTCGCCGCGCGAGACTTCGGCCAGCGGGATGGCCTCGGTGGCGAGCACCGTGCAGCGGTCCGGCGTCACTTCGGCAAAGCCGCCGCCGACGAAGAATTCCCCCGTCACCTGCCCGTTCTCATACAGCCGGATCGTGCCGCCGCGCAGCAGCAGGATCATCGGCGCGTGCCCGGGCAGCACGCCCATTTCGCCCTCGAAGGCGGGAATGACGACCATATCCACCGGCCGCGAGAGCAGCAGCTTCTCGGGGCTGACGATCTCGAGCGCCGTGGTCATCGCTTCAGGCCGCCGCCTTCAGCGTTTCGGCCTTCTTCACCGCGTCCTCGATGGTCCCGACCATGTAGAACGCCGCCTCCGGCAGATGGTCGTATTCGCCCGAGACGATCGCCTTGAAGCTGCGGATCGTGTCCGCCACCGGCACGAACACGCCGGGGAACCCGGTGAACACTTCGGCAACGTGGAAAGGCTGCGACAGGAAGCGCTGGATCTTGCGCGCGCGCGCCACCACCAGCTTGTCCTCCTCGGAGAGCTCATCCATGCCGAGAATCGCGATGATGTCCTGCAGGCTCTTGTAGGTCTGCAGGATGCGCTGCACTTCGCGCGCGGTGTTGTAGTGCTCCTCCCCGACGATGCGCGGGTCGAGCGCGCGCGAGGTCGAGTCCAGCGGGTCCACGGCGGGATAGATGCCGAGCTCCGCGATCTGGCGCGACAGCACCGTGGTCGCGTCGAGGTGGGCGAACGAGGTCGCGGGCGCCGGGTCGGTGAGGTCGTCGGCCGGCACGTAGATCGCCTGCACCGAGGTGATCGAGCCCTTCTTGGTCGAGGTGATGCGCTCCTGCAGCGCCCCCATGTCGGTGGCCAACGTCGGCTGGTAGCCCACGGCCGAGGGGATGCGCCCGAGCAGCGCGGAAACCTCGGCGCCGGCCTGGGTGAAGCGGAAGATGTTATCGATGAAGAACAGCACGTCCTGGCCTTCCTCGTCGCGGAAATACTCCGCCATCGAGAGGCCGGAGAGCGCGACGCGGGCGCGGGCGCCGGGCGGCTCGTTCATCTGGCCGTAGACCAGCGCCACCTTCGATCCCGGGCCGTCGAGCTTGATGACGCCGGCGTCGATCATCTCGTGATAGAGGTCGTTGCCCTCGCGGGTGCGCTCGCCGACGCCGGCGAACACCGAGACACCACCATGCGCCTTGGCGATGTTGTTGATCAGCTCCTGGATGAGCACCGTCTTGCCGACGCCGGCGCCACCGAACAGGCCGGTCTTGCCGCCGCGCATGTAGGGCGCGAGCATGTCCACGACCTTGATGCCCGTGACCAGGATCTCCGCCGACGTTGCCTGTTCGTCGAACAGCGGCGCGTCGCGATGGATCGGGTAGGTTTTCGCCGTCACCACCGGACCGCGCTCGTCGACCGGCTCGCCGATCACGTTGACGATGCGCCCGAGCGTCTCGGGGCCCACCGGCACGGAAATTGGCGCCCCGGTGTCGATCACTTCCTGGCCACGGACCATGCCATCGGTGCTGTCCATCGCAATGGTGCGCACCGTCCGCTCGCCCAGCTCCTGCGCCACCTCGAGCACCAGCGAGCGGCCATCGATGCTGGTGCGCAGCGCGTTCTGGATGTACGGCAGTTCGCCGTCGAACTGCACGTCCACCACCGCGCCGAGCACCTGGCTGACGCGTCCGACATTGTTCTTCGCCATCACGGGCTCCCTTCTGCTCTCCGCGCGCCTCAGACCGCCTCGGCGCCCGAGATGATCTCGATCAGTTCTTTGGTGATGTTCGCCTGCCGCGTGCGGTTGTAGTTGAGCGACAGGCGGTTGATCATGTCCCCGGCGTTGCGCGTGGCGCTGTCCATCGCCGACATGCGCGCCCCGTGCTCACCCGCCGCGCTCTCCAGCAGAGCGGTGAAGATCTGCGTCGCCAGATTCTGCGGCAACAGGCTGGCCAGCACCGTCTCCTCGTCCGGCTCGGCGTCGTAGAACGCGCGCGCAGCGCCTTCACCAGCACCGGCAACCGGCACCGGCACGATCTGCTGGCTCGTCGTCTGTTGCGAGATCACCGAGATGAAGCGGTTATACACCAGCGTGCAGACATCGAACTCGCCGGCCTCGAGCATGCCGACGATGCGCTCCGCCACCGGCAGAGCGTCGGCGAATTCGAGCCGCTTGCGGCCGGCGAGCGAGACCTCGTGCACGATGCGGCTGCCATAGTCGCGGCGCAGATAGTCCCGGCCCTTGCGCCCGATCGGCAGCAGCTTGACGGTCTTGCCCTCTGCTTCCAGCCGCTGGATCAGCGCCCGCGAGGCGCGGCCGACATTGGCGTTGAAGGCGCCGGCGAGCCCGCGGTCGGCGGTGATCGGCACCACGAGATGCACCTGGTCGCGACCGGTTCCGACGAGCAGCCGCGGCGCGCTCGGCGTCACCGCGACATTCGCGGCCAGTTCCGAGAGCATGCGCGCCATGCGCTGCGCATAGGGACGCGCGGATTCCACCTGGTTCTGCGCCCGGCGCAGCTTCGAGGCTGCGACCATCTTCATGGCCGAGGTGATCTTCTGCGTCGACTTCACGCTGTTGATGCGTGTTCGCAGCGCTTTCAGGCTTGGCATGGCGCCGTTCCGCTCGCTCTAGATCAGGCGAAGGTCTTCAGGAAGCCGTCGAAGAACGCGACGAGCCTCTTCTCGGTCTCCGGCTTCAATTCGCGATCGGCGCGAATCGTGGCCAGCAGGTCGGCCTGGGTGGAACGCAGGTCCGCCAGCGCCTGGCGCTCGAAAGCCACCACCTTGTCCAGCGCGAGCCCGTCGAGATAGCCGCGCACGCCGGCGAAAATCACCACCACCTGCTCTTCGACCGGCATCGGCCGGTACTGCGGCTGCTTCAGCAGCTCGGTAAGCCGCGCGCCGCGCGCCAGGAGCTTCTGGGTCGAGGCGTCGAGGTCCGAGGCGAACTGCGCGAACGACGCCATTTCGCGATACTGCGCCAGCTCGAGCTTGATGCGCCCGGCAACCTGCTTCATCGCCTTGATCTGGGCCGCCGAGCCGACGCGCGAGACCGAGAGGCCGACATTCACCGCCGGACGGATGCCTTTGAAGAACAGCTCCGTCTCGAGGAAGATCTGGCCATCGGTGATCGAGATCACGTTGGTCGGAATATAGGCCGAGACGTCGCCCGCCTGCGTCTCGATCACCGGCAGTGCGGTCAGCGACCCGGCGCCATGGGCATCCGACATTTTCGCCGCGCGCTCGAGCAGGCGCGAATGCAGATAGAACACGTCGCCCGGATAGGCCTCGCGTCCCGGCGGGCGGCGCAGCAGCAGCGACATCTGGCGGTAGGACACGGCCTGCTTGGAGAGATCGTCGTAGAAGATCACCGCGTGCATGCCGTTGTCGCGGAAATACTCGCCCATGGTGCAGCCGGTGTAGGGCGCAAGAAACTGCATCGGCGCCGGATCGGACGCGGTCGCCGCGACGACGATGGAATACTCCATCGCGCCATTCTCCTCGAGCGTGCGCACGATCTGCGCCACCGTCGAGCGCTTCTGGCCGACCGCGACATAGATGCAGTAGAGCTTCTTGCTCTCGTCGGTGCCGGCGTTGATGCCCTTCTGGTTGATGATGGTGTCGAGGATCACCGCGGTCTTGCCGGTCTGACGGTCGCCGATGATCAGCTCGCGCTGGCCGCGCCCGATCGGAATCAGGGCGTCGATCGCCTTCAGCCCGGTCTGCATCGGCTCGTGCACGGACTTGCGCGGAATGATGCCCGGCGCCTTGACCTCGGCACGACGCCGCTCGGCGGCGGCGATCGGGCCCTTGCCATCGATCGGGTTGCCCAGCGCGTCGACGACGCGGCCCAGCAGCCCCCTGCCGACGGGAACGTCCACGATGTCGGACGTCCGGGTGACGGTGTCGCCCTCGCGGATACGCCGGTCGTCGCCGAAGATCACCACGCCGACATTGTCGGTCTCGAGGTTCAGCGCCATGCCCTTGATGCCGGCGCCGGGGAACTCCACGAGCTCACCGGACATCACGTTCTGCAGCCCGAACACGCGCGCGATGCCATCGCCCACGCTGAGCACCTGCCCGGTCTCGGCGACATTCATCTCGGTGTCGAATGCGGCGATCTGCTTGCGCAGGATCTCCGAGATCTCGGCGGGGCGGATCTCCATCACGCGGCTCCCTTCATGGCGTTCTGCAGGCGCTGCAGGCGGGATTTCAAACTGGTGTCGTACAGGCGGGCGCCGATCTTTACCACCAGCCCGCCGAGCAGGCTGGGATCGACCTCGCGGATGATCTCGACATTGCCGTAGCCGGCCTCGATCAGGCGCGCCCGCAGCTGCTGCTCCTGCACCTCGGTCAGCGGGTGCGCGGAGGCGACGCGGGCGGTCACGATGCCCCGTTTCTCGGCAATCAGCGCGGCAAAGGCATCGACCACGCGCGGCAGCGCTGCCAGGCGGCGGTTGGCGGCGACGACGCCGACCAGATTGCGCACCAGACGCCCGACCCCGGCATCATCCAGCACGGCCAGGATCGCCCGGCTCGACTCGTTCACGTCGACCAGCGGGCTGGCGAGCAGGCGGCGGACATCGTCGCTCTGCGCGATGAGCTGGCCGAGCGTGCGCATCTGCGCGGCGACCTCGTCCAGGTCGTTCTGTTCGCTCGCCTCCGCATACAGCGCGGCGGCGTACCGCGCGGCCATGCCGGAGATCGGAACGGTGCCGAATTCGCTCGCGCCGTGCTGGGCCACGCGTTCGCTTCCCATGCTGAGGGGGCCGCAGCCATGGCGGCCGTTGGTCGAAACCGGCTTTCCGGCCGGCGCGGCGCGTCTAGCACGCAGGTTTCCGTGGTGCAACAGTCGGCCGCGGCTGGCGGCGCGAGGCCCGATCGACGCGAATCCTACAGGAAGGACACCGGGTCCACGTCCACCGCCAGGCGCACAGCCCGCGGCACCGGCACGGCGGCGAGCCAGGCGCGCAGCAGCGGTTGCACCGCCACGCCGCGGTGTGTCTTGAGCAGCAGCCGCCGGCGGTGCCAGCCGCGCAGCACCGCGAGCGGCGCCGGCGCCGGCCCGAGGACGGTGATCCCGGGCCCGTGCGGCGCCGCCCGGCCGAGCGCGGCGGCGAGGGCATCGGCCGCCGCCGGCTCCTCCGCGCTGACGATGAGCGCCGCCAGCCGGCCGAACGGCGGCCAGTGCCCCGGCCGGCGGGCGGCCGCCTCCTGGCTGAGGAAGCGGGCGAGGTCGCCGGAGATCAGCGCCTGCATCACCGGGTGCTCGGGCGCGTAGGTTTGCAGCAGCACGCGCCCCGACGCCGCCGCGCGCCCGGCGCGGCCGGCGACCTGGTGCAGCAACTGCACCGTGCGCTCGGCCGCGCGCAGATCGCCGCCAGCGAGCCCGAGATCGGCATCGACCACGCCGACCAGGGTGAGCGCCGGGAAATGCCAACCTTTGGCGATGATCTGCGTGCCGATGATGAGATCGACGTCCCCTGCGGCGATGGCGCGCGCCGCCGCTGCGGCCGCGCCCGGCCCGGTCAGCGTGTCGGAGGTCATGACGCTGATCCGGGCGGCCGGAAAGGCCGAAGCCGCCTCCTCGGTGATGCGTTCGACCCCGGGGCCGATGGCGGCCAGGGTCCCCGCTGCCCCGCAGGCGGGGCAGGCGGGCGGAATCGGTGCCGTGTATCCGCAATGATGGCAGACGAGGCTGCGGCGCAATCGGTGCTCCACCAGCCACGCAGTGCAGTTCGGGCAGCCCAGCCGATGCCCACAGGCGCGGCAGAGCGTCAGCGGCGCATAGCCGCGCCGGTTGAGGAACAGCATCGCCTGTTCGCGACGCTCCAGCGTCGCGCGCACCGCATCGACCAGGGTGGGTGCCAGGAACCGGCCGCGTTCGGGCGAAGAGGCGCGCAGGTCGATCACCGCAACCGCGGGCAGGATGGCGCCGCCATGGCGCGCGGCGAGCACGAGATGGCCGTAGCGCCCGGCCTCGACATTCGCCACCGTTTCCAGGCTCGGCGTCGCCGAGACCAGCACCGACGGCGCCTCGGCCAGGCGCGCGCGAACCACGGCCATGTCGCGCGCGTGGTAGATCACCCCCTCTTCCTGCTTGAACGCGCTCTCATGTTCCTCGTCCACGACGACGAGGCCGAGATCGGCGAAGGGCAGGAACAGCGCCGAGCGGGCACCGACGACGACGCGCGCGCTGCCGTCGGCCACTGCGCGCCAGGTCTCGCGCCGCTGCCGCTGGGCGACCTCCGAATGCCAGACCGCGGGCGCGGCGCCGAAGCGCGCGGCGAACCGGTCCAGCCACTGGGCGGAGAGCGCGATCTCCGGCAGCAGCACCAGCGCCTGGCGCCCCGCCGTGAGGCAGGCGGCGATGGCCTCGAAATAGACCTCGGTCTTGCCCGAACCGGTGACGCCCTCGAGCAGCGTCACCGCGAAGGCGCGCGCGGCCACCGCAGCGCGCAAGGCCGAAGCGGCCGCCGCCTGCTCGGGCGAAAGAAGCGGCGGCGCGTGAGCCGGATCGGGGCAGACGAAGCGCGGGCCGGTCGGGATCGGCACCGGGCTCAGCCATCCGCTCTCAGCCATGCCGCGCACCACGCCCGCGCTGACGCCGGCGGCGCGGGCGAGTTCGGCGGTGGCGAGCGGCGTGCCCGCCGCCAGCGCCGCCAGAACCCGCGCGCGTTGAGGTGTCGGGCGCGGCTTGGGCTCACCCGCCGCGGCGATCCAACCCATCGCCGGCGGCGGCGCGCGCAGGGCATTCACCCGCAGCGCCATCGCCAGCACCTCGCCCGGGGCGGCCAGTGTGTAGGCGGCGACCCAGTCGATGAAGCGGCGCATCGGCCCCGCCATGGGCGGGGCGTCGAGCACCGCCAGCACCGGCTTCAGCCGCCGCTCGGCGATCGCGGTGTCGGGCTCACCATCCCAGACGACACCGACCTCACGCCGACCATTCAGCGGCACCAGGACGAGTGCCCCGGGTGCCGGCGGCGGGTCCGGCGCGCGATAGTCGAACGGGCCGGCGAACGGGTAGGGCAGCAGCACCCGCACTCGCCCCTTTCGGCCCTCGCCCGTCATCTTGTAGCCTTCACAACCATGATCCCAGGAGTCGAGCAGCGGCCACGCGCCCTCACGCCCGTCGTCGATAGCGGAGGCGGCGACGCATGCAAGCGACACTGACGGCGGAGGCCCTGCGCGCCGGCTGGCTCGCCTGGCTGGATCAGGAGCGGCGGGCCGCGGCGCTGACCGTGAATGCCTATGGCCGTGATGTCGCCGGCTTCCTCGGCTTTCTCACGCTGCATCTGGGCAAGACGCCGGACGGGGCCGACCTCGCGGCGCTGAGCCTGGCCGACTTCCGCGCCTGGCTCGCACGCGCCGCGGCGCAGGGCGCGCAGGCGCCGACCCGGGCACGCCACCTCGCCGCCGTGCGCAGCTTCTTCCGCTTCCTCGAACGCCGCCACGGCATCGCCAATCCACGCCTGGCCTTGCTCGGCGCGCCGCGGGTCAAGCGGCCACTGCCGAAGGCGCTGGCGGTGGACGAAGCCCGCGCCGCCAGCGGCGAGATCGGCAGCCTCGCCGACACGTCCGCGATCGCCGCGCGCGACGTGGCGCTGTTCACCCTGCTCTATGGCTGCGGCCTGCGCATCGCCGAGGCGCTGGCGCTCACGGTGCGCGACGCGCCGCTGCCCGGCTCGGATGCCCCGCTGCGGGTCCTGGGCAAGGGGGGCCGGACACGGCTGGTGCCGGTGCTGGCAGCCGTGCGCGCATCCATCGCCGCCTGGCTCGCCCTGCACCCGCGCCCGGACAAGGAAGCGCCGCTGTTCCTCGGGGCGCGCGGCAAGCGGCTCTCGGCCGGGGTGGCGCAGCGCACGATGCGCAGCTTCCGCCGCCTGGCCATGCTGCCCGAACACGCCACGCCACACGCGCTGCGCCATTCCTTCGCCACCCACCTGCTGGCCGGAGGGGCGGATCTGCGGGCGATCCAGGACCTGCTCGGCCATGCCAGCCTGTCGACCACGCAGCGCTATACCGCCGTGGATGCCGAACGGCTGATGGCGGTGTGGCGGCAGACCCATCCCCGCGGGAGCTGACCCATGCCGGCCTACCCCAACGCCATCGTCGTCGATCACCCGCTGGTACGCCACAAGCTTACGCAGCTCCGCCGCAAGGAAACCTCCACCGCCGGGTTTCGCCGCCTGACGCGCGAGATCAGCCTGCTGCTCGCCTACGAGGCGACGCGGCACCTGCCGCTCGAACCGGTTGCCATCGAAACGCCGCTCGAACCGATGGAGGCGGAGACGCTGTCGGGCAAGAAGCTGTGCTTCGTCTCCATCCTGCGCGCCGGCAATGGCATTCTGGACGGCATGCTGGACCTGGTCCCGGCGGCGCGCGTCGGCCATATCGGCGTCTATCGCGATCACGTCACGCTCGAGGCCGTTGAGTATTACCGCAAGCTGCCCGACGACATCGCCCAGCGCATCGTCATCGTCGTCGATCCCATGCTGGCGACCGGCCATTCCGCGTCCGCCGCGGTGCGGCGCCTGAAGGAGGCCGGGGCGCGGCAGATCAGCTTCGTCTGCCTGCTCACCGTTGCCGAAGGGTTGCGCACCATGCACGCCGAGCACCCCGACGTCACGGTGTTCACGGCCGCGATCGACCGTGAACTCGACGAGAACGGCTATATCCGCCCCGGCCTGGGCGACGCTGGGGACCGGCTGTTCGGTACCAAGTGATCCGCCGCCGAGGAACCGGGCTGGCGGCGGTCATCCGGCCTGCACTCACGCGGCCTTGAGTCCCGCGAACCAGCCCTCCAGCGCGGGAAGGATGCGCTCGGCCGGCTGGAACCCGTGCGTCACCATCGCGTAGCCGTCATCGCCGCCGCGACCGGCGATCAGCGTCGGGAAGCCGCGGATGCCGGCGCGCTGGGTGATGGCGAAATCCGCCCACGTCTCATGCGTCGCCGTCTCGGCATCGAAGTCGGAGCGGAATGCCGCAGCATCGAAGCCGAGCTCCGCGGCGATGTCGGTGAGGGTATCCCCGTCGGTGACATCGCGATCCTCGGCGTAGAAAGCGGCGTGGATCCGACGCAAGGCGGCCAGCGCCTCCGCCATGCCGCGCCGGCGCATGACCACGATGGCGCGACAGGCCGGTTCGGTATCGTAGACGAACCGGCTGCGCGCGAAGAAGCCCATGTCGAAGGGCTGCCCGGACGCTGCGTGCACATGCTCCCAATGCTCGCGCACCGACGCGCGGGAGGCCGCGTCCATCGGCTCCGTGGTGCCGGGGCGCAGGCCGCCGAGCACCAGGCGGATCGGCAGCGTCTCGCCGAACTGTGCGGCGATGGTGGTGATGACCGGGGAAAAGCCCCAGCACCAGGAGCACATCGGATCGGCGAAATAGACCAGGTGCGGACCGGGCATCGTGTGTCCTCCTTCAGGGCAGGAGCGAGGCGGCTTGTTTTCGATCGATCGTTCCATTATAAGCCCGCTCAACCACCCGGCGTCAACCTCAGGCCTCACCACGCCCGTGTCCCGCACCCGCAGCATCACCGACGACATCGTCCTCGACCGCGCGATCGCCGTGTTCTGGCAGCGGGGCTACGCGGCCACGTCGCTGCGCGATCTCACCCGGGCGACCGGGCTGGGGACGGCGGCGCTCTATCACCGCTTCACCGACAAGGACGGGCTGTTCATCGAGGTTCTGCGCCGTTACGCCGACAAGGGGCTCAGCGAGCGTCTGGCGCGTCTGTCGGCATCGCACGCGCCGCTCGCGGCGATCCAGGCGTTTTTCGACGAGCTGGTCGCGATGTCGGCCGAGGACCCGGACCAACGCGGGTGTCTGCTGGTCAACACCGCACTCGACGGCGCGAGCATGTCGGCCGCGGCGCGCTCGCTGGTGCGAGCCCGGCTGGACGAGGTCGAGACCTTCTTCCGCGCGCAACTCCACCGCGCCCGCGAGGACGGGCTCATCGGCGCGGCGATCGATGCCGCTGCGATGGCCGAGACGCTGCTGGGCGCGGTCCTCGCCGTCCGGGTCCTGGCCAGGCTCGATCCGGATCCCGACCGCCTGCGGCGCCTCGTCGCGCACACGCTCAGCCCGCTCTTCCCCACCCAGAACAGGCTCACCCAATGATCGATCTGCATTACTGGACCACTCCGAACGGACACAAGATAACGATCCTGCTTGAGGAAACCGGCCTGCCCTATCGCACCGTCCCGGTGAACATCGGCGCCGGCGAGCAGTTCCGGCCCGAGTTCCTGGCCATCGCGCCGAATAACCGCATCCCCGCCATGGTCGATCACGCGCCGGCGGATGGCGGGGGGCCGCTCAGCCTCTTCGAATCCGGCGCGATCCTGCAATATCTGGCAGAGAAGACCGGCCAATTCCTGCCCGCCGACCTGCGCGGGCGGAGCGAGGTGATGCAGTGGCTGTTCTGGCAGATGGGCGGGCTGGGGCCGATGGCGGGCCAGAACCACCATTTCGTGCAGTATGCGCCCGAGCGCATCCCCTACGCGATCAACCGCTACGTCAACGAGACGAACCGTCTCTACGGCGTGCTCAACAAGCGCCTCGCGGACCGCGAGTTCGTCGCCGGTGACTACTCGATCGCCGACATGGCGAGCTACCCATGGATCGTGCCGCATCGGCGCCAGCAGCAGAACCTGGACGATTTCCCGCATCTGAAGCGCTGGTTCGAGACCATTCGCGCCCGTCCCGCGGTTCAGCGCGCCTACGCGCTGGCCGAAACGATCAACGCCACGCCGGTCGTCACCGAGCAGTCACGCGCCCTGCTGTTCGGCCAGACCGCGGCCAACCCGACCGAAGGGAACGCCTGAGCGCCGCTCTGCGCCTGTTCGATCTCGCCGGCGCCGATGACGACCGGCGCTTCAGCCCGAACTGCTGGCGCACCCGCCTTGCGCCGGCCCACAAGGGTCTGCCCGTGACGACCGTGCCCTGGCGCTTCACCGAGAAGGATGCGATCGGCTTCTCCGGCCAGGGCGAGGTCCCGGTCCTGCTCGACGGCGCGCGCTGCGTCTTCGGCAGCTGGGTCATCGCGGAGTATCTCGAAGCGACCTACGCCGATCTGCCTTCGCTGTTCGGGTCCGCCACGGGCCGCGCACTCACGCGCTTCGTCAATCAATGGGTGACCGGGATTCTCCACCCGGCGATTGCGCGCGTGATCGTACCCGACCTTTTCCTGGTGCTGGACGAGAAGGATCGCGACTATTTCCGAGCGACCCGCGAAGCCGCGTTCGGGTGCAGTTTCGACGCCCTCGCCGCCGGCCGCGAGGACGCGCTCGCGACCCTGCGGCGCATCGTGCAGCCATTGCGCAGCACACTCGCCACCCAGCCCTTCGTGGCTGGCTCGGCACCGGCGTACGCCGACCATGTCGCGTTCGGCGCCTTTCAGTGGGCGCGCACGTCGGGCCCGATCGGCTTGCTCGCCTCGGACGACCCGATCAGCGCGTGGTGCGAGCGGATGCTGGACGCCTATGGCGGCCTCGCGCGCACCGTGCCCCGCGCCCAGTGACGTCCAACGGCAAGCGAGACAACCCGCGCATGCACACCACCGCGAAACTGCACCCCGGCCAGGCCATGGAACCACTCACCTTCCGTCGCCTCGGCGGGGATGACTACACGTTCGGTGCGCCGGGTACGTGGCAGGCACTGTTCGTATTCCGCGGCCAGCACTGCCCGATCTGCAAGGCCTACCTCCGGGAAATCGAGCAGCGGCGGGACGCACTGGCGGCACTCGGGGTTTCGGTGGCCGCCGTTTCGGCCGACACCGAGGCGCAGTGCCGGATCACGGCCGAGGCTGCCGCGCCGGGGTTCCCACTCCTCTACGGCATGGACGAAGACGTGATGCGGCGTCTCGGCCTCTATGTCTCCGAACCGCGCTCGGCGCAGGAGACCGACCACCGCTTCCCGGAGCCGGCGCTGTTCGTCGTCAATCCCGACGGCGTGCTGCAGCTTGTGGACGTCGCGAACGCACCATTCCTGCGGCCGGATCTGGATCGGCTGGTTCGCGGGCTCGGGTTCGTCATCGAGAAGACTTATCCGATCCGAGGGACCCATCGATGACCGCGCTCACCGGCATCCGTGCCTGCGTGTTCGACGCCTATGGCACGATCTTCGACTTCGCCTCCGCCGCGGCACGCTGCAGCGAGATTCCCGAGGACAGGCGCGCGGCCCTCACCGCGCTCTGGCGCGACAAGCAACTCCAGTACACGTGGTTGCGGGCGCTGCAGAGCCGATACGTCGATTTCTGGCAGGTCACCGGCGATGCGCTCGACTTCACGCTCGACAGTCTCGGCATCGCGACCCCGGCTCTGCGCGCGCGCCTGATGGACCTCTATCTCACGCTCGACGCGTTTGCCGAAGTTCCCGGCGTGCTGCGGGCGCTGCGCGAGGCCGGCTTCGTCACCGCGATCCTCTCGAACGGCGCGCCGGCGATGCTGAACGCGGCGGTCCGTGGCGCCGGCCTGCAAGACCTGCTGGACGCGGTGCTCTCGGCCGACGCGGTTGGGGTCTACAAGACGCACCCGCGCGTCTATGAATATGCGCTCGCCCAGTTGGGCGTGCGGGCAGACCAGATCTCGTTCCAGTCCTCCAACGCCTGGGACGCGTTCGCAGCTTCGGATTTCGGCATGCGCGTCGTCTGGTGCAACCGCTATGGCCAGCGCCGGGAGCGTCTGCCGGGAGCGCCGGACCACGAGGTGCGCAGTCTGGCTGAACTGCCGGCGCTGCTCGGCATGGCCGGGGGGACCCGCGGGTAGCGAGGCCGAAACCCGGCGTCGTCCGTCGTCACCCTGCGCCGGGATCTCATTCCCGGCGTAGGCTCATGCGCTGCTGTTCCTCCGCGTCCGGCGTCAGTTCGGCCCCGGCGGGAGGGTAGCCGTTGCGTGACAGGAGGAAGGCGGTGAGATCGGCGTAGGTCTGCGGGCTGAGCCGGCCAGGCCGATCCGCGGGCATTCTCGCGCGGATGTAGTCATAGAGACCCGCGACGCTGCCCGCGCCCCAATGCCGCGCGAAATACTGCCCGTTGAGCGGCGCACCGCCGAACTCGCCATTGTCGAGCCGCGACCCATGGCAATTCTGGCAGTAGCGCCGGTAGGCGGCCTGACCGCGCTCCGCCTGCTCCTGTGTGAACGCGGGCGGGACGCCGTCGGCCACCGCACGAGCCGCCCCCGGCCCGCTCAGTGTGGCCAGGACGACCGCCGGTCCGAGCCCGGCCCTTAGGCGACGCGCCCAGCGTCCCTGCCCTCGCGTCACTCCGCGCAGCATCGCGTCCGCCACCATCCCCCGCCCATGCTCGCCGTCCGCCGCCCAATCGCTCACCCGCCGACCTGGCGCACACGGCGCCGCCGGCAACCACCCGGCCTCCAAGCGGCATCGCCGGGGGCGCGCCTTGCCGGGCGGTCGATACACGCGCGGCGTCGGCCATGCCAGACCCAACCGCCGCGCGGCGATGCGGCAGGGCTGGCGGTCAGTGCAGGTTCAGCACCGTCCCGACATGGCGGACCTTGCCCGGAGTGATCAGCGCGGCCGAACCGACCCGCACCGAATGGAGGCGCCCGTCGAGTTCGCGGCGCCAGAAGTCGAGGAAGCGGCGCAGCACCGGAAACTGCGGCGCGAGGTCGAGATCCTGCCAGACATAGGTCTGCAGCACGGCCGGATGGTCGGGCAGATGGTAGAGAATCTCGGCGGTGGTCAGTCGATAGGCTTCTAGTTGACGGGACAGGCGCATGTGGGCTCCTGCGTAAGTTGCGTGCGGTCTACGGGGCACGGCCATCGCCGTGCCGGC
>JAKAZO010000014.1:33569-36875 GCA_021815825.1 Pseudomonadota bacterium
GGTCGGGCAGATGGTAGAGAATCTCGGCGGTGGTCAGTCGATAGGCTTCTAGTTGACGGGACAGGCGCATGTGGGCTCCTGCGTAAGTTGCGTGCGGTCTACGGGGCACGGCCATCGCCGTGCCGGCACAGTGTGCGAAAGAACGCCCGTCGGGCTCAACAAAAAAGTGCCTTAAAACAGCAACTTGTCACTCGGCGCCCGGGAGTGCTGCTGATCCCTTGACGTCCGGCCCCGCCGGGCCTAGATCGCTGGCACTCGCCGGACGGGAGTGCCAACAACGCACCCCGCCGACGGTGCAATGACAACCAATCAGGAGCGAGTCGCATGAAGTTCCGTCCCCTGCATGACCGGGTGGTGGTTCGCCGGCTGAACGCCGAGGAGAAGACGTCGGGTGGCATCATCATCCCCGACACCGCCAAGGAGAAGCCGATGGAAGGCGAGATCGTCGCCGTCGGCCCGGGCGCGCGCAACGAGAAGGGCGAGCTGGTGGCGCTCGATGTGAAGGCTGGCGATCGGGTTCTGTTCGGCAAGTGGTCGGGCACCGAGGTGAAGCTGGATGGTGAGGAGCTCCTGATCATGAAGGAGTCCGACATCATGGGCGTGATCGAGGGCACCGCCGCGAAGAAGAAGGCCGCCTGAACCGACCCGACGTAAATTTCGACTGAATGAAGGATTGAAATACAATGGCAGCCAAGGACGTTCGCTTTTCCGCCGACGCGCGCGCGCGCATGCTGCGCGGCGTGGACATTCTCGCCGACGCCGTGAAGGTCACGCTCGGCCCCAAGGGCCGCAATGTCGTGCTCGACAAGAGCTTCGGCGCTCCCCGCATCACCAAGGACGGTGTGACGGTGGCGAAGGAGATCGAGCTTGCCGACAAGTTCGAGAACATGGGCGCGCAGATGGTGCGCGAGGTCGCCAGCAAGACCAACGACATCGCTGGTGACGGCACGACGACGGCGACGGTTCTGGCGCAGTCGATCGTGCGCGAGGGCGTGAAGGCGGTTGCCGCCGGCATGAACCCGATGGACCTCAAGCGCGGCATCGACAAGGCGGTCGAGTCCGTGGTCGAGGAGCTGAAGAAGCGCAGCCGCAAGATCACGACCCCGTCGGAGACGGCGCAGGTCGGCACCATTTCGGCCAATGGCGAGGTCGAGATCGGCAAGATGATCTCGGAAGCGATGCAGAAGGTCGGCAACGAGGGTGTGATCACGGTCGAGGAAGCCAAGGGCATCCAGACCGAACTCGAAGTCGTCGAGGGCATGCAGTTCGACCGCGGCTATGTTTCTCCGTACTTCATCACCAATGCGGAGAAGATGATCGCGGAGCTGGACAGCCCGTATATCCTCATCCACGAGAAGAAGCTCTCCGGCCTGCAGCCGATGCTGCCGCTGCTCGAGAGCGTCGTCCAGTCCGGCCGTCCGCTGCTGATCATCGCCGAGGACGTCGAGGGCGAGGCGCTGGCGACCCTGGTCGTCAACAAGCTGCGCGGCGGTCTGAAGGTCGCGGCGGTGAAGGCGCCCGGCTTTGGCGATCGCCGCAAGGCGATGCTCGAGGATATCGCGATCCTCACCGGCGGCCAGGTGATCAGCGAAGATCTCGGCATCAAGCTCGAGACCGTGACGCTGAACATGCTCGGCAAGGCGAAGAAGGTGCTCATCGAGAAGGAGAACACCACGATCGTCGAGGGCTCGGGCAAGAAGGACGACATCAAGGGCCGCTGCAACCAGATCCGCGCGCAGGTCGAGGAGACCACCTCGGACTACGACCGCGAGAAGCTGCAGGAGCGGCTGGCGAAGCTCGCCGGTGGCGTGGCCGTCATCCGCGTCGGCGGGGCCACCGAGGTCGAGGTGAAGGAGCGCAAGGATCGCGTCGACGACGCGCTGCACGCGACCCGCGCCGCGGTCGAGGAAGGCATCGTCCCCGGTGGTGGCGTGGCGCTCGCGCGTGCCTCGCTGATCCTCGCCAAGGTCAAGAGCGATAACGACGACCAGCGCTTCGGCATCGAGATCGTGCGCAAGGCGCTGCAGACCCCGCTGCGCCAGATCGCCGAGAATGCCGGCGAAGACGGCGCCGTCATCTCCGGGAAGCTGCTGGAGAAGGACGAGTACAACTGGGGCTTTGACGCGCAGACGGGCGAGTTCAAGGACCTGGTGAAGGCCGGCATCATCGACCCGACCAAGGTGGTCCGGACGGCGCTGCAGGATGCCGCCTCGGTCGCCTCGCTGCTGGTGACGACCGAAGCGATGGTCGCCGAGCGACCGGAGAAGAAGTCCGCGGCGGCGATGCCGCCGGGCGGTGGCGGCATGGGCGACATGGATTTCTGATCGCCCACGACCGGAAGGAGACGAGCGGGGCGGACCGTGAGGTCCGCCCCGTTTCGATTCGAGGCGCCGCAGATCGTGACACCCAGAGCGCGGCGCGAGGTCTGATGGGAGATCGAAGTCAACGCGCAATTGACAGCGCCGGCGATTTCTGCCCCACTCGGTTCCGCAATCGTACGTTGGCTTGCCTTGCTGCGCTTCCGTTGGATGGGGTGCCTCCAGGACGTCCAATTGGCTCGGTTGTCCCGTGGCCGCCGAGGGTTTGCGGCTATGCAATGGAGCACACGACAGTAATGGCTATCGGCACCGTGAAGTGGTTCAACACGACCAAGGGCTTCGGCTTCATCATGCCGCAGGATGGCGGCAAGGATGTTTTCGTCCACATCACCGCGGTCCAGGCCGCCGGCCTGCGCGGTCTCACCGAGGGCCAGAAGATCAGCTACGAGGTGGCCATGGAACGCGGCAAGGCAGCCGCGACCAATCTGCGCGTGGTCTCCTGATCGGTTCGGCGGCTTGACCGTCGTGCTGGCACGCGGCGGCGTGTGCTTGCTGGCATGCTGTGGCGTGTGCTCGCTGGCACGCGGTTGAGTGCGTTTGTTTGCTGAACGAGCGGCCCGGGCGGCGTTCCGGGCCGCCGGTCTTCGGTTCTACGTGCGGGATTTAGGCGGTCTGGACGACGAGATCCGCTGGAGACGGTCGTTCCACGCCGCCGCTGGTTCCTGATGCCGGCCCGCGGCCGAGCTGCGCATTGCTGGTCAGCGCCTCGTGACGACGCTTGACCTTCGCTTCGGACAGTTTGCTGTAGGTCTCGCGTGCCGCTGGCGTGCTGGGGGTCTCGCGTGCCGCTGGCGTGCTGGGGGTCTCGCGTGCCGCTGGCGTGCTGGGGGTCTCGCGTGCCGCTGGCGTGCTGGGGGTCTCGCGTGCCGCTGGCACGACGCCACGGGGTGTGCGCAGGCGGGGCGCACTGGCCCACTGCGGCCAAGAC
>JAKAZO010000014.1:36975-44626 GCA_021815825.1 Pseudomonadota bacterium
GGTCTCGCGTGCCGCTGGCGTGCTGGGGGTCTCGCGTGCCGCTGGCGTGCTGGGGGTCTCGCGTGCCGCTGGCACGACGCCACGGGGTGTGCGCAGGCGGGGCGCACTGGCCCACTGCGGCCAAGACCGCAAGCCTCCAAAGCTGATACCCCATCCCAATCCGCTTGAAATCTGACAGACCCACACGCTATGGTGGTATCAACACGATTTCGTGAGAGGCTCCCATGACGTGGCCAGCCGCCGCCCCCGCCTCGCGCCGGGGCCGCTGACGTCGTTGCCGATGCGCCCGATCAGCGCCGATGAGCCTGGCTCCAGCACGCCGCCGATCGCGCCCGCGATTGATCTCTGGACCTATCTCAGCCACCACCACTCCGCCGCCGCCGCGGAAACCCGTGCGGTCGAGGAGATCCGCCGCTCCGGGCTGCTCGATGCGGATTGGTACTGCGCCCGCCACCCGGACGTCGCCGTCTCTGGCCTGGACCCGGCGACCCATTACCACCAGCGCGGGTGGCGCGAGGGGCGCGCGCCGAACGCGCATTTCGACCCCGGCTTCTATGTCGGCCAGCATCCGGATATCGGCGCCGCCGGTAACCCGCTGTTGCACTATATCCGCCATGGCGAGCGCGCCTTGCTCCGGGCCACGGCCTATTTCGACCCGGGCTGGTACCGCGCCACCTACCCCGTGCCGGATGGCATGCTGGCCTTGGCCCATTACCTGGAGCGCCGCTTCAGCGGCGAGACCAGCCCGGGGCCGGAGTTCGACGCCGCCTGGTACCTCCGCACCTATGCCGACGTCGCGGCCGCCCGCGCGGATCCCGTCGAGCACTACATGCAGCAGGGCTACAAGGAGAACCGCAACCCGTCGGCGCGCTTCGATTCCCGCTTCTACCGGCTGCGCTACCTCGCGCACGCGCCGGAAGCCAACCCGCTGTTGCACTATCTCCGCCATCGCCACGAACCCGGTGTCCACCCATGCATGCCGGACGGCGAGCCCTCCATCCCGCGGGAGGTGCGCCGCTTCACCGCGCCCGGCGAGGCATTCGAGGAGGTTGCACCGCTTCCGCCCGGCCTCGCGCCGAGAGCTCGCGTGCTCGCGTTCTATCTGCCGCAGTTTCACGCCATTCCCGAGAACGACGCCGCCTGGGGCCGCGGCTTCACCGAATGGACCAATCTCGCCCGTGGCCTGCCCCGCTTCGCCGGACATTACCAGCCACGCATCCCGCGTGACCTCGGCTTCTACAGTCTCGACCAGGCGGAGACGCTGCGGCGGCAGATCGCGCTGGCCAGTGGTGCCGGTCTCGGCGGTTTCGTCTTCTATTACTATTGGTTCAATGGCCGCCGCCTCCTCGACCGCCCGCTCGAAACCTTCCTCGCCGACGGCGGGCTCGATTTCCCGTTCTGCCTCATGTGGGCGAATGAGAACTGGACCCGCCGGTGGGACGGGTCGGACGACGAGGTGCTGATCTCGCAGGACTATCGCGCCGTGGATGAGGAGGCGCTGCTGGCCGGCTTCGCCCGCCATTTCGCCGATCCTCGCTATATCCGGCTCGATGGGCGGCCGTTGCTGATGATCTACCGCCCCGCTCTGATCCCGGATGCCGGCGCGACCCTGGCACGCTGGCGGGCACGGCTGCACGAGCTTGGCGGCGCCGCACCCGTCCTCGTCATGGCACAGAGCTTCAACGAGCGAGACCCGCGCCCCTACGGGCTGGACGGAGCGGTGGAGTTCCCGCCGCACAAGCTGGTTCAGGACCTGCCCACGGCCAATGATCGGCTGCGCTACCTCGATCCCGAATTCTCCGGGCAGGTCTACGACTATGCGGCAACCGTGGAACGCTCGCTCGCGCCGGACCAGGCAGGGTTTCCACTGATCAAGACGGCGATCCCCGGCTGGGACAACGACGCGCGCCGCCAGGGCGCCGGCCTCGTTGTGCATGGCGCCACGCCGGACGCCTACCAGGCCTGGCTCGATGCGCTGATCTCGCGCGCCCAGGAACGGCCATTCCTGGGCGAGAGTCTGGTCTGCGTGAACGCCTGGAACGAATGGGCCGAGGGGGCCTATCTGGAGCCGGACGTGCATTTCGGCGCCGCCTTCCTGAACGCCACCGCGCGCGCGATCGGCGGATATAGCGCGGCGCGGGCGGGCGCGCCCCGGCTGCTGCTGGTCGGCCACGATGCGTTTCCCGCCGGCGCCCAGCATCTGCTGCTCCATCTCGGCCGCCGGTTGCGCCGCGCCCATGGCGTCCGGCTGGAGATCCTGTTGCTCGGCGGCGGCGCGCTGCAGGCAGCCTATGGCGAGCTGGGCCCCGTGCACCTGGCCGATGACGAGCCGGCGCTCGCCCGAGTGATCGCGCGTGTCCTGCGCGGCGGCGGTCTCTCGGCGGCCCTGGTCAATACCTGCGCGGCGGCCCGCGCCGTACCGCTGCTCGCCGCGGCCGGGATCGAGACGACCCTGCTCGTGCATGAAATGCCGGGGCTGATCGCCGAAAAAGCGCTCCTGGCCGGCGCGCGCGCCGGCGCGCCGGCGGCGCGCGCGGTGGTGTTCCCGGCCGAGATCGTGCGCGATCGGTTCCTCGCCCTGGTGCCGCTGGACCCGGCCCGGACATGCATCCGGCCGCAAGGGGTGGCGGCGTCGATCAGGTTCGACGCCGCCGCGCGGGCCCGCCGAAGGCTCGAACTCGGGCTCGGGACCGAGGGCGTGCTCGCGATCGGCGTCGGATACGCCGACCTGCGCAAGGGGTTCGATCTTTTCCTCCAGATCGTGCGGCGGCTGCAGGCAGAGCCGGGGCTGCGCTTCACTTGGATCGGCGCGATCGACCCGACGGTGCAGGCCTATCTCGCGCCCGAGATCGAGGCGCTGCGCGCGGTCGGGCGGCTGATCCTGCCGGGATGGACCGAGGATGTCGGCGGCTGGCTGTCGGCTGCGGACGTCTTGCTGCTGACCTCGCGCGAGGATCCGCTACCCTCGGTCGCGCTGGAGGCGCTCGCCGTCGGCACGCCGGTGGTCGCGTTCGAGGGCAGCGGCGGCATCCCGGAACTGATCCGCCGCCATCGCGCCGGCCAGGTGGTGAGCATGGCGAACACCGAGGCGATGGCCGAGACCGTGCGCCGCCGCCGTGGGCATGCGATCTCCATGCGGGAGCGGGCTCGGCTGGCCGCCGTGACACGCGCGGGCCATGATTTCGGCGCCTACGCGGAGACCCTGCTGGGCCTCGCCGATCCTGGCTGGACCCGCGTCTCGGTGGTGATTCCAAGCTACAACCACGCCGCCTACCTGCCGGCGCGGCTGGCCTCGGTATGGGGGCAGACCCATCCGGTGCGCGAGGTGGTCCTGTTCGACGATGCCTCCGACGACGCAAGCGTCGCGCAGGCCCGCGCGAGTGCGGCGGCCGCGGAGCGGGAGCTCCTGATCGAGGTCGCGGCGCGCAATTCCGGCTCCGCCTTCGGCCAGTGGCGCCGTGCGGCCGCACGCGCGCGCGGCGACTATGTCTGGATCGCCGAATCCGATGACGCCGCCGCGCCGGATTTTCTCGCCCATCTGACCGCCTCGCTTGCCGCCGCGCCCTCCGCGGCCTTCGCCTTCGCCGACAGCCGCGCCATCGATGACGAGGGACGCCCCCTCTGGCCCAGCTACCAGGCCTATTATGCCGAGGCGGCGGGACCGGGGGCTCTCAGCGCCGACACGGTCTTCGACGGCGCTGACTTCGCCCGCCGGTTCCTGGCCGAGCGGAACCTGATCCTCAATGTGTCCGCTGTCCTCTGGCGCCGCGAGGCGCTCTGTGCGGCGCTGGATCGGTGCGGGGACGAGCTGGCGGAGTATCGCCTCGCCGGAGACTGGCGCCTTTACCTGGAGGCGTTGACCGGCGGTTCGCCCTGCCAGGTTGCCTACGTCGCCGCTCCGCTGAACATCCACCGGCGCCACGCCGCCAGCGTGACGGGTCGGCTGCCCGCGCAACGCCATATCGAGGAGGTGGCGCGGCTGCAGACGCTGGCGGCGGCCCGGGTTGGGGCGGACGCTCGATTGCGGCAGCGGCAGGCCGCCTACCTGAGAACTCTCCGCGAGCAGCTCGGCGCGCCGGCGCTGCCACCCCGGCGGAGCCGGCGCGCCGCGCGGAACTGACGCGAAGCCGAGGATCGGTCCGCCGAGACTCCCGTCAGGCGGCCGGGGCCATCCGGCGCGGCGTGCGTCGGCGAACCAGTAGCCCGGCGAGGGCGAGCAGGCCCACCGCCAGCGGCGCGACAGAGGCGGGCTCGGGCACCGGACTTGGCGGGTCGACGGTGACAGCGGCGAACTCGAACGACGGCATCAGGCTGGTCGCGGTCATGGCGTCGAAGCCACCGCCGTTCACGCCATAGACGTTCAGGAAGAAGCTGCCGCCGAATCCCTGATAGCCGCTCGTGAAGCCGTGCACCGAGCTGCCGGCGAGCGCGAGCATGTCGGCGCCGGTGACGCGCCCGACCTGCACACCGCTCTTGTAGAAGGTGAGCACGTTGCCGTTCGACCCGCTGTCCAGCGAGCCCCAGAGCAGACCGAGATAGGTCTGTGTGCTGGCGAAGTGGAAGCTGATCGAGCCGAGTTCGGTGGAATAGTAGTTGCCTGTGTAGGCCTGCCCATTGGCCTGGATCGGCATGGCGTACTGCCCGCCTTTGTCGCCGTTCACGACCTGGGCGCCATTCGCGAAACTGACCGAGACCCCGTTGGCAAAGCTGAGCGGGGCGGTGCCCAGCGTCATCGGCACCAGGGTTGCGAGCGAGACGCCTGCTGGCGGGACGACGACTCCCTCCTGTGTGGAGGAGAAGCTCAACATTGGAGACGCCCAGGCAGCAGCCGGCAGGGCCGCGAGTGCGGCCGGGAGGATGCACGAACGGAGAGCAGAGACGTGCAATCGCATGACACAACCTCGCGTGTGGGTTGAGGAACGGTTATCATTTCTCCAAACTTTGTGCAAAATAAAGAGTCCGTTAAAGTTTCAATATGGGGGTCGCGTAATTTTACCGCGCGCCGAGGGAGATTCCGGCCGTGGACGCAGCCACGGATTGTCCCGAGATCGCGCGAAAGGAGCCCGCGCTCAGAGCCGCCGCGTTCCGACTGACGTCCTCGGGTCGAATCATTTCTGGGAATTTTTTCTGGAAGCGGTGAGGACGAAGCGGGCCACAAATCTCGGCCGCTGCGACCGCAGGCCGCAGCGCGGCTCGCGCGTCGTCCGGCGCGGACCCCGCTTCAGCAGGACCTGGAGCACCGTCCGCCCTGATGGAACCATCGGGTCGGACGGTCGTGCTCTAGCCCCAGAAATTCGCATGCGAATTTCGGCGGCAAGCGGGCCACTAACGTATTGAATCTAGTGTGATTCAGATTCAGAAATTTGTACAGGAATTTCTGGATCGTGACACTCGAGTGGGATGGCACCGCTTTCGCTCAGCCACTCCACTCCAGCTCTCTGTTTGATCGCGTCACTCAGACCTGCGGCGCTTCCACCTGCAGTCATCACGCTCTGGAACGATTTGACGCTTCGGAGGTTGCTCTATCCGGCATGCCGCGCGTTCAGCGCCCGACGAAGCGGGGAGGACGTTTGGCCGCGAAGGCGGCGCGGCCCTCGCGATAATCGTCGCTATCGAAACAGGCCGCGATCGCGCGCTCCACAGCGGCCTCGTCGCGCCGCGCCGAATCGAGTTCCGCGGCGTCGACGGCGAGCTTCGCAGCACGAACCGAGAGCGGCGCGTTGCCGCCGATACGGCGGGCGAGGTCGCGGGCCGCCGCGTCCAGCGCTCCATCGGTCACGAGCTGCTCGATGAGCCCGATCCGCAGCGCCTCGGCGGCGTCGAACCGCTCGCCACCATAGAGAAGACGGCGCGCCTGCCCCGGTCCGACCAGGCCGACCAGCTTCTGCACCAGCGGAAAAGCATACGCGATGCCGAGGCGGGCGGCGGGAATCCCGAAGGTCGCGGTCGCATCGGCGAGGCGCAGGTCGGCATGCATCGCCAGCGCCAGCCCGCCCCCGAGGCAATAGCCGGAGATCGCGGCGATCACCGGCTTTTGGAAGCCGCCGAGGCGGAGGCGACCGGCACGGGTCCGCCGCTCATAGTCCTGCTGCGCGTTGGCGTCGGACCGCTCCGCCTCGAATTGGCTGATATCGGCCCCCGAGCAGAAGGCCCGCCCCCCTGCCCCGGTCAAAAGCACCGCGCGGATCGCCGAATCGCGTTCGAAAAGGTCGAGAATCTCGGCCAACCCCTGCCACATCGCCACCGACATGGCGTTGTGCTTCTCCGGCTGATTGATCCGGATCAGCCCGACCGGCCCTTCGCTGGCGGCCAGCATGCGGCCTTCGGCATAGGCACCGGCTCCATAAGGGAGAAATCCGTCCATCTGTGCGTCCCCTGTTGCTGCCGTTCCGAGCCTGAAGGCGGATTCGGCGGTCCGCAAGAGCCGGCCGGATCGGGGCCGAATCGGGCTGATTTACGCCCGGTTAGGACTTGTGTCGGCATTTCGTGGTTCATCCACAGGGGTTCGGTGGCAAAAGCGCCCCGTCCGCAACCGTGGGTGCCGGGCGAGGGTTGTCATTCCTGCAACCCTGCTGCTACCAGAATTGCCATACGCGGGTGGGAAAAAAGGAGTGCGGCATGCAGGATCGGAGGGCGGACAAGCGGAGACTCGTGTTGATCGGGTCACTGCTGAGCGCAACTCTCTCGATGCATGCGGCTTCAGCCCTTGCCACTACGACACAGGCCGACTCCATATCAGCGTCACACCATCCAACCCGGGCCGCGCACTCGGCATCGGCACATCCTGTTTCCGCCCGCAGCCATCGTCGCGCTGATGGCATGAGGTCCGCCCTGGCCGCGGATGCGCCGGCGGGTCGTCATGGTGTGCGGCTGGCCGGTTACCATGGTCGCCATGGCCTGGTGCATCTCGCCTCCAACCGCCCGGTGCTGCAGTGCGTACCCTTCGCGCGCGCCGAATCCGGCATCGCGCTCAAGGGCAATGCCGCCATCTGGTGGGACGAGGCGGAGGGCGTTTATGCCCGCGGCCATGCGCCCGAGCCCGGCAGCATCCTCAATTTCCGAGCCAATTCGACCATGCGCCTGGGCCATGTCGCGGTCGTCACGCGGGTGATCAACTCACGCGAGATCGAAATCGACCACGCTCATTGGGCCGGGTCCGGTGTCTCGCGCAACATCCTCGTCGCCGATGTGTCTGCGGCCAATGACTGGACGGCGGTCCGCGTCGCACTCGGCCATGGCGCGACACTCGGCAGCACCTATCCGACCTACGGCTTCATCTACAATCGTCCCGCCGGAAGCCAGACGACGCTGGCGGCCGGACGCAGCGAGGACGAGGTCGCCGAAGCGCCGCCGGCCGAAGACCGCACCGCCGACGCGCCGGACCGGCGCCTGCGCTGACCCCGCCTCTTTGGCCCGACCGCCCCGGTCTGGGCGGCGGTGAAGGCGCGCGCTGTAGCGATCCGATGCCGAAGGCTAGGGTCCCGCCCCAGAGATTCGCATCCGAATTTCTGGGGTAAGCGGCCCCCTAACATATTGAATCTAGCGTAATTCAGATTCAGAAATTCGTATAGGAATTTCTAAATCATCACGCTAGACACCGGCGATGTGCCGCACCGTTGCCGCGCGCCGCATGAGGCAGGGGCCCGGGTTC
>JAKAZO010000093.1 GCA_021815825.1 Pseudomonadota bacterium
CACCAGGAACGGCGGCGACGGGGCGGGCGGGCCACCGCTCAGGCGGCTTCCTCGCGCCGGTCCCGGACCTTCACATAGGCCACCTGCGCGTGCTCGGCGCAGTACGGCTTGCCGGGCACCGAAGCGGCGTCACAGAAGCGGAAATCCTTGGTACCGGGGTCGCCGATCGGCCAGCAGCAGGCCACCAGGCGCGCCGAGCGCGGCGTCGGGTGGCTGACTTCGACCGGGCGCATCCGCGCCGCCGGCCGCGCGCCGCCCGGCGGCGCCGCCGCGGCCAACGCTGATGGCGCAGAGACGGACGCCGCCATCACGACTTGGGCTGCGCCAGATGGGGATGCGCCGGATTGGGGTGCGCCGGAGTGTGGGACGCCCGATCGCGCGGCAGCGGATTGCGCGGCAGCGGGACGCGGCGGCTCGATCGGGCGCTGGCCAGTGGCCGGCAAGCCCGCCCGCTTGATCGCCTGGCCCCCAGCGGGGGTTGACGCCGGGTTTGACGCCAGCTCCGGCGCGCTGCCCAGCACCGAGGCCGGCGGCAGCGCGATCGCGGCGCTGCGGCGCCGGGGCGCTGCGGCGGCCCGCTCGGCCGGCCGCCGGATCGGCGACGGCCGCGCCGGCAGCTCCAGCCGGTGCGCCTTGCCGATCACCGCATTCTTCGAGAGACCGAGCCGGCGGCCGATCTCCGCCGTCGGCAGGCCTTCCGACCAGAAGGCGCGCAGACTCCCGATGACTTCCTCGGTCCACTCCATATCGTGGTCCTCCACCGAAACCGACCACTACATACAGTAGGTCGACCGAGTCGCTCAACGGGGCGGACGACGAAAAGTTGTGGAAAACTCGGGTCTCTACGCGCCCAGGCTGTAGCCACGGCGGAACGCCGCGCGATCGCGGGGTTCAACCCCCGGCCGGGACCGCCTCGATCCGGTCAGCCCGAATGCGCGGCGGGGGTGCCCTGGGTCGTCTTGTTCGCCGCGGTCGCGCCGGGGCCGCTGATCGAGCCGGCCGGACGCTCGCCGGAGGCTTCCATCGAAGCGTCCGGCTCGTCCGCCATGTTCTTCTTGAAGGCCTTGATACCCTTCGCGAAATCGCCCATCAGCCCGCTCACCTTGCCGCCGCCGAACAACAGCAGCACGACCATGAGCACGACCAGCCAATGCCAGATGCTTAAGCTACCCATCGTTCCTCCGAAGCCGGGGGTGTTCCCGGACCATGGACTTGGACCGAGGCCGCGCCAGATGCAATGACTTTCGCCCAACGGCCGGCCATGTCAAGCGCGCGCCCCGCGTCCGCCGCGCCGGCGCATCATTCCCGCACCGCCGCGGCCGCGCCCGGCGCCCGGGCCAGGATCGCCGCCCGCGTCGGCGCCGGATCCGGCAGAATGAAGCCGTAGGTCGCGAACACCGTCTCGCCCAGCCGGCCCAGCGGCGGCCACCACACCCGCACGGCGCTCCAGTCATTGGCCGCCGACACATCCTCCACCGGCTGGTCCAGACTGACCTCGCCATGCACCCAGTTGGCGTGCGTGACCAGAATCTGGCGCGTGGTGAGAACGCGCGAGACCACCGCGACATGCCCGCGCGGCAGGTGCCTCGTGCGACGGAACACCAGCAGCGCGCCCTCCGCCGGCCGGCGGCTCTCGCCATAGCGGCCGGCGGCGCTGCGCCACCAGCTGTCGCTGTCGCCGCTGAGCGCGACACCGGTGATGCGGCGGGCGAAGGGAACGCAATCCAGCCGCCCGACCCGCCAGCTCGCGCCCGCCGGCGCCGGCGCGGGCGGCGGCGCCGGCCCGGCGCAGGCGGCGAGCACCGCCAGCGCCAGGATCAGCAGCCAGCGCCAGGCGCGCGCGTGCCTCAGCCCCCCCTCCCCGCGTCGGCGGCGGCCGCGCCGAGCAGCGTGCCGAGCACGTACCCGGTGTGCGCGCCGGCCGCCGGCCCGGTCCAGGCGACGACCTCCTCCGGCCGATCGCCGTCGAAGCGCATCGCCGGGCCGGGATGCAGCGTGCGCCCGATCAGCGGGTCCTCGATCTCCAGCACCGCGCCGCGGGCGCGGAAATGCGGGTCGGCGACGCAGTCGGCGATGTCGTAGAGCCGCGAGGCCGGCACCTCGGCGCGCTCCAGCACCGCCTCCGCCTCCCGCGCGCTCAGCCCGCGCGTCCAGGCGCCGATCGCCGCGTCCAGCTCGGCCGCCTCGGCGCAGCGCCCGGCATTGCTGGCGAAGCGCGGCTCGGCGGCCAGGTCCTCACGCCCGATCACCTTCATGAGACGCTGGAAGATCGGGTCTGAATTACCTGCGATACATAGCCATTTGCCGTCGGCGCAGCGATAGGTGTTGGTCGGCGCGGCGGAGGCGATCGCCGCCCCCTGCGGCTGGCGGATGCGGCCATCGAGCGCGTATTCCGGCAGCATGCCCTCCATCAGGCTGAAAATCGCGTCGACCAGGCTGACATCGATCACCCGCCCCCGCCCGCTGCCGGCGACGTCGCGCTGATAGACCGCGGCGAGGATGCCGAGCGCGGCGTACATCCCGGCCAGATCGTCGCCGATGGAGATGCCGCAGCGCGGCGGCGGCAATGCGGCCTCACCGGGATAGGCGGTGAGATGGCGGATGCCGCCCATCGCCTCGCCGATGGCGCCGAAGGCGGGCTTGTCGCGATAGGGTCCGTCCTGGCCGTAGCCGGAGATGCGGGCGATCACCAGGCGCGGGTTGGCCGCCCGCAGCGCATCGGGGCCGAGGCCGAGCTTTTCGAGCTGGCCGGGGCGGAAATTCTCCACCAGCACGTCCGCCCGCGCGGCGAGCCGGAGCGCGGTGGCGCGGTCGCGCTTGAGGTCCAGCGTCACCGACAGCTTGTTGCGGCCATGGATGCTGAACCAGACCGCGTGCCCGTCCCGCTGCGCGCCCCAGCCGCGCACCGGGTCCCCGCCCGGCGGCTCCACCTTCACCACCTCGGCGCCGAGATCGGCGAGCAGCCGGGTGCAGAACGGGGCGGCGACGTAGTGGCCGAGTTCGAGCACCTTCAGCCCGACGAGCGGGCCACGGCGCGGGATCGGTGCGTCCATCCGGTCTCTCCCTGCCCGCCGGGCCGAGACTCCGGGCCGCGGGCTAACCATCCGTCAATATGCACGGCGCAGACTACGTCACGGAGCCCGGTGTCGTCGCCGGCTTCACGTTTCCTCCCGGAATCGCCTCGTCCGGCGGCGCGCTGCCGCCGTGGCGGGCCACCTCATGACGGCGGCTCCGACCCGGAGCCGCCGTTTTTTTCGCCCTTCGCTCCGCCGCGCTCTCCCTCCCCGCGATCGGACCGACACGCACTGCCGCGATCGGACCGATCGACGCCACTCCCGTTCTCCGGTAGCCTCCCGACGCCCGCGGCCGGCCGCGCCAGGCCGGCACAAGAGGCGAGACGAACGAGGAGCCCGCTCCATGAGCTATTATTTCGCCAAAACCCTGCCGATGCCGTTCGACCAGGCGGTGGCGCGCACCATCGAGGCGCTCAAGGCCGAGCAGTTCGGCCTCGTCTCCGAGATCGACATCGCGGCCACGCTGAAGGCGAAGATCGGCGTCGATTTCCATCCCTACCGCATCCTCGGCGCCTGCAACCCAGGGCTCGCGCATCAGGCGCTGTCGGCGGAGGACAAGATCGGCACCATGCTGCCCTGCAACGTCATCGTCCAGGAGCTGGCGCCGGGGCGCACCGAGGTCGCCGCGGTGGATCCGGTCGCCTCGATGCAGGCGGTGCGGAATCCCGGCCTCGCGGCGGTCGCCGAGACCGTGCGCGCGCGGCTCAAGACGGTCATCGATTCGCTCTGAAACCAGCCATAGTCTGCTGATCATGAAAGTTTTCGTCACCGGCGCCAGCGGCTACATCGGCGGCTCCGTGGCCCGCCTCCTGGTCACGGCCGGGCACGCCGTGCGCGGCCTGACGCGGGATGCGGCCAAGGCCGGCGGGCTCGCCCGGCTGGGCATCGCGCCGGTGATCGGCAGCCTCGACGACGCGCCCCTGCTCACCGCCGAGGCGCGGGCGGCGGACGCGGTGATCAACGCCGCCGATTCGGACCATCGTGGCGCCGCCGAAACCCTCATCACCGCCCTCGCCGGCAGTGGGCGGGCGCTGATCCACACCTCCGGCAGCTCGATCATGGCCGACAGCGCCGCCGGCGAGGCGTCCGACCTCGTCCATGACGACCACGTGTTCGATCTGCCGGGCCGGTTCACGCCGGTGGCGGAGAAGGCGGCGCGGGTGGCGATCGACCGGCTGGTGCTGGACGCGGCGGAGCGCGGGGTGCGCGCTTCGGTGCTGTGCAACACGCTGATCTACGGCACCGGGCTCGGCATCGCGGCGGAGAGCGTGCAGGTGCCGACGCTGGCCGCCATCGCCCGCCGCCATGGCCGGCCGCGCCATGTCGGGCACGGGCGCAACATCTGGTCCAACGTCCATATCGGCGACGTCGCCGCGCTCTATCTCGCCGCGCTGGAGCGGGGTGCCAGCGGCTTCTTTTTCGTCGAGAGCGGCGAGGCCTCGTTCCACGACCTCACCGCAGCGCTCGGCGCCGCGCTCGGCCTGGCGCCGCCGGAGCCTTGGCCGATCGCCGAGGCCGTGGCCGAACTCGGCTATACGCGGGCGATGTTCAGCTATGGGTCCAACAGCCGCGTGCGCGGCCCGCGCGCCCGCGCCGAACTCGGCTTCGCGCCGGCCGGCGAGACGCTCGGCGCGTGGATCGCGCGCGCCTACGGCGGCGAATGAGCCGCCGCGCCGCGATGATCGCCGACGCCGGGCAGGCGCGCGGTGACCTCGATCTCGATGCGCATCGCCGGATCGGCGAGCCCGGCGACGATCATCGTCGCCGCCGGCCGCGCCGGGCCGAAGGCGGCGCGCAGCATGTCCAGCACCAGCGGGAATTCCTCGCCGGCGCGCAGGATGTAGCGCACGCGCACGACGTCCGCGAAGCCGGCGCCGGCGGCTTCCAGGGTGGTGCGGATATTGATCAGCGCCTGGCGGCACTGGGCGACGATCTCGGGCGCGATGGTCATGGCGGCGTAGTCATAGCCGGTGGTGCCGGAGACGAAGACCCAGCCATCGACGACGACGGCGCGGCTGAAGCCGATCTCGGCCTCGAAATGGCTGCCCGAGGTGATGTGCTGGCGGGTCATGGCGCCGGCCGGTACCAGGCGGGCGGGCGCCCGGCGCGGAACGCGGCGGTGCCCTCGTGGCCCTCGGCGGAGCCGCGCTGCATCCAGCTCTCATGCGCCAGCATCGCCATCGCCCGCTCATCGAGGGTGAGGCCGTTGGCTTCGAGGAAGGAGCGCTTGGTGACGGCGATCGCCCCCGGGGCGGAGCGCGCCAGCTCGTCGAGAATCGCCTCCAGCCGGGGCTCGATCTGCTCGGCGGCGAGGACCTCGTGAACCAGGCCGATGCGCAACGCCTCCGCGGCGCCGAACCGCTCCCCGGTCAGCGCATAGCGGCGGGTATGGCGCAGCCCCATCGCCTGCACCATGTGGGTTGAGATCGGACTCGGCGCGACGCCGACCCGCACCTCGGTCAGGCCGAACAGAGCCGCCGGCGTCGCCAGAGCGATATCGACACAGCAGACCAGACCGATACCGCCGCCGAAACAGGCGCCATGAACCAACGCGATCGTAGGCTTGGGCAACTCGTTGAGCCGCTGCATGGCGCGCGTGGTGGCCATCGAGGCGGCGAAGGCCCGCTCGGGCGGATAGTCGGCGGCGCGGGCGAGCCAGTCGATATCGGCGCCGGCCTGGAAATGCCGCCCGGCGCCGCGGATCACCACGGCGCGGACGGAGTCGTTCGCGGCCAGGGGCCCGAGCCCGTCGATGAGGGCGGCCAGCATGGCCTCGTCATAGGCGTTGCCGCGGGCCGGGCGGTTGAGGGTCACGGTCGCGACGCCACGGGCGTCGATCGCCACCAGCACGGGGGCCTCGTCCATCGCCATGGTCATGGGAGCCTCCCCGTTCTCGGACGACGGGACGGTCGCATGGGACCGATGCAACCACAAGACGCTTTCATCGGCGCACGGATCCAGCCAGAGTGCGCGCCCATGCAGGGCAAGTGCCAGATCCATGCCAGCTGCGTCGACCGGGATGGCGCCGGCGTTCTGCTTCTCGGGCGACCCGGGGCGGGCAAGTCCGACCTGGCGCTGCGGCTGCTGGATCACGGCTTCGCCCTGGTCGCCGACGATCAGGTGCTGATCGAGGATGGCGAGGCGGCGGCGCCGGCGGCGCTGGCCGGGCTGTTGGAGGTGCGCGGGCTCGGCCTCGTCCACCTGCCCTACCGCCAGCGCACCCGCCTGGCGCTGGCCGTGGCGCTGGACTCCGCGCCGCCGCCGCGGCTGCCGCAGCCTGAAACCGAGGCCGGGTCGGGACTGCCGCTGCTGCGGCTGGACCCGTTCACCGCCTCCGCCCCGTCGCGCATCGCGCTGGCGCTGGACTGCGCGCTGGGACGCCGCACCGCCGCGGCCGGCTGTTTCGCGCCATGACCCCGCGCCGGCGCATTGTGTTCGTCAGCGGACTCTCGGGCGCGGGCCATTCCTCGATTCTGCGCGCGCTGGAGGATCTCGGCTACGAGGCGATCGACAACGTGCCGCTGGCGATGCTCGAGGAGATGATCGCGCGCGGCGAGGACAAGCTGGCCATCGGCGTCGATGCCCGCACCCGCGGCTTCGACGCCGCTTCGGTGCTGGCGACGCTCGAGCGGCTGCGCGCGGCACCGGACCTGCGCCCGGAGCTCGTCTTCGCCTGGGCCGAGGAGCAGGCGCTGCTGCGCCGCTACACCGAGAGCCGGCGGCGCCACCCGATGGCGCCCGAAAGCCGCGTCGCCGACGGCATCGCCGCCGAGGTCGCGCTCACGGCCGAGCTGCGCCAGGCGGCGGATCTGCTGATCGACACCTCCGATCTGCCGCTGCCGGAGCTGCGGCGGCTGATCGAGCAATGCTTCGGCCCCGAGAGCGGCGACGCCGCTCGCGGCGGGCTGGTCGTCTCGCTGATCTCGTTCGCCTATCCGGCGGGCTTGCCACGGGAGGCGGATCTGGTGCTGGATGCGCGCTTCCTGCGCAACCCCCACTACGACCCGGCGCTGCGCTCGCGCACCGGGCTGGAGCCGGAGGTCGGCGCCTACATCGAAGCGGACCGGGACTACGCCATCTTCTATGAGCGCATCGTCGACCTGCTCGTCCTGCTGCTTCCGCGCTTCGTGCAGGAGGGCAAGAAATACGCGACCATCGCGGTCGGCTGCACCGGCGGCCGGCACCGGTCCGTTCATCTTGTCGAGAGGCTTTCATCGTATCTTTCCGACGCGGGCTGGCGCGTGACGCGGGCACATCGTGAACTGGCCCGCGACGGGCAGGGGATGGCCCGTTCGGCCTCGCAGCTCGTCGGCCCGTTCGCGGCCGGCGCCGCCGGCGGGCCGTCATCCTCCCCGCGCCAGGCACAGGAGGCCTGAGACACACCCATGATCGGCATGGTCCTGGTGACCCACGGGCGCCTGGCTGAAGAGCTCCGGCTGGCGATGGAGCACGTCGTCGGCGCCCAGAACAACGTCGCCACCGTCTGCATCGGGCCGGACGACGATATCGAGCGACGGCGGGCGGACATCCAGCGCTCCATCGAGTCGGTCGATCGTGGCGACGGCGTCGTGCTGCTGACCGACATGTTCGGCGGCACCCCGAGCAACCTCGCCATCTCGCTGATGGACCGCAAAGGGGTCGAGGTGATCGCCGGCGTCAATCTGCCGATGCTGGTCAAGATCGCCAAGGTGCGCGCCACCCAGCCGCTGTCCGAGGTGGTCGAGTGCGCCCAGACGGCGGGGCGGAAATACATCGCCGCCGCCTCGACGGTGCTGAACGGGACGCGCCTGAACGGCACCAGCGGATGAGCGGCGAGACCGGCGGCGAACCGCCGCCCGGGTCCGCCTCCGGCGCGCCGGTGCTCACCCGCTCGGTCGTCGTCTGCAACCGTCGCGGCCTGCATGCCCGCGCGGCGGCGAAGTTCGTCAGCGTGGCCGAACGGTTCGATGCCGCGGTGGAAGTGATCAAGGATGGCACCGCGGTCCCGGCCCGCTCGATCATGGGCCTGATGATGCTCGGCGCCGGGCTTGGCAGCACGCTCGAGTTGCGCGCCGAAGGGTGGGACGCCAAGGAAGCCCTCGACGCCCTGACCCAGCTGATCGAAGCTGGCTTCAATGAACAGGACTGACCCGCCGGCACCACGCCCCAGAAGCCGCGCCCCGGCTCGCGTTGGCGAGAAAGCCGCGGGCGAGGAGGCAGGCCAGGGGGCAGGCCAGCAGGCGGCGGCCGGGCCCCCTGCCCCGCCCGATGGCGCGGCGCGCGCGGAGCAGGTGTTCGCCGGCATCGCCGTCTCCGAGGGCATCGGCATCGGCCCGGTGTTCGGCGCCGCCGAGCCGCCGCTGCAGACCAAGCGGCGCAAGATCCAAGCGGCGGACGCCGAGGCCGAGCGCAACCGGCTGGAACGCGCCATCGCCAAATCCCGCCACCAGCTCACCAAGCTGCGCGGGCGCCTGGCAGTGCTGCCGGAGGAGAGCCAGGCTGAGATCGGCCCGCTGATCGATGCCTACGGCCAGATGCTCGGCAGCTCGCGCCTGACCCAGGACATGCGCGCGCGCATCAGCAACGGGCTGGTCTCGGCCGAGACCGCCGTGTTCGACGCGTGCGAGGCGATCGCGCAGGCGATCCTCGGCCCCGAGGACGGCCCTAACGGCGAGGACGGCAACCACTCCAAGGAGGAGCGCGCCTCGCGCCGGCGCCGGGCGGAGGAGGTGCGCGAGATCGGCCGGCGGGTGCGGCGAAATCTGATGAACCAGCCGTTCCGCAGTTTCACCAATCTTCCCGCCGGGGCGGTGCTGATCTGCGAATCGCTGCGGCCGGCCGATGCGGCGCTGCTCGACCCGTCGCGCCTGGTCGGGGTCGCCACCGACGAGGGCGGGCTCGAAGGCCACACCGCGATCATGCTGCGCGCGCTCGGCGTGCCGGCCGTGCTCGGCGCCAACGGTCTCGGCGAGGCGGCGCGGCCGGGCGATATCGCCATCGTCGATGGCCGCGGCGGCAAGGTGGTGCTCAACCCGGCCCCGGCGACGCTCGCCGCCGCCCGCCGCGGGGTGACGGCCTACGCCCGCGAGCGCCAGCGCCTGGCCCGGCTGCGCCGCCTTCCGGCCGAGACCGGCTGCGGGCAGCGCGTTGAATTACAGGCAAATCTCGAAATTCCGGCGGAGCTGCCGCTGATCGCTCAGGCCGGCGCGCAGGGGATCGGGCTGCTGCGCAGCGAGTTCCTGTTCATGAACCGCGACAGCCTGCCCGACGAGGCCGCGCTGGTCGAAACCTATCGCGGCATCATCGAGGCGATGGCCGGCGATCCGGTGACCATCCGTGTGCTCGACTGGTCGAGCGAGAAGGACATCGAGGCGCTCGGCGCCGCCGGGCTGGTGCCGGACTATCCCGACCTCAATCCCGCCTTCGGCCTGCGCGGCATCCGCCTGCTGTTGCGGCGGGTGGATCTGTTCGAATTGCAGCTGACGGCGATCCTGCGCGCTTCCATGTCCGGGCCGGTGCGCATCCTGCTGCCGATGGTGACGACGGTGGCCGAGGTGCGGGCGGCGCGCGAGGTGCTGGAGCGGGTGGTCCGCCGCCTGCGCCGCCGCGGCGAACGGCTGCCGGAGCCGCTGCCGGCGCTCGGCATCATGGTGGAGACGCCGGGTGCGGCGCTGTCGGCCGACGCGCTGGCGCTGGAGGCGGATTTCTTCGCCATCGGCACCAACGACCTGGCCATGTACACCCTCGCCGTCGACCGCGCGGACGCCGATCTCGCGGATCTCTACGACCCGTTGCACCCGGCGGTGCTGCGGCTGGTGCAGTTCGCCACCGAGGCGGCGCTGCGCGTGCGCAAGCCGGTCTCGGTCTGCGGCGAGATGGCCGGCAACCCGCTGCTCACGCCGCTGCTGCTCGGGCTCGGGCTGCGCAGCTTCTCGATGAACGCGACCTCGGTGCCGCGGGTGAAGCAGGCGGTGCGCGGCGTGGAGATCGATGCCTGCGTGCGCTTCGCCCACACCGTGATGCAGCAATCGGACGTCCAGCGCATCCACGACCTGATCGCCCGGTTCGATCCGGGGGCTGCGATCTAGCTTAGGGATCGCGCGCGCCAGCGCCGCCAGCCCTGGGCGCGCAGGGTGCAGGCCGGGCAGTCGCCGCAGCCATAGCCCCAATCGTGGCGTGTCCCCCGTTCGCCGCGATAGCAGCTATGGGTCTGCTCGACGATGAGTTCCACCAGCGCCGCCCCCCCAAGCTGCTCGGCCAGCGCCCAGGTCGCCGCCTTGTCGCGCCACATCAGCGGCGTCTCCAGCACGAAGCGGCGCTGCATGCCGAGATTGAGCGCGACCTGCATCGCCTTGATGGTGTCGTCGCGGCAGTCCGG
>JAKAZO010000015.1 GCA_021815825.1 Pseudomonadota bacterium
TTTCTGCCGTAAACGCGGTGCATTTCCCGACTCTGTACTATCTCCAAAAGCAATTTAGTCCCGACCTACCGATAGATTGGCGGGTGCTTTTGCCTTCTGGTCCTCCAAAGTTGTCCGAGGTTGGGGGCGGTGCTGCTGGGTCAGAAGAAGTCCAGGCAGACGACAAGGCCACAGCCATAGATAACGCAGCGGCTTCCCAAGAGGACCCGGAAGCCGCCAATTAGATGAGGCCCCGCCTGATTTGATATGGGTTATGGCAAAGCGCGGCTATCACGGACACAAGTCGACAGTCAGCGGCAATCGTTGGATGTCCGCTATTGAGAGGGGGAGGTTGTCCGCGCAGCGTCCAAACTGGGTCGGAAGCCGAAATCCAAACCCCCCGCAGCGAAACCCCCTTGCCTGCGGCCGGTCCGTCCTGTATCCCCGGCGGCGGGTCACGCCCCCCCACCGGGGCGCTTCTCTTCTGAAAGGGAGAGCCGCACATGGCACTCGCCGCCACGCCGGATATCCGACCGGCCAACCCCAATTTCTCCTCCGGCCCCTGCGCCAAGCGCCCCGGCTTCACGCTGGAGGCGCTGAAGGGCGCCTTCCTCGGCCGCAGCCATCGCGCCAAGGAGGGCAAGGCCAGGCTCAACGAGGTCATCACCCGCTCGAAAGCCCTGCTCGGCATGCCGGCGGAGTGGCGGCTCGGCATCGTGCCGGCGTCCGATACCGGCGCGGTCGAGATCGCGCTCTGGTCGCTGCTCGGCGCGCGCCCGGTGGACGTGCTCGCCTTCGAGAGTTTTTCGGAAGGCTGGGCGACCGACATCCTCAAGCAGTTGAAGCTCGCCGATGCGCGCGTGCTGAGCGCGCCCTATGGAAGCCTGCCCGATCTGGCCGAGGTCGATGGCGATCACGACGTCGTCTTCACCTGGAACGGCACCACCTCCGGCGTGCGCGTGCCCAACGCGGACTGGATCCGAGCCGACCGGCAGGGGCTGGCCATCTGCGACGCCACCTCCGCCGCCTTCGCCATGCGGCTGGCGTGGGACAAGCTCGATGTCGTCACCTGGTCCTGGCAGAAGGTGCTGGGCGGGGAGGCGGCGCATGGCATGCTGGCGCTCTCCCCGCGCGCCGTGGCCCGGCTGGAATCCTACAAGCCGGCCTGGCCGCTGCCGAAAATCTTTCGCCTGACCAAGGGCGGCAAGCTGATCGAGGGGATCTTTTCCGGCGAGACCATCAACACGCCCTCGATGCTCGCCGTCGAGGATGCGCTGGACGGGCTGCGCTGGGCCGGGCGCATCGGCGGCCTCGATGGGCTGATCGGGCGCAGCGAGGCGAATCTTGCCGCCATCGCCGGCTGGGTCGCGCGCACGGACTGGGTGGATTTCCTCGCCGCGGAGCCGGACACGCGCTCGAACACCTCGATCTGTCTGCGCATCGTCGCCCCCTGGTTCACCCGGCTGGACGGCAAGGCGCAGGCGGAGGCGGCGAAGAAGCTCGCGGCGCGGCTGGAGAAGGAGGGCGTCGCCTACGACATCGCCTCCTACCGCGACGCCCCGCCGGGCATCCGCATCTGGGGCGGGGCGACGGTGGAGACCGCCGATGTCGTGGCCCTCCTGCCCTGGCTGGACTGGGCCCACGCGGCGACGGCGGCCGAATACGCAACCACCCAGGCGGCGGAGTGAGCGCGATGCCGAAGGTTCTGATCAGCGACAAGCTGTCTCCTGCCGCCGTCGAGATTTTCCGTTCGCGCGGCATCGAGGTCGATGTTCGCCCCGGCCTCAGCCCGGCCGAGCTGCGCGAGATCATCGGCGGCTATGACGGGCTCGCCATCCGCTCGGCCTCGAAAGTGACGAAGGAGCTGCTGGAGGCGGCGGACAACCTGAAGGTCGTCGGCCGCGCCGGCATCGGCGTCGACAATGTGGACGTGAAATCCGCCACCGCGCGCGGCGTCGTGGTGATGAACACGCCGCACGGCAACGCCATCACCACCGCCGAGCATGCCATCGCCCTGATGTTCGCCCTCGCCCGCCAGATTCCCGAGGCGACCGCCTCGACCAAGGCGGGCAAGTGGGAGAAGAACCGCTTCATGGGCGTGGAGCTGTTCGGCAAGACGCTCGGCGTCATCGGCTGCGGCAATATCGGCTCCATCGTCGCCGACCGCGCCTGCGGACTGAAGATGAAGGTGCTCGCCTACGACCCGTTCCTCACCGCCGCGCGTGCGGTCGATCTCGGCGTCGAGAAGGTGGAGCTGGAGGCGCTGTTCGCGCGGGCCGATTTCATCACCCTGCACACGCCGCTCACCGAAAGCACGCGCAACATCATCGGTCGGGACTCGCTGGCGCGGATGAAGCGCGGCGTGCGCATCATCAACTGCGCCCGCGGCGGGCTGGTGGACGAGGCGGCGCTGCTCGAGGCGCTGCAATCGGGCCATGTCGCCGGCGCCGCGCTGGACGTGTTCGAGACCGAGCCGGCCAAGGCCAGCCCGCTGTTCGAGCTCGAGAACGTCGTCTGCACGCCGCATCTCGGCGCCTCCACGGCCGAGGCGCAGGAGAACGTCGCCTTGCAGGTGGCGGAGCAGATGAGCGATTTCCTGCTCACCGGCGCGGTGGCGAACGCGATCAACATGCCCTCGCTCTCGGCCGAGGACGCGCCGCGGCTGAAGCCCTACATGGAGCTCTGCCGCCTGCTCGGCGCGTTCGCCGGACAGATGACGCAGGCGCGCGAAGGCGTGCTGCGCACCGTCAGCATCGAGTACGAGGGCGGAGCGGCGAAGCTCAACCACCGGCCGCTGACGGCGGCGGTGCTGGCCGGCCTGCTCGGGCCGCTGATGTCGGGGATCAACATGGTCAACGCCCCGGTGGCCGCACGCGAACATGGCATCGACGTGGCCGAGACCGTGTTCGACCGGCCGAGCGAGTACCAGACGCTGGTGCGCGTGCGCGTCACCACCGACCAGCAGACCCGCGCCGTGGCCGGCACGCTGTTCGCCGGCTCGCGCCCGCGCATCGTCGAGATCAAGGACATCAAGGTGGAGGCCGATTTCGGCCGCCACATGCTCTACGTCACCAACCAGGACAAGCCGGGATTCATCGGCCGGTTCGGCGCCAAGCTGGCCGAGGCGGGGATCAACATCGCCACCTTCCATCTCGGCCGCGCCGCGCCGGGGGGCGATGCGATCTGCCTCGCCTCGGTGGACGAGGACGTGCCGGAGCTGGTGCTGCAGGAAATCCGCGCCTGGCCTATGGTGGTGCAGGCGGCGACGCTGTCGTTCTGAGCCGCCCCATCGGTTTCGGGAGGAAAGCCATGCCAGAGGCCTATATCTGCGATTTCGTGCGCACGCCGATCGGGCGCTATGCCGGGGTGCTGAAGGACGTGCGCGCCGACGATCTGGCGGCGCACCCGATCCGGGCGCTGATGGAGCGCAACGCCGGCGTGGACTGGGAGGCGCTGGACGATTGCTATTTCGGCTGTGCCAACCAGGCCGGCGAGGATAACCGCAATGTCGGGCGCATGGCCGTGCTGCTGGCCGGGCTGCCGGCCTCGGTGCCGGCCGCCACCGTCAACCGGCTGTGCGGCTCGGGGCTCGACGCGGTCGGCACCGCGGCGCGCATGATCCGCTGCGGCGAAGCGGACCTGGTGCTCGCTGGCGGCGTCGAGAGCATGACCCGCGCCCCCTTCGTGATGGGCAAGGCCGGCGAGGCCTTCTCCCGCAGCGCCGAGATCTACGACACCACCATCGGCTGGCGCTTCGTCAACAGCCTGATGAAGGTGAAATACGGCACCGACGCGATGCCGGAAACCGGCGAGAACGTCGCCGAGGAATTTCAGATTTCCCGCGCCGACCAGGATGCCTTCGCCTTCCGCAGCCAGCAGCGCTGCAAGGCGGCGCAGGAGCGCGGCTTCTTCGCCCGCGAGATCGCCCCCGTGGTGCTGAAGACGCGCAAGGGCGAGACCGTGGTCGACACCGACGAGCATCCCCGCCCGGAGACGACGCTGGAGGGGCTGGCGAAGCTGAAAACCCCGTTCCGCACCCCCGGCACCGTCACCGCCGGCAATGCCTCGGGCGTGAATGACGGCGCGGCGGCGCTGCTGCTGGCGAGCGAGGCGGCGGTGCGCCGGCATGGGCTGACGCCGCGCGCCCGCGTCGTCGCCATGGCCACGGCCGGGGTGCCACCGCGCATCATGGGCATCGGCCCGGCGCCGGCGACGCAGAAGCTGCTCGCGCGCACCGGCTTCGGCCTTGGCGAGATCGACGTCATCGAGCTGAACGAGGCCTTCGCCAGCCAGGGGCTCGCGGTGCTGCGCCAGCTCGGGCTGGCGGACGATGCCGAGCAGGTGAACCCGAACGGCGGTGCCATCGCCCTCGGCCACCCGCTCGGCGCCTCGGGCGCGCGGCTCGCCTTGACTGCGGTGAGCGCGCTGGAGGAGCGCGGCCAGAGGCGGGCCATCGCGACCATGTGCATCGGCGTCGGCCAGGGGATCGCGGCGCTGCTCGAACGGGTCTGAGGCCCTTTTCCACCAGCACCGCCGGCTGCCGTCTGAAAAGACGGCGCGCGTCCGTTCGCTTGCGAAACGTCTTCGCGCTTGCTAAATTACTAATAATTGTTTAAATTTACGGTGCATGTCACTGCGGCATGCCACTGCGGCATGCCCCGGTGCACCATAGGAGTTGCGCGACATGAGATTTAGCCTTGCCGCCCTGGCGACCCTGGCCGCGCTGGCCGGGTTCGCCGCCCACCCCGCCCACGCCATCGTCGCCATCCCCGTCGGGACCGCGGTCGGCACCGCGATCGACACCTTCGCCATCGGCGGCGTCTATGCCGCGCCGCTGCCGGCCCCGCTGGCGCAGCCCTTCGCGGCGCCGGATTTCACCATCACCTTCTCCGTCCCCGCCGAGGTGTCGACGAGTTTCTTGAGCCCGTTCCCCGGCTTCCTCATCCGCGGCGTCGCGGGCACCTACAGCAACGCCGGCCAGACCGAGACGTTCACCAACGCGGAGGTGTCATTCTCGACGGGGAACGGCACCAGCAATATTGACGTTGGGATCGCCGGACTGCTGCAGACGGATGTCTACACCCTCTCGTTTATCACCTCGACGCCGATCATCACCAGCCTCGGCGGCGACGGCCCCCCGAGCTACAGCTTCATCCCCGGCGGCTTCACCATCACCAGCGGGGCGGCGACCTACTCGGTCGACCCCGGCTTTACCGGGTCAGGCACGGTCACGCCGGCCGCCACGGTGCCCGAGCCCGTCAGCGCCGCCCTCCTGCTCCCCGCCCTCGCCATGCTCGGCATGATCCGTCGCTCGCGGCGGTCCTCGACCGGGTTGGCCTGATTCGGGTTCGGCTCAACGCAGCGGTCGTCAGGCCTGCAGGAAGGCCTCGACCGCTGCCATGAAGCCGGCGAAGTCGTCGGCGTGCAGCCAGTGGCCGGCGCCCTTCAGCGTCACCACCCGCGCGGCCGGGAACAGCGCCTTGATCGCCGGCCGGTGCGCCTCGCGCACATAGTCCGAGCGCTCGCCGCGCAGGAACAGGGTCGGACCGGCATAGGCGGCGGCGGGCGGCTCCGGCCAGGCCTCGATGTCTGCCATGCCCGCGTCGATCTCGCGCAGCCCGAGCCGCCAGGATGGCACCGGCCCGGTGCGCAGATTCTGCAGCAGGAAGCCGCGCACCGCGGCGTTGGGGATGGCGCCGGCCAGCGCGGCATCGGCCTCGGCGCGCGTCATGCCGGGCGCGAGCGCCAGCGCCGTGAGGGCCGCGATCTCGCCGTGATGATGGGGCGGGTAGGGGGCGGGCGCGATATCGGCGACGATCAGCCGCCGCACCGCTTCGGGCTCGTCGAGCGCCAGGCGCATCGCCACCTTGCCGCCCATGGAATGGCCGAGCAGCGCGCAGGGCAGCGCGCCGTGCGCGCGCAGCGTCGCCAGCACGTCCTGCGCCTGGACCGGATAGCCCATCCCCGGCGCGTGCGGACTATCGCCATGGTTGCGCAGGTCGAGCGCCAGTACGCGGAACGACGCGGACAGGCGCTTCTGCACCGTGCCGAAATTGCGCGCCGAGCCGAACAGCCCGTGCAGCAGGACGAGCGCCGGCCCCGCCCCGGATTCCACCGCGTGCAGGATCACGCGCGCCGCGCCCCACGCGGCCAGGCGGCGATGCCGACGCCGCCGACGATCAGCGCCGAGCCGATCGCGAGCCCGGCATCGATGCGCTCGCCCAGCCACAGCGCGGCGATCAGCAGCCCCACCACCGGCGTCGACAGGAAGCCGATCGAGGCGACGATCGCCGGCAAGGTCAGCGCCGCCTGCATCACGCACCAGGTGCCGAGCGGTCCGGCGGCGACGCCGATGAAGCCGAGCAGGCCGAGAGCGGGCGCCGTCCATCGCCCCGGATCGTGCTGCCAGGCGATCGGCAGCAGCGCCGCCGCGCCGAGCGCGAAGCACCAGGGCAGGATTTCGAGCATCGAGAGCCGTGGCGGAAAGCGCCGCACGGCGATGATGGCCACCGACCACGCTCCCGCCGCGCCGAGCAGGAAGGCGTGGCCGAGCAGCACACCCGGCGCCGCCCAGTCGATCGCCCACGGCCCCGTCATGGCCACGACCCCGGCCAGCCCGAGCACCACCGCTACCCAGCGCCGCGGCGGAATCGCCTCGTGCAGCACCAGCAGCGACAGCGGCACGACGAAGAGCGGTGTGGTGTTGACCAGGATCACCGTCCGCCCCGCCGGCACGTAGCGCACCGCGGCGTGGGCGAGCGCGAAGAAGCCGGCGAGCTGGAACAGGCCGACGGCGAGCAGCGCCGGCAGATCGGCCCGGCCCGGCAGGCGCAGCCGCCCGAAGGCGGCGAGCGCGGCGAAGGTGGCGAGCGCGGACAGCGTCGCCCGTCCCTCCGCGAACCACAGCGCGTCCGCCCCGGCCGCGATCGCCAGCTTGGTCACCGGCCAGGCGCCGCCCAGCAGCACCACCGCCCCGCCGAGCTGCGCCAGCCCCGCCGCCGGCAGATCGGAGCGGGCGGCGGCGCTACCCGCGGTCGGGCTCAATCGGCGACCCGCAGCACGATCTTGCCGATATGCGCGCTGCTCTCCATCAGCCGGTGCGCCGCCGCCGCCTCGGCGAGCGGGAAGACGGCATGGATCACCGGCCCGGCCCGGCCCGCCTCCAGCAGCGGCCAGACTTTCGCGCGCAGGCTGGCGGCGAGCGCGCCTTTCTCCTCGGCGCTGCGCGGGCGCATGGTGGAGCCGGTGATGGTCAGCCGCTTCGTCATCACCTGGGTGAAGTCGAAATTCTCCGCCTTCGGCCCGCCGAGGAAGGCGATCAGCACCAGCCGGCCGCGCGGCGCGAGGCTCGCGACGTTGCGCTGCGCGTAGGGGCCGCCGACCATGTCGAGCACCACGTCGACGCCGCTTCCCCCGGTCAGGCGCTTGATCTCGGCGGCGAAATCCTGCGTGCGATAGTTGATCGCCGCGCTCGCCCCGTGGCGCACGCAGGCGGCGCACTTCTCCTCGCTGCCGGCGGTGGCGTAGGCGGTGGCGCCGAAAGCGTGGGCGAGCTGGATCGCGGTCAGCCCGATGCCGCTCGATCCGCCATGGATCAGCGCGGTCTGGCCCGAGGCCAGGCCGCCGATCTCGAACAGATTGGCCCAGACGGTGAAATAGGTCTCCGGCAGCGCCGCGGCCCGGATCGCGTCATAGCCGCGCGGCCAGGGCAGGCACTGGGTCGCGGGCACGGCGCAATACTCGGCATAGCCGCCGCCATTGGCCAAGGCGGTGAGGCGGTCGCCCACGGCGACGCCGGATACCGCGGCGCCCATCGCCACCACCTCGCCGGCGACTTCGAGGCCGATGATCGGGCTCGCGCCCGGCGGCGGCGGATAGATGCCCTGGCGCTGCGCCACATCCGGCCGGTTCACGCCAGCGGCGAGCACGCGGATCAGCACCTCGTCCGGCTTCGGCACCGGCCTCGGCGCCGTGGCCGGCTCCAGCACGTCCGGCCCGCCCGGCCCGGTGGCGGCGATGATGCGCATGGTCTCGGGTCCACTCATTCTTCCCCCCTTCCGCGTTGCAGGCGCGCAGCCTTCGCCCTCATGGCTCGCCCGTCAAGACGCGCCCTCGCACGCCTCGTTTGCGGTCACGTGCGCGCTCGGAGGGCAATTTCCGCTGCTATGGTCAAAAAGAAAGCAGAAGGCGGACGCTGGCATACGGGCTGCCCGCCCAGGGGCGCGTGATGCGGCCCGGCGCGGTTGGCACGGTCGTTGCTACGAACGATGTCGGCTTCAACATCCAACGTCACCCGCCGCGAAACCCAGCACAGCAACGAGGAAACCCGCATGGACTCCCCAGACCCCTCACTCACCCGCCGCGCCCTCGGCGGCCTCGGCCTGGCCGCGGCCGCGCTGGCCGCCACTGCCGCGCCGGTCATCGGTGTCCGCCGCGCCGCCGCCGCCACCAAGGCACCCTCCGGCCCGCCGATCAAGGTCGGTGTGCTGCACTCGCTCTCCGGCACGATGGCGATCAGCGAGACGACGCTGAAGGACGTCATGCTGATGCTGATCGCCGAGCAGAACAGGAAGGGCGGCCTGCTCGGCCGGCCGCTCGAGGCGGTGGTGGTCGATCCGGCCTCCAACTGGCCGCTCTTCGCCGAGAAGGCGCGCGCGCTGCTGGCTCAGGACAAGTGCGCCGCGGTGTTCGGCTGCTGGACCTCGGTCTCGCGCAAATCGGTTCTGCCCGTCTTCGAGGAACTCAACGGCATCCTGTTCTACCCGGTCCAGTACGAGGGCCAGGAATGCAGCCGCAACGTGTTCTACACCGGAGCGGCGCCGAACCAGCAGGCCATTCCCGCGGTGGACTATCTGATGCGGGAGGAGGGCGTGAAGCGCTGGGTGCTCGCCGGCACCGACTATGTCTATCCGCGCACCACCAACCAGATTCTCGAAGCCTACCTGAAGGCCAAAGGCGTCACCCCGGCCGACATCATGATCAACTACACCCCCTTCGGCCATTCCGACTGGCAGAACATCGTAGCCCAGATCAAGGCTTTCGGCTCGGCCGGCAAGAAGACGGCGGTGGTCTCCACCATCAACGGCGACGCCAACGTGCCGTTCTACAAGGAGCTCGGCAACCAGGGTCTGAAGGCCACGGACATTCCCGTCGTCGCCTTCAGCGTCGGCGAGGAAGAGCTGGCGGGCATGGATACGAAGCCGCTGGTCGGGCACCTCGCCGCGTGGAACTACTTCATGAGCGTGGACACGGCGGAGAATAAAAGCTTCATCAAAGCCTGGCACGAGTTCATCAAGAATCCGAAGCGCACCACCAACGATCCGATGGAGGCACACTTCGTCGGGTTCAACATGTGGGTGAAGGCAGTGGAGAAGGCCGCCAGCACCGATCACGACGCGGTCATCGACGCGATGATCGGCATCAGCGTGCCTAATCTCTCCGGCGGCTACTCGGCCATGATGCCCAACCATCACATCACCAAGCCGGTGCTGATCGGCGAAATCCAGGGCGACGGGCAATTCAACATCGTCTCCCAGACGCCGGGCCTGGTGGTGGCGCAGGAATGGTCGCCCTATGTCGCCGAGACGAAAGATCTCATCGGCGACTGGCGGGCGCCGCTCTCGTGCGGCAATTTCAACGTCAAGACCGGCAAGTGCGGCGGCGCGGCGAAGTAGGCATGGCGCCGTTCGTCGCACGCGTTCTGCTGCTGCTCGCGCTGCTGTATCCGGCAGCGGCGCGAGCCCAGGCGGACGACCCCTACGCCGCGTTCGCCACGCATGATTACGAGGCGATGCGCGCGGCGATCGAGACCCTGTCGATCTCGGGCGATGCCCGCGCACCCGCGATTCTTTCCGCGTTGCAGGCGGGCCAGCTCCGCGTCGGCGAAGACGGCACGCTCTATCTGCGCGCCGCGGATGGCAGCCTGCGCGAGGCCCTGAGCGGCGCCGCGGCCGCGGGCGTCGATGCCGCCGCGCTCAAGGAGGTGCGCATGAACAACGCGGTGCGCCGCGCGCTCGATGGCGCGCTCGGCGGATTGCGTCTGTTCGCCGCCGATCCGGCCACGCGCGCCGCCGCCGCCGAGGCCGTGTTCAAGGGCCGCGATCAAGCCGCGCTGCCGGCGTTGGATCGCGCGTTCGCCAAGGAGACGGACGCTGGGGTGAAATCGGTGATGGCGCAGGCGCACGCGGCGCTGATCCTCGCCGGCGGCACCGCGGGCGAGTCCGACAAGCTCGCCGCCATCGCCGTGCTGCGCGCGCGCGGCGATCTCGAAGCCAGCAGCCTGCTCGCCTCCCTCGCCGGCCAGCCGGCGGCGGTGACGAGCGCCGCGCGCGATGCGCTGACCGCGATCCAACGGCAGCGTCAGCTCTGGGATATCGCACAGAGCGTGTTCTACGGCCTCTCCCTCGGCTCCGTGCTGCTGCTCGCCGCCGCCGGGCTCGCCATCACTTTCGGCGTCATGGGCGTGATCAACATGGCGCATGGCGAGATGGTGATGCTGGGCGCCTATACCACCTTCGTCGTCCAGGAGGCGATGCGCGCTTACGCGCCCGGCCTGCTCGGCGCCAGCCTGTTTGTCGCTGTGCCGGCCGCCTTCCTCGTCGCCGGCGCCGTCGGCATCGCCATCGAGCGCGGCCTGATCCGCTTCCTCTATGGCCGGCCGCTGGAAACCCTGCTTGCGACGTGGGGTCTTTCGCTCATCCTGCAGCAGGGGGTGCGTTCGATCTTCGGCCCGAGCAACCGCGACGTGAGCACGCCGGCGTGGATGAGCGGGGCCTTCCCGCTCGGTGGCCTGACGATCACCGCCAACCGCCTCACCATCATCGTCTTCGCGGCGCTGGTGTTCGCGGTGCTGATGCTCGCGCTGCGCCGGACCGCGCTCGGCCTGCGCATGCGTGCCGTGACGCAGAACCGGTTCATGGCCGCGGCGATGGGGATCCGCACGCCGTGGATCGACGCGCTGACATTCGGGCTCGGCTCCGGCGTCGCCGGTATCGCCGGCGTGGCGCTGAGCCAGATCGACAACGTCTCGCCCAATCTCGGCCAGAGCTACATCATCGACAGTTTCATGGTGGTGGTCTTCGGCGGCGTCGGCAATCTGTGGGGCACCGCGCTCGGCGCCCTGACGCTCGGCATCGTCAACAAATTCCTGGAGCCGGTCGCTGGTGCGGTGCTCGGCAAGATCGCCGTGCTCGTCCTGCTCATCGTCTTCATCCAGCGGCGCCCGCGCGGCATGTTCCCGCTTAAGGGCCGGGCGGTGGAGGCATGAGACGCATCACCGTCGGCGACGGGTTGACGCTGGTCGCGGTGCTCGGCGGCGCTGTGCTGATCGCCGCGCTGAACCTCGCGACCCCGCCCGATGGGGCGCTGCACGTGCCGAGTTTCGTGCTGCCCCTGGCCGGGAAATATCTATGCTACGCGATGCTGGCGCTCGCCGTCGATCTGGTGTGGGGCTTTGCCGGGATCCTCAGCCTGGGCCACGCGGCATTTTTCGCGCTCGGCGGCTATGCCATTGGCATGTACCTGATGCGCGAGATCGGCACGCGCGGGGTTTATGGCAACGCCATGCTGCCGGACTTCATGGTGTTCCTCAACTGGACCCGGCTGCCCTGGTACTGGCACGGGTTCGACATGTTCTGGTTCGCCTTCCTGATGGTTCTTCTGGTGCCCGGCGCGCTGGCATTGGTGTTCGGCTACCTCGCGTTCCGCTCGCGCGTCTCGGGTGTCTATCTCTCGATCATCACGCAGGCCCTGACCTACGCGCTGCTGCTTGCCTTCTTCCGCAACGACATGGGCTTCGGCGGCAATAACGGGATGACCGATTTCAAGGACATTCTCGGTCTGCCGCTGCACGCGGACGCGACGCGGGCGGGCTTGCTGGTTCTGACTGCCGCGTTCCTCTCCGCCCAGCTCCTTCTCGCCCGCGCGCTGGTGCGCTCGCGCTTCGGCAAGGTCCTGGTCGCGGTGCGCGATGCGGAAAGCCGTGTCCGCTTCCTCGGCTACCGGCCGGAATCCTACAAGCTCGTGGTCTGGGTCATCTCCGCCGTGATGGCGGCGATCGGCGGCGCGCTCTACGTGCCGCAGGTCGGCATCATCAATCCGTCGGAATTCTCGCCGGCGAACTCGATCGAGGCGGTGATCTGGGTCGCGGTCGGCGGGCGCGGCACGCTGATCGGCGCCATCCTCGGCGCGGTGCTGGTCAATCTCGGCAAGACCTACTTCACCGGCGCGCTGCCCGAGCTCTGGCTCTACGCGCTCGGGGGTCTGTTCGTCGTCGTGACCCTGCTGCTGCCGAACGGGGTGCTCGGTGTCCTGCGGCGTCGTGGCACAGGCGACGGCGTGGTACCCAAGCCGCTGCCGGTCGGGGAGCAGCCGACATGATCGAACCGATCGGCACCGTCGCCGACACGCTGCTCTATCTCAACGGCGTGACCGTCAGCTTCGACGGCTTCCGCGCGCTGAATGGCCTCTCCATCGTGCTCGATCCCGGCGAGATGCGCGCCGTGATCGGGCCCAACGGTGCCGGCAAGACGACGATGATGGACGTCATCACAGGAAAGACCCGCCCGGACGAGGGCGACGTGATCTACCGCGAGCATACCGACCTGACCAAGCTGGACGAGGCGGATATCGCCGCCCTCGGCATCGGGCGCAAGTTCCAGAAGCCGACCGTGTTCGAGATGCACACGGTGTGGGACAATCTGCTGCTGGCGCTGGCCGGGAACCGCAGCCCGGCGCACACGATGTTCGGCCGGCCGCCGGCGCACGAGCGGACCCGTATCGAGGAGGTGCTGGCGACGACGCGGCTGGTCGAGCACCGCGCCCGCCGCGCCGGGGACCTTTCGCACGGCCAGAAGCAATGGCTGGAGATCGGCATGCTGCTCGCGCAGGAGCCGCAGCTTCTCCTCGTCGATGAGCCGGTCGCCGGCATGACCGACGCCGAGACCGAGGCCACCGCCGAATTGCTGCGCGAGATCAACCGCACGCGCAGCGTCGTCGTGGTCGAGCACGACATGGCGTTCGTGCGCGCGCTCGGCGTCAAGGTCACCGTGCTGCACGAAGGTGCGGTGCTGTCCGAGGGCTCGATCGACCATGTATCGGCCGATCCACGCGTGATCGAAGTCTATCTGGGGCGCTGACGCATGCTCTCGGTGGAAACCGTCGACCTGCATTACGGCGCCGCCATCGCACTGCGCGGCGTCTCGCTCAAGGCGGAGATCGGCGCCGTCACCTGTCTGCTCGGACGCAACGGCGTTGGCAAGACCAGCCTGCTGCGCGCCATCGTCGGCGCCCACCCGCTCACCCGCGGGGCGATCCGCTGGGAGGGGGCGGACATCGCGCGCCTGCCGATCTATGACCGCGCCCGGCGTGGCATCGCCATCGTGCCCCAGGGGCGCGACATCTTTCCGCTCCTGACCGTGCGCGAGAATCTCGAGACCGGCTTCGCGGTGTTGCCACGCGGCGCGCGCCGCGTGCCGGAGGACGTGTTCGAGCTGTTCCCGGTGCTCAGGACGATGCTGAACCGGCGCGGCGGTGATCTCTCCGGCGGCCAGCAGCAGCAGCTCGCCATCGCCCGCGCGCTCGTCATGCGCCCCCGCCTGCTGCTGATGGACGAGCCGACCGAGGGCATCCAGCCGAGCATCATCAAGGATATCGCCCGCGTGATCGCGGCGTTGCGCGCGCGCGGGGATATGGCCATCCTGCTGGTCGAGCAGTATTTCGATTTCGCCCATCTCCTCGCCCAGCACATCGCGGTCATGGACCGCGGCGAGATCGTGCTCGACGGAAGCAACACGGAGCTCGACCCGCAGGATGTCCGCCGCCGCCTCTCCGTCTGAGTCCCTCCAGCGCGCCCGCGGCCGGTTGCGGATCGGCCTCGCCCGGCGGGAGGAGTGGACGGTGCTCGCCCGGTTGCGGCAGGAAGGCTGCCTCAAGGCCCGCATGCCCCGGCCCGACCCTGGCGGCTGGACCGAAGTGGTGACGATGAACAGCTCCGGCGGCATCGCCGCCGGCGACGTGCTGGAGAGCGCCGTCACCCTCGGCCCCGGTGCGCGCGCGAGCCTGGTGACGCCGGCCGCGGAGCGGGTCTATCGCGCGCTGCCGGGTTCCGCCCCGGCGGCGCTGGCGACCACGATCACGGTCGGCGCCGGCGGCGCCGTCGAGTGGCTGCCGCAGGAGACCATCCTGTTCGACGGCGCGCTGCTGCAGCGGCGGCTCTCGGTCAGCCTGGCGGCGGATTCGTCTTTCCTCGGCGCCGAGCAGGTGATTTTCGGCCGCACCGCGCGCGGCGAACGGGTCCGATCGGGCGGCTTCACCGACAGCGTGCGCATCGTCCGCGACGGGCGGCTGGTGCTCCACGACGCGATCCGCCTCGGCGGGGCGCACGGCGAGCCGATCGCCGATGTGCTGGCGCGCCCCGCGGTCGCCGCCGGCGCGGCGGCGCTGGCGACGCTGTGGTTCGTCGCCGCAGAGGCGGCGGCGGCGGCGGGCCCGCTGCGCGACGCGCTCGGCGACGCAGAGGCGGGGGTTTCGGCCTGGGACGGGATGCTGGTGGCCAGGATTCTCGCGCCCGACGGGGCGACGCTGCGCCGGGCCGTCATCGCGGGCTTGCAGGCGCTGCGCGGGCAGCGGAAACTGCCCCGCGTCTGGCAGTGCTGACCGGGGGAAGCGGATGAACCTGACACCGCGCGAGAAGGACAAGCTGCTCATCGCCATGGCCGCCACGGTGGCACGGCGGCGCCTGGAGCGCGGGGTGAAGCTCAATCATCCCGAGGCCATCGCGCTGATCACGGATTTCGTCGTCGAGGGCGCACGCGACGGGCGGAGCGTCGCCGACCTCATGGAAGCCGGCGCGCATGTACTGACGCGCAATCAGGTGATGGAAGGAATCGCCGAGATGATCCACGACGTGCAGGTCGAGGCGACATTCCCCGACGGCACCAAGCTCGTCACCGTGCACGAGCCGATCCGATGATCCCCGGCGAGATTCTCACCGCGCCGGGCGAGATCGCGCTCAATGCCGATCTGCCGCGCACCGTGCTGACCATCGCCAATACCGGAGACCGGCCGATCCAGGTCGGCAGCCACTACCATTTCGCCGAGACCAACCCGGCGCTGCGCTTCGACCGCGCCGCCGCGCGCGGCATGCGGCTCGACATTCCCGCTGGCACCGCGATCCGCTTCGAGCCTGGGCAGAGCCGCGAGGTGACGCTGATCCCTTATCGCGGCACGCGGACCGTGCAGGGCTTTCGCGGCGACGTGATGGGAAAGGTCTGAACCGATGGCCCGTCTGCCTCGCTCCGCCTATGCGGACATGTTCGGCCCGACCACGGGCGACCGCGTGCGGCTGGCCGATACCGACCTGTTCATCGAGGTCGAACGCGATCTCACCACATACGGCGAGGAAGTGAAGTTCGGCGGCGGCAAAGTGATCCGCGACGGCATGGGCCAGTCGCAAGCGTCCCAGGCGGAGGGCGCCGTCGATACGGTCATTACCAACGCGCTCATCCTTGACCATTGGGGCGTCGTCAAGGCCGATGTCGGGCTGCTGCATGGCCGCATCGCCAAGATCGGCAAGGCTGGCAACCCGGATGTGCAGCCTGGCGTGGACATCGTCATCGGTCCGGGCACCGAGGTGATCGCGGGCGAGGGCAAAATCCTCACCGCCGGCGGCATCGACAGCCACATCCATTTCATCTGTCCCCAGCAGGTGGAGGAGGCCCTGGCATCGGGCATCACCACGCTGGTCGGCGGCGGCACCGGGCCGGCGACCGGCACGGCGGCAACCACCTGCACGCCGGGGCCGTTCCATCTGGCGCGCATGATCCAGGCCGCGGAGGGGCTGCCGGTCAATCTCGCTTTTGCCGGCAAGGGCAACGCGTCCCGACCGGGGGCGCTGGAGGAGATGGTACGCGCCGGCGCCGCCGCGCTGAAGCTGCACGAGGACTGGGGCACGACGCCGGCGGCGATCGATTGTTGCCTGTCGGTCGCCGACCTGTTCGACGTGCAGGTGATGATCCACACCGACACGCTGAACGAATCCGGCTTCGTCGAGGACACGATCGCCGCCTTCAAGGGCCGCACGATCCATGCCTTCCACACCGAGGGCGCGGGTGGCGGGCATGCCCCCGATATCATCAAGGTCGCAGGCCTGGCCAACGTTCTGCCGAGTTCGACGAACCCGACGCGGCCCTACACGGTGAACACGCTCGACGAGCATCTCGACATGCTCATGGTCTGCCACCATCTCGACGCGTCGATCCCGGAGGACATCGCTTTCGCCGAGAGCCGCATCCGCCGCGAAACCATCGCCGCGGAGGATATCCTGCACGATCTCGGCGCACTCTCGATGATGTCTTCCGACAGCCAGGCCATGGGCCGCGTCGGCGAGGTGATCCTGCGCACCTGGCAAACCGCGCACAAGATGAAAACCCAGCGTGGCGCGCTGCCGGGCGACGGCGCGGCCGACAATGCGCGGGCCAAGCGCTACATCGCCAAATACACCATCAATCCGGCGATCGCGCAGGGCATGGCGCGGGAGATCGGCTCGATCGAGCCGGGGAAGCTGGCGGATCTCGTGCTGTGGTCTCCCGCCTTCTTCGGCGTCAAGCCGGATCTCGTGATCAAGTCCGGCAGCATCGTGATGGCGGCGATGGGCGACCCGAATGCGTCGATCCCGACCCCGCAGCCGGTGCATTACCGCCCGATGTTCGCCGCGTTCGGGCGCGCGCTGGCGGAATCCTGCGTCACCTTCGTCTCCGCGGCCGCCCTGGAAGCGGGTCTTGCACGCCGGCTCGGCCTCTCGCGACGCCTCGCCGCCGTCACCGACACGCGTGGGGGGATCGGCAAGAAGAGCATGATCCACAACGACGCCACGCCGGTGATCGAGGTCGATGCCGAGACCTACGAAGTGCGCGCCGATGGCGTGCTGCTCACCTGTGAGCCGGCGGCCGTGCTGCCGATGGCCCAGCGCTATTTCCTGTTCTGATGCGCGCCACCGAGATCCTTCGTGCCGGCACCTGGAACCAGGCGGATGCGGCCGACCGGGTGCGGCTCGACCATGACCATCGGCATCGGCGCCGTATTCTCTTGCGTGGCGAGCGTGGTGGGGAGCTGCTCCTCGATCTCGCCGCCGCGCAGCATCTGCATGATGGCGACGGGCTGCTGTGCGAAGACGGCAGCATCGTCCTCGTCGTCGCCGTGCCGGAGCCATTGCTCGAGATCGATGCGGCCCCGTCCGTCCTGCTGCGGATCGCGTGGCATCTCGGCAATCGCCACCTGCCGGTGCAGTTCCTGGCTGGCCGGCTCCGCGTGCGGGCCGACCACGTCATCGGCGGAATGGTGGAAGCGCTCGGTGGGCACGCCCATGCGATCGAGGCGCCGTTCGATCCCGAGCCCGGCGCCTATGCGGGGACGCCGGGCCATCACCATGATTGATCCGCGATGACCGCGCCACGCGCGCTGCTGCACCTGCTCGCCTGGTTCTCGCCGGGCTTTCCCACCGGAGGCTTCGCCTATTCGCACGGGCTGGAGTGGGCGGTGGAGGTTGGCGACGTCGCCGATGAGGCCGGCCTGCGCGCCTGGGTCGAGGCCATCCTTCTGCACGGCGCCGGACGCAGCGACGCGATCCTGCTGCGGGCAGCGCACGCGGCCGCCGCGGACGAGGGAAGGCTCGCCGCCATTGCCGAACTCGCCCGCGCGGCGGCCCCGGCGCGCGAGCGCCAGATGGAAACCGTCGCCCAGGGGACGGCCTTCGCCGCCGCCGCCGCGCCCTGGGGCGGCAGCTACGCCGGCGCCTATCCTGTCGCTGCCGGCGCGCTGATGGGCCGCGAGGGCATCGACGCCGAGCACGCCGTGCTCGCCTATCTCCACGCCTTCGCGGCCAATCTCGTCTCCGCGGCCGTACGACTGATCCCGCTCGGCCAGAGCGCGGGGCTACGCGTGCTCGCAGCGCTCGAAGCCGCGATCCTGGCGGCCGCCGAGGAGACCCGGGGTGCGCCGCTCGACGCGATCGGCGGCGCCTGCTTCCGGTCCGACATCGCCGCGATGCGGCACGAAACCCAGTACACGAGGTTGTTCCGCTCATGACAGGTTCTGCGCACGGCCCGCTGCGCGTCGGCGTCGGCGGTCCCGTCGGTTCCGGCAAGACCGCGCTGATGGATGCGCTATGCAGGCAGTTCCGCGACCGCTACGAGATCGCGGCGATCACGAACGACATCTACACCAAGGAGGACGCCGAGTTCCTCACCCGCGCCGGATCGCTGCCGCCCGAGCGCATCCTCGGGATCGAGACCGGGGGCTGCCCGCACACCGCGATCCGCGAGGACGCCTCGATCAATCTGGCCGGCGTCGCCGATCTCGCGACCCGTTTCCCCGCGCTCGATCTCATCCTGATCGAGAGCGGCGGCGACAATCTCGCCGCCACCTTCAGCCCGGAACTCGCCGATCTGACGATCTATGTCATCGACGTGTCCGCCGGCGACAAGATCCCGCGCAAAGGTGGGCCGGGGATCACGCGCAGCGATCTGCTGGTGATCAACAAGATCGATCTCGCCCCGCTGGTCGGCGCCAGTCTCGAGGTGATGGAGCGCGACGCCAGGCGCATGCGCGGCGAGCGGCCGTTCCTGTTCGCCAATATCCGCGCCGGACTCGGCGCCGCGGAGGTGGCCGCCTTCATCGAACGGAGCGGCGGGCTGGGCTCCGTATAGCAAGCTCCGACCTGATCAAACCATCAGGTCGGACCGGGCTCTGCCCCATTCAGCCCGGCGTAAACACCGGCACCCGGAAGCCGCCTTCGGCCTCGCGCAGCTCCACGCGCACCGCCTGGCCGATGGCGATTTCATCGAAGTCGCAGCCGACGATGTTGGTCATCATCATCGGCCCTTCCGCGAGCTCGACATAGGCGATGGCGTAGGGCTGCGGCGCGCGGCGCATGATGCTGAAGGAATAGATCCGGCCTCTGCCGGACGCCTCGCGCCACTCGGTCGCGTCGGCAAAGCAGAAGGGGCAGAGCGCGCGCGGATACCAGTGCGCGCGCTGGCATTCCTTGCAGGTTTTGACGAGGAATTTTCCGGCTCGCGTGGCGGCCCAGAAGGCCTCGGTTTCGGGGGTGGGGGTGGGAGCGGGAAGCGTGCGTTCGGTCATTGGGTTCACTCCCGTTCCATGATGAGCGTGCCGCTGCCGTGCCGCGTGCCGAGTTGCCCGCCGGTGCCGTGGGCCAGGGCCAGCGTGCAGTTGGCGACCTGCACCTTCGGATGGGCCTCGCCGCGCACCTGCCGCACGGCTTCGATCACCTTGGTCATGCCGCCGCGATTGGCGGGGTGGTTGTTGCACAATCCGCCCCCGTCGGTGTTGAAGGGCAGCTTGCCGACGCCCGAGATCAGGTTGCCATCGGCGACGAAGCGCCCTCCCTGTCCCTTTTCGCAAAAGCCGAGATCTTCGAGCTGGACCAGGACGGTGATGGTGAAGCTGTCATAGATCGAGGCGTACTGGATGTCCGCCGGCGTGACCCCAGCCTCGTTGAACGCCGCCGCGCCGGAGACGCGGGCGGCCGAATAGGTGAGGTCGACGGCTCCGCCCATCTGCCCTTTCGTCGCCTCGCCGGCGCCGATCAATTTCACCAGCGGGCGCTTGAGGCTTTTCGCGATCTCCGGCCGGGTGACGACGAGGGCACCGCCGCCATCGCTGATGACGCAGCAATCCAGCCGATGCAGCGGATCCGCGACCATCGGCGAGTTCACCACCTCCTCCACCGTCACCACGTCGCGCAGCATGGCGTTGGGGTTGTACTGGGCATGATGCGAGGCGGCGACCTTGATCCAGGCCAGTTGCTCGCTCGTCGTGCCGTACTCGTACATGTGCCGCATGGCGACCATCGCGTACATGTTCACGACGGTGGGGCCGTAGGGGTATTCCCATTGCAGGTCCGGTTGCGCCGGGTTGCCCTGGCGTGGCGCGGTGCCGGTGGCCATGCCCTCGCTGCGCGGCCGTCCGGCGAGGGTGATCAGCGCGACATTGCACTTGCCAGCCGCGATCGCCTCGGCGGCATGACCGACATGCACGAGGTACGAGGAGCCGCCGGTATCGGTCGAGTCGACGTGGCGGACACGCAGGTTGAGATAATCCACCATCGAGATCGGGCCCATGCCGGGGGCGTCACCGGCGCAGAAATACCCGTCCACGTCTTCCTTGCTGAGGCCGGCATCGGCCAGCGCGCCGGCCGCGACCTCGGCATGGAGTTGCGCCACCGATTTGTCGGGCGCCTTGCGTGTCGGATGCTCATAGGCGCCGACGATGTAGGACTTCCCTTTGATGCTCATGGCCGCCTTCCGTCCCTGGGATGCGCGGCAGGCTAGCCGCCGCGCCGGCTGCCGTCGAGCCCCGCGCGCGGATCAAACGCGCAGTTGAGGATTGTCGAATACGGGATTGCGCCAGCGATGCAGCGCCTCGCCCAGAGCTGCGGCGAGGTCGCGCTTCTCGGTCTCGCCGAGGCTGGCAGCGATCTCCTCGGCGACGCCGCGCGTGCGCAGCATGAGTGCGGGAACCCGGCCCGGCCGGTCTTCGAGTTCGACGCGGAGCCAGGCCGGATCGAGGTGGCGCTCGGTGCGCCGTCCGCTGGCGTCCCGGCGCTGGATGCACACGCCGTCGCCGGTGAGCAGCACGATTTCGCTGCGCCGGAAAGAGCGGGCGTGGAGCTGGATGAGCACCGCCGCCAGACCGAGCTCCACGCCGGAAAAGCCGAGCACGGGCCAGGCGCCGAGGGCCCAGAACAGCAGCCCGGGACCGAGGAACGCGATGGCGAGCGCGACGGCCAGAATTCGGACGCCACGGCGCGACAGGCTGCGATGCGGCGTGATGACGGCCTCGAACAGCAACCCCTCCGGCTCCGCCGTGTCCCGAGACAGGCTCCGCATGTGCCCCCGCTCCATCGCCTCTCACGGCGATCTGCTCCCTTGTCAATATCTGGGGCGCTTGCCAGAAACCGCCATGGCCAGAATGCGATCGCCGCCCCCGCCGGGAGACGCCGCGCCGACGATGACGGCGCGCGCCGTGCGCCGGTTCATCGAGGCTCTGGCTGCGGCCAATCCCGCGCCGCGCAGCGAGCTTGCCTATCGCGATCCGTTCACCCTGCTCGTCGCGGTCGTGCTTTCGGCCCAGGCCACGGATGCGGCGGTGAACCAGGCGACGCGGACGCTGTTCGCGGCGGCCGCCACCCCGGCCGCGATGGCTGCCCTCGGCGCCGAGCGGGTCGGCGAGCATATCAGGCGGATCGGCCTCTGGCAGGGCAAGGCGCGCAACGTCGTCGCCCTGTCTCGGCTGCTGATCGAGCGCCATGGCGGGGAGGTTCCCCACGACCGGGCCGCGCTGGAGGCGTTGCCCGGGGTCGGGCGCAAGACCGCCAACGTGGTGCTCAACGTCGCCTTCGGCGAGCCGACCATGGCGGTCGATACGCATATCTTCCGTCTCGGCAACCGCACCGGCCTGGCGCCCGGGCGCGATGTGCGCGCGGTGGAAGATGCGTTGTTGCAGCGCATTCCAGCCGAATTCCTGCACCAAGCGCATCACTGGCTGATCCTGCACGGGCGCCACGTATGCAAGGCGCGAAAGCCCGAATGCTGGCGCTGCGTCGCTGCCGCGTGGTGCCGCTATCCCGCCAAGACCCCGGCCCCCGAAACGGCGCTCAGCCGTAATCCGCCGCCGTCGTGACGTCGAGGTGCCGGTCCGGCGCCAGCGCGTTCAAGAGCACGGAGAGCGCCGCGGCCACCGCGACGTTGACGAGCACGGAATAGAGCGCGGCGTAGCCGGGAATGGTGATGCCAAGGACGTGCAGCGGATAGACCGAAGCCCGGAAGTTCAGCATCGCCGCCATCCATGTGCCGGTGACGATCCCCGCCGCCCAGCCGGCGAGCAGCGCCCAGCCGTTGAAGAAGCGGAAGAACAGCCCCAGCATTACCGCCGGGCCGGTCTGGATGATCCAGACGCCGCCGAGCAACTGCAGCTGGATCGCGTATTGCTGGGGCAGGAAAATGATGAAGAACAGCGCCCCGACCTTGACCACGAGCGAGACGATCTTCGCCACGCCCGCCTCCTGCGCGTCGGTGCAGGCGGGGTTGAGGAATTCGCGCCAGATGTTGCGGGTGAAAGTATTCGCGCTGGCGATGGACATGATCGCGGCCGGCACCAGCGCGCCGATGGCGACCGCGGCGAAGGCGACGCCGACGAACCAGGAGGGGAAGGCGGCGAGGAACAGCGCCGGGATGGCATAGTTGCTGCCATAGCGGCGGAAGCCTTCGGCATAGGCCGGGTTCTGCGCCACCCCCATGGCCAGAACCATGAAACCGAGCAGCGCCAGCAGGCCGAGCACGAAGGAATAGGCGGGCAGGATGGCGGCGTTGCGGCGGATCACCCCGGCGCCGCTGGACGAGAGCACGCCGGTGATCGAATGCGGGTAGAGAAACAGCGCGCAGGCCGAACCGAGGGCGAGCGTCGCGTAGGCGCTGTAGCTGCCCAGCGAACCGGCCGGCGGCGTCGGCAGGGTGAGCTTGGCCACCGGCACGGCGGCGAAGATCTTCGCGTAGCCGCCCAGCTCCATCGGCACCACGATGACCGCCGCGATGACCGTGATGTAGACCAGCACGTCCTTGACGACCGCGATCATCGCCGGCGCGCGCAATCCGCTCGTATAGGTGAAGGCAGCGAGGATGACGAAGGCGATGATCAACGGCAGATCGGCGGCGAACCCCTCGGCCTGGAAACCGAGCGCGCCGATGACCACCTCCATGCCGACCAGTTGCAGCGCGATATAGGGCATGGTCGCGAGCAGCCCCGTCACCGCGACCGCCAGCGCCAGCCAGCGATTGCCGAAGCGGCCGCGGACGAAGTCGGCCGCGGTCACATAGCCGTGCCGATGCGCCACCGCCCACAGGCGCGGGAACACGACATAGAGTATCGGGTAGACGACGATGGTGTAGGGCACGGCAAAGAAGCCGAGCGCCCCGGCGCCGAACACCAGCGCCGGCACGGCGATGAAGGTGTAGGCGGTGTAGAGATCGCCGCCGAGCAGGAACCAGGCGACCATGGTGCCGAAGCGCCGCCCGCCCAGCCCCCATTCATGCAGGAGGTCCAGATCCCCCTTGCGCCATTGCGCGGCGAAGAAGCCGAGCGCCGTGACGAACAGGAACAATGCGATGAAGATCGTCGTCGCGGTCCAGTTCATCGCCGCTCACTCCCGCCTTCGACGATGTAGACCACACCGATCAGCGCGCTGCAGATCAGGATCCAGAGCAGCTGATACCAGTAGAAGAAGGGCAGGCCGAACAGGGCGGGTTCGGCGAAGTTGAATGTCGGCACGGCGAGCATGGCGACAAAGGGCAGGAGCAGCAGCAGGCGGACCGGCCGCGCCCGGTGGGGTTCGGCGGGGGGCGGATCGGGTTCTGCGGCCGTCTTGATCGTCGCTTGCATCCTCGCTTCCTCCCTTGTCATGGCTTATCGCAGGACATCGTCTGCGTGAAGGGGTGGCCCGCGTGAACGCGCGGGGGCGGGGGGAGGCTTGCCCCGCCACGGGGCTTCATGTGACATTGGAGGGTCATCAATGGAGGTGGATCACTCGATGCGCCGAACTGCGAATGCAGGGTCGTTGGCGTCCGGCCGGCGTACGGCTCGGGCTGCGGTCCTGGCAATGGTCATGGCCCTGTCCGCTGCCGGTCTCGCCGGGGCGCCCGCCGCCCACGCGGATGTCGAGGCGATGGCGGCGCAGGCCGCGCCGGACGACGACATCCTGATGATCGTGAAGGGCGTCACCTACCCGTTCTCGAAATTCGGCCTGATCCGCCGGCTCAAGCAGATTCCCTCGGTCGAAGCGGTATGGTTCGATCTGCAGCACGGCATGGCCCATATCCGCCTCAAGCCGGGCGGCGACGTGCCGGATGCCGAACTGCGCCGCGCCATCGTCAACGCCGCCTATACGCCGGGCGAGATTTTCCGGCCCAAGGTGCAGGCGGGCCAGTCCGCGCCGGTGCTGCGCTGAATGCGCCCTCCGCATGGCTGCCGCGGCCGGATCCGCGCGTGTCTCCCCGTCTGTCTGGTCCTGCTGGCCTGGGTGCTGGGCGCTGAGCGGGCGCGCGCCCAGCTGACCTTCCCCTCCGCTTCGCCGGTCTCCGCGGGAAATGTCGTGGTGCGGCTCGAACCCGAAATCACCACCTTCAGCGGCAATGCATCGAGCGCCGGCCTGCTTGCGGTCGGGCTTTACGGCGCCTCGCCCGACTGGACGGTGATCGTCCAGGACCACACCCTGGTCTCGAACACCGCACCGGTGACCGTGGGCGGCCATACCGCCAACCGTACCGCCACCGGTCTCGGCGATACGCTGATGGAACTGCGCTACACTTTGTACAGCGTCGATGACGTCGGTTCGACCTTCCGTATTGCCCCCTATTTCGGCATTTTTGCCCCCACCGGGACGGACAATGCCAATCCGGCCATGCCGCGCGGCCTGCAGCCAGGCACCGGTGCCTGGGGCCAGCGCGAGGCCATTTCGGCAACCTGGAGCAAGCTGTTCTGGAATGCCGAAGCGCAGGTCGGCTATGAAAACTATGCCCAGTCCGCCGGCTATACATTCGGCGACAGCTTCTATGCCGATGCCGGCTTTCATTACCTGCTCTGGCCGCGGAATCTCGAGGGCGATGTCAACGCCGAGGTCTTTGCCTCGCTGGAGACGAACTACACCGCGACCAACAAGGACCGCATGATCGGCGCGACCGTTCCCGGCTCCGGCGGCCAGCTATGGACCGCGGATCCCGGGATCATCTACACCACCCCGCGCTATTCGGTGGATGCCACCGCCCTGCTGCCCGTTTATCAGCATATCTCGGCGGGTGGCCGCCGCTATGCCTGGGGTGTGCTCGGCCTGTTCCGCTACGCATTCTTCACCGAGCACCACTGGTAGCGGCGGCCCGCTGGGGGCCGCTCGCTTCAGCTCGTCGGTCCCGCGCCGCTTGCGTCGAGCAGCGAGTTTTGGCTTGCGCCGCGGGCGTGAGGCGCCTATTTCGACGACAGAGATGTCGGGTCCGGCATCTTGGCCCGCTGGCTGGGTCGGCGGGATTGGTTCAACAAACTGCAAGGGACGCAATGAAACCGCGATCTAGTTCCGGGTCCGCGGAGTGCCATAGTCGTCGCGTTCGCGACGTCTCACGGCAATCCACGGTACCGGTCACCAGCTCGGGGCTTTCCTTCCTTGCCAGCAGGATCGGCGCAGTCGCGCTGACCTGAGGGCGGCGAGGGCGCTCCGGGCTCAAGCCAACCGCTTGAGTGACAGGAGGCCCCGATGGCCGCCATCATCGATTTTGCCGTTTTCCGCCGGGTCGTTTTCCGCCGGACCGAGGCTGCCGTTCGCGTCGAACGGTACGCGCTGCTGCCCGAGGGCCGCTCTTCAGCGTGCCTGAGCGCCAACTGGCACCTCGACCCCGAGGGCCGGCTGGTCTGCTCCTGGCAAGCCGCCCGCCCCTGATATCCAGAGCGCACATCCCACACGGGAGCAGACCCATGACCGAACTCCAGGCCGTCGCTGTGCTCGACGAGGCCCATGTCGGGGATATCCACGGGGCCCTCGGCACCATTCGCCACCATGATACCGGCCCGCGCACCCATGTATGGGCGCGGCTCAAGACGTTGCTCGCCATCATCGGCCCCGGCCTGATCGTGATGGTCGGGGATAACGATGCCGGCGGCTTCGCGACCTATGCCCAGGCCGGACAGAATTACGGCTACACCCTGCTGTGGACGTTGGCGTTGCTGATTCCCGTGCTCTACGTCAATCAGGAAATGGTGCTGCGTCTCGGCGCGGTTAGCGGCGTCGGGCACGCGCGGCTGATCCTGGAGCGGTTCGGCCGCTTCTGGGGCGCCTTCAGCGTCATCGACCTGTTCCTGCTCAACGCGCTCACCATCATCACCGAGTTCGTCGGCATCGACTTGGCGCTGCGCTATCTCGGCCTGCCCGAGAAGCCGGGTGTCGCGCTCTCCGCAGCCCTCGTCACCATCGCCGTCGGCACCGGCAGTTTCCGCCGGTTCGAGCGGCTGGCGCTGACGCTGTGCGTCGGTTCGCTTGCCCTGGTGCCGCTCTACTTCTGGGTCGGCCCGCCGCTCGGGGAGGTGGCGCGGCACTTCGTCATCCCGGGTCTGCCGCATGGCGGGCTGACCTCGGATCTGATGCTGCTGATCATCGGCATCGTCGGCACGACGGTGGCGCCCTGGCAACTCTTCTTCCAGCAGAGCTACGTCATCGACAAGCGCATCACGCCGCGGTTCATCCGCTATGAGCGCGCCGATCTCTGGCTCGGCATCGGCATCGTCATCATCGGCGCGGTGGCCATCGTGGCGGTCTGTGCCTACGCGTTCGGCGGCCGACCGGAGGCGGGTGCCTTCGCCGACGTCGGTGCCACCGCGCTGGGGCTCGAGCACGTCGCCGGGCGGGTGGCCGGCGTGCTGTTTGCCGTCGCCCTGATCGTCTCGGCGATGCTCGGCGCGGCCGCGGTCTCGCTCTCATCCGCCTACGCGTTGGGCGACGTGTTCTCGGTGCGTCACTCGCTCCACCGCAAGCCGTGGGAAGCGCGCGCCTTCTACCTGGTCTATGCTGGCCTCGTCGGCTGCTCCGCGGCCCTCGTGCTGGTGCCGAACATGCCGCTCGGCCTCCTCACCGTGGCGGTGCAGGCGCTGGCCGGCGTGCTGCTGCCGAGTGCCACCGTGTTCCTGCTGCTGCTCTGCAACGACCGCGCCGTGCTTGGCCCGTGGGTGAACGGGCGGGTGATGAACCTGTTCACCAGCGTGATCATCGCCGCGCTGGTCGTGCTCTCGCTGGTGCTGACGGCGGCGACGGTCTTCCCCGCCATCACCGGCGGGCAGATCGTGACGATCCTGGCCGTCGGCGGTGTCCTGGCGCTCGCCGCCGCACTGATCGCGCTGCGCGGCATGACCGGCGGCGCGGCGGCGGTGGGGCCGCGCGAGACCTGGCGGATGAAGCCGCTGGCCAGCCTGCCGAAGCTGGTCCTGACCGGCCCGATCCGCCTGTGGCTGGGAACGCTGCGCGGCTACCTCATCCTCGCAGCGGGGCTGGTTCTGGTGCGGATGGTCCAGCTCGCCCTCGGCGGCTGATGAACGTGTTGGCGGTGGCGAGCAACGCCACCGCCAGCGCCACCATCCCGACCCAGGCGGACGGTCGCGGCCCGTAGAGGACGGGCATCAGGTTCGCGTCCAACACTCGCCGCCAGGGCAGGTTCGTCGCGGCGGCATACCAGCCGGCCTCGAGCCCTGCGGTGGCGACGGCGGCAGCCAGCGCCAGGGCGAAGAGAACCGCCGACGCGCTCTGGCGCCGGGCCGGCAGGGCGCGGAACAGCATCTCCCAGGCGAAGAACCCGACCAGAATCGCCGGCTGGGTAATGTCGGACTTCGCCTGCATGAGCCCGTGCAGCAGCCCCAGCACGGCGACGGCATAGACCAGACGATGCAATTGCTTCCAGCGCCGGCGCAGGCGGCGGATCATGGCATCGGTGGAGGTCGCCGCCAGCGCGGCGAGCCCGAGCAGCGCCGCGAAGCCGATCGCGAGATAGACGCGGTGGACGATCTCATGGCCGATATGCAGCGGCTGGAATCGCTGGTCCAGCGCGTAGAGCGTGAAATGCGCGGCGATATAGCTCGCCGCCGCGAGGCCGAGCATGCGCCGGATCAGCAACCCGCGCGCCCAGCCGAACACCGCCCGCGCCGGCGAGATGGCCAGCGAGAGCAGCAGCAGGCGCAGCCCCCAGAGCCCGACCTCGTGGATCGCCGCGTTCAGCGGCCGCGCGCCGAGCCCGACGAAGCTCCAGCGCAGCGCGAGCAGCAGCGCCGGCAGCGTCACCGCCACGAGTGTCGCCGTCTTCAGCGCCGAGAAGCGCCCGGCGCGGTCCCGCCACAGCACGGACAGGCGAGACCGCGCCCGCATTCCAGCGGCTACTTCGGCGCTTGCGGCGGCATGGCCGCCGGCATGTCCATTTTGTGGAAGTCGGCGGGCGGCTCGAACAGCGAGGCGGGTTGCGCCGCGTAGCTCACGGCGGTGGCGAGCAGGCCGGCATTGTTGCCATCGTGATCCCGGCCCTCGACGCGCAGCAGCACGCCGTCGGCGGTGACGCAGGCGGTGCCCGAGCCGCGATCGCCGGTCACGTCCCAGTTCGTGCAGGGCTGGCCGGCCACCGTGTCCGTGCCCTTGCGGACGAAATGCATGCGGTCGTTGAGCAGCACGCCCGGCGACATGGAGGGGCTGATCGGGCTGACCATGTACATCTGCTGCTGCGGCATGACCATGGTCAGCCGATGGGCCGCCTGGTCGAAGATGGCGTAGCCCTGCCGGCCGGCTTCCATGCGGATCTTCTGTGTCGCCGCGGAGTAGAACAGATGCGCCTCATGCGGTGCGTTCGCCTGGCGGGCGGTGACATTGTAGGTGACCGCCACGTCGCGCGTCGGCAAGAGCGGCGGGTGGTCCTCCGCCAGCGCGGCCCCGGCGAGGCCGGTCAGCAGGGCGGCGAGGCCGATCGAGACTGGACGAGACATTCAACACTCCTTGTGCGCGCTCGTGCCGACGACCGGCACGGGCGGGATATGGCGCGTCCTCAGCCCGATGCCAACGCCGCGATGGCCTGTGCCAGCGCCTCGGGCGTCGCATCGCTCCAGCGCGCCGGCGCGGCCAGGGCTTCGGCCAGGCGGCGTTTGTAGTCCTCGCGCGGAATCTCTACGGCGCCGAACTGCGCCAGATGCAGCGTCACGAACTGGGTGTCGAGCAGGCGATAGCCGCCGAGGTTCAGGCGGGCGACGAGATGGACCAGCGCCACCTTGGAGGCGTCGGTGACGCGGCTGAACATGCTCTCGCCAAAGAACGCGCCGCCGATGGCCACCCCGTAGAGCCCGCCCACCAGCCGCCCTTCGGCCCGGCACTCGACCGAGTGGGCGTGGCCGAGCGCGTGCAGCGCCAGGAAGAGGCGCTCGATATCGTGGTTGATCCAGGTATCTTCCCGCCCCGGGGCGGGCGCCGCGCAGCCGCGGACGGTGGCGGCGAAGTCCCGATCGACCGCGACCTCGAACGCACCGGCCCGCACCGTGCGGGCCAGCCGCCGCGGCAGGTGGAACCGGTCCAGCGGCAGAACGCCACGCTGCTCGGGGTCGAGCCAATAAAGCTTCTCCCCGCGGCGCGTCTCCGCCATCGGGAACAAGCCCGCCCGGTAGGCCCGCAGCATCAGCTCCGGCGTCAGTTCCAGTGCTCGCCTGGACATGGCCCCATTCTGCGCAAGTCGCGCGATAGGCGCCAGCGAAACCGCGCGGGCGCGGGTCGCCGGCGCGGCCGGGCTCGGGCTATACTGGTCATGATGGTCGAGTCCCAGTCCTCGCAAGCGACCCAGGGCGCCAGCCCCGCGGCTGGCGCCGGGCTGCTGTTCCTGCGCGAGGAGGAGCTGCGCCTCGCCCAGGATCTGCTGCTGCTCGCCACGCGCGAGCTCGCCCAGGATGTCGACGCGCTGCTGGCTCAGCACGGCCTGGGGCGGGCCCATCATCGCGCGCTGCACTTCATCGCCCGTCAGCCCGGCCTCACCGTCGGTGATCTGCTCGCCCTGCTCGGCATCACCAAGCAGAGCCTGGCGCGCGTTCTGGCCACCCTGCACGGCGAGGGCCTGATCGAGCAGATGGCGGGCCGGAGGGATCGGCGCCAGCGGCTGCTGCGCCTCACCGAGGCGGGCCTGGCGCTGGAGCGTGCTCTGTTCGAGCGCCAGCGCGAGCGCCTGCTCGCCGCCTATCGCGAGGCCGGCGGCGGTGCCGTCGAGGGATTCCGCCGGGTGCTGCGGTTGCTGCTGACGCCGGCCGCGCGTGCCGCGCTGGATCGGGCCCGTGTCGCGGCGCTGGCCGCGCGCAGCGGCGCCTGAGGCGGCCATGGCGGAAGAGGCCCACATCCTGATCGTCGATGACGATGCCCGCTTGCGCCGCCTGCTCGCCCGCTTTCTCGGCGAACGCGGCTTCCGGGTCAGCACCGCCGACGATGCCGCCAAGGCGCGTGAGACGCTGCGCTTCCTGCAGCCCGATCTCGTGGTGATGGACGTGATGATGCCGGGCGAGAGCGGCCTCGGTTTCACCGAGGCGCTGCGCCGCGAGGGGGCCGAGATGCCGGTGCTGCTGCTGACCGCCCGCGGCGCGCCGGAGGATCGCATCGCCGGGTTCGAGGCCGGTGCCGACGATTATCTCCCCAAGCCGTTCGAGCCGGACGAGCTGGTGCTGCGCATCCGCGCCATCCTTCGCCGCGCCGCGCCGCCGGCGCCGAGCGTCCCCTCCGGCCCGATCCTGCTCGGCGCGCTCGTCTTCGATGTCGAGCGCGGCGAATTACGCGGCCCCGCCGGCCCCGTCCGGCTGACCGGCGGCGAGGCGGCGCTGCTCACCGCGCTGGCGCGGCGGCCAGGCGAAGCGCTCTCGCGCGAGGCGCTGGCCCAGGCGCTGGGCATGGACGAGGCCAGTGAGCGCGCCATCGACGTGCAGGTGACGCGCCTGCGCCGCAAGCTGGAGCCGGACCCGCGCGAGCCGCGATTCCTGCATACGGTGCGCGGCCGCGGCTATGTCCTGAAGCCGGGTCCGTGAAGGCGGCGGCGCGACGATGACCGACCACCGCGCCAAGCCCGAACCCGCGTCGCGGCGCCGCGTGGTGCCGCGCTCGCTGCTCGGGCGCAGCCTGCTCATCATCCTGGTGCCGCTGGTGCTGCTCGAAGCGGTGGCGCTGCAAATATTCTACGGCAGCCATCTCGGCGTCGTCTCCCGCCGCTTCGCCGCCGCCGTCGCCGGGGAAGTCGCCGCCACCGTCGAGCTGCTGCGCCGGACCCCGGATGCGCGGGAGCGTGACTGGGTGCTGGCCTTCGCCGCAGACAAGTTCGGCATGGCGATGCGCCTCGAACCGGGCACCCGGCTGGAGACGCTGCGCAGCCGCAAGATGGCCGGGCCGATGGACGAAGACCTGGCCGCCGCGCTCAGCGAGAAGATCCGCCTGCCGTTCCGGATGGACTGGGCATCCGATCCGCAATCGGTGCTGATCGAGGTGCAGCTGCCGGAAGGCGTGCTCGACATCGAGGCGCCGCGCAAGCGCCTCTATACCGGCACGCTCTATCTTTTCGTCATCTGGCTGGCCGGCTCGGCGGCGCTCCTGTTCCTCATCGCCGCGCTGTTCATGCGCAACCAGGTGCGCGCCATCCGCCGGCTGGCGGTGGCGGCGGAGGCGTTCGGGATGGGGCGCGACCGCGGCCCGATCAAGCCCGAGGGCGCGCTCGAGGTCCGCCAGGCCGCGGCCGCGTTCAATCGCATGCAGGAGCGGATCCGCCGCTTCCTGGCCCAGCGCACCGAGATGCTGGCCGGGGTCTCGCATGATCTGCGCACGCCGCTGACCCGGTTGCGCCTGGCGCTGGCGATGCTGCCGGTGCACGACGATCTCGCCCCGGAGGTCGCCGAAATGACAACCGACGTCGAGGAAATGGAGCGGATGATCGGCGGCTATCTCGCCTTCGCCCGCGGCGAGGGCACGGAGCAGGCGAGCGACGTCGATCTCGGTGCCCTGGTGGAGGAGGTCGCGCTGGCCGCCCGCCGCTCTGGCGCCATCGTCGATCTGGCCGCCCCGTCTGGGCTCATGGTGAAGCTGCGTCCCGGCGCGATGCGGCGCGCCATCACCAACGTCGTCGACAATGCGCGCCGGCATGCAAGCCGCGTTGCCCTCGCCGTCGCGCGGGTAGGGGAGCGGGCGGTCGAGGTCACGATCGACGATGATGGTCCCGGCATTGCCCCGGAGCGGCGGGAGAGCGTATTCCGCCCCTTCGAATCCGGTGCCGCCGGCGGCACCGGGCTCGGCCTGACCATCGCGCGCGACATCGTCCGCGCCCATGGCGGGGACATCGTGCTGGAGAACAGTCCCCTCGGCGGGCTGCGGGCGCGCCTGCGGCTGCCGATCTGACGGTGCGGCCCCGACCTTGACCCCGGACAGGCGGCGCCGTACGGTCTGCAAAATTTGCGGGGCTGGATCGCGCCGGCGCGGCAGCGACCCGGACCCCCGGGGGAGGACCAATGGTTGATTCAGGTTTCGGGCGGCCGGTTTTCGGATCGCCAGGCCGCCGCAGCGTTCTCAAGGCCGGCCTAGTCGCGGGCGCAACGCTGTCGATGCCGTTCGTGGCGCGGGGCGCGAGCAAGCAGCCGATCCGCATCGGCCAGCCCAGCATCCTGTCGGGACGCCTCGCGCAGCTCGGCATTTCCTCGCGCAACGCCGCGCAGATGGTGGTCGACGCGTTCAACGCCGCCGGCGGGCTGGACGGGCGCACCATCGAGCTGATTTCGCGCGATTCCAAAGGCAAGCCGGACGAAGCGGCGCGCGTGGTCCGTGAACTCATCAACAATGACGGCTGCCAGATCATCCTCGATTCCGAGGCATCCTCCGGCGCCTTCGCGGTGCAGGAAGTGGTGCGCGAGACCGGGACGCTGTGCATCCATGCCGATTCCGAGACCACGTCGCTCACCGCCGATCCCAAAATCCGCGCGCCCAACGCGTTCCGCTGCGCCCGTCAGGTGCTGCACGATTCCATCGTCGGCGGCAGCTACGCCGCGGGCATCGCCAAGGCGCAGGGGCTGAAGCGGTGGATGACCTGCTCGCCGGACTATGTCTATGGCCGTGACAGCAGCAGCGAATTCCTCGACTACCTCAAAATGTTCGAGCCGAGCGTGGAAGCGGTCGGCGCCACCTGGCCGAAGCTGTTCGCGCCCGATTACACCGAGAACGTCACCCGTATCCTGGAGACGAAGCCCCAGGCCCTCTATTCCGCTCTCTACAGCGGCGATCTCGTCAGCTTCATCGACCAGGGGAATCTCTACGGCCTGTTCGACCAGGTGAAGTTCTTCGCCATCAACATGGCCGACTATACCACGCTGCACGCGGTCAAGAAGCTGCCGGCGGGAATCTACTCGTGCAATCGATATCTCTCGACCTTCCCGGCGACCAAGTCGAATGCCGAATGGTCGGCTGCCTACGACAAGCGCTACAATGTCCTGCCGCTCAACTGGGCCTGGCAGAACGCGCTGGCGATGCAGTTCCTGGTCGAGGCGATCAAGAAGACCGGCAGCGACGATGGCAAGGTGCTGGCCGGCGCCCTGCGCGGCATGACCGTCGAATCGCCGTTCGGCGCCAAGGGCACGGTCACCATGCGCGCCGAGGACCAGACCATCGTCGATTATGCGATCGGCTGGGGGGTCACCATTCCGCAGGCGCCCTTTGTCGAGGGCATGCAGGCCGCGGACTGGACGGTGATCGCTGCGCGCGAGACCGAATGGAAGAAGCAGAAGGGCTGGGCATGATCGGCCGCAGGTCCGGGAGTCGCCGGTGAATCTGGACGCATTCGCCGGCTGCCTCTCCAGCGCCTCGTGCCTCATTACCCAGACTTCGGCCGGGCTGATCATTGGCATGCTGCTGTTCCTCGTCGCCTGCGGTGTGACGTTGATTTTCGGCGTGCTTGGCGTGATCAACTTCGCGCACGGCGCCTTCTACATGCTCGGCGCCTATCTCGCCCTGACCGCCTATCAGCTGACCGACAGCTATCTTGCCGCCGTGCTCTGCGCGGCGGCAGGCGTCGGGCTGTTCGGCGTCGCCTTCGACCGCCTGTTCATGAGCCGTGTCTATAACAGCAATGTTCTGATGCAATTGCTGGTCTGCTACGCCTTCGTTCTGATCCTGGATGACGCGGTGAAGATGATCTGGGGCGCGGAGTTCCAGTCGATGGGCATGCCGGCTGTCTTCGCGCTGCGCCCGCTGCATGTGTTCGGCGGATTGGTGCCGCCATTCTATGTCTTTCTCGTCGCCGTCACTGTCGCCATCGCCATCGCGCTCGGCGGGCTGATCGAGCGCACCCTGTTCGGCAAGATCGTCCGCGCCGCGGCTGTCAACCGGCAGATGGTCTCGGCGCTCGGCATCAATACGTCGCTCCTCTATGCCTCCGTGTTCGGCCTCGGCGCGCTGCTCGCCGGCGCAGCCGGCGCGCTGGCCGCGCCGGTGCGCTCGGCGACGCCCGGGATGGGCGTTTCCATCCTCATCGAATCCTTCATCGTCACCGTGATCGGTGGCATGGGCTCGATCGCCGGTGCCTTCACGGCTGCGGTCCTGCTCGGGCTGGTGCGTTCCTTCGGCAGCATCGGCTTCCCGCTGTTCACCGACGGCCTGATGTTCGGCCTCATGGTGATCGTGCTGCTGATCCGCCCGCAGGGCTTGTTCGCGCGCGGGTCAGCCTGAGATGCGGGCCACCTCCCGAGAGGCGTTGCTGGCGCTGCTGGCCTGCGTGCTGACGCTCCTCATCGCCTCGGCGCTGGGCAGCAAGCCGCTGATCGATACGCTGATGCGGCTCGCGATTTTCGGCCTCTATGCCGTCTCGCTCAACATTCTCGTCGGCTATACCGGGCTCGTCTCCTTCGGCCACGCCATGTTCTTCGGCTTCGGCGCCTACGCCTTCGGTCTGCTGATGCAGACCGGGGTGACCAGCCTGCCTGCCGCGGCGCTGGCGAGCCTGGCGTTGAGCGCGGCGCTCGCCCTCATCGTCGGTGCGCTCTGCATCCGCCTCGCCGACATCTATTTCTCCTTTCTCACCCTTGCCTTCCAGATGCTGCTCCACGCGGTGATCCTGAGCTGGGTCAGTCTGACGGGCGGCGATCAGGGACTGCAGGGCGGCATTCCTCGGCCCCGCTTCCTCGGCATCAACCTCGCTGATCCGTGGCAGGTTTTCGTCGTCACGACGGTCGTGTTCTTCGCCTCGCTGCTCGCCATCCGCACCATTCTGCAATCCCCGTTCGGCTACGCGCTGCGCATGGTACGCGACAATGCGCCGCGTGCGGCCGCGCTCGGATTGCCGGTGCAACGCTACAAGCTCGCGGCCTTCGTCATCGCCGGGCTGTTCGGCGCGCTGGCAGGGATCCTGATGGCGCTCTACGTCTCCGGCGCCTATCCCAACTTCGCCTTCTGGACGCTGTCCGGAGAGGGCATGTTCATGATCATGCTTGGCGGCATCGGCGTCTTTCTCGGCCCCGTGCTGGGGGCTGCGATCTTCCTGCTGCTCAACGACACGGTCACGCGCTTCACCGAGTATAATGGCATGGTCATGGGCGTCGTGCTGCTCGTGGTGGTGCTAGGGCTGCGGCAGGGGCTGCTCGACGTCGTGATGGCCCGGCTGCGTCCGCGATGACCGCGCATCTGGCCATCGCCGATCTGGTCAAGCATTTCGGCGGCGTCGTCGCCACCGATCATGTCACGCTGGACTTCCCGCCCGGCTCGCTGACCGCCGTCATCGGCCCGAACGGCGCCGGCAAATCGACTCTGTTCAACCTCATCACCGGGCGGATCCGTCCGGATGGCGGCCAGGTACTGCTCGATGGCGCCGACATCGCGGGCTTGGCCGAGACCGCGATCGTGGCGCGGGGGATCGGCCGTGCGTTCCAGATCGCCAGCCTGTTTCCATCGTTCACCGTCGCCGAATCGCTCGCCGCCGCCATCCTCGCCCATCGTCGTCAGACGCACCGCATGCTGACACGCTTCCCACTGGCCGCAGCGCGCGGCCGCGCCGACGAGGTCATGCACCTGGTCGGGCTCGATGCGCATGCGGACCGGTTGGCGCAGCATCTTTCCCATGGGGATCAGAAGCTGCTCGACATCGCGCTGGCGCTGGCGCTCGATCCCGGCGTGCTGCTGCTCGACGAGCCGACGGCGGGGATGGGGCGTGACGAGCGCTGGCAGATCATCGAAACCGTGCACCGGCTCTGGTCCGCGCGGCGAATGACGATGATCTTCATCGAGCACGACATGGATATCGTCTTCAAGATCGCTCAGTCGGTGCGCGTGCTGAAATACGGCCGCGTGCTGGCCGAGGGCACGCCGGCGGAGATCCGTGACAATGACGAGGTGATCGCCGCCTATCTCGGCGCGCGCTACGCCAAGGCGGCACCATGAGCAGCGCGCTCGCCGTCGAGGGCATCGACGTATTCTACGACGCCAGCCAGATCCTGTTCGGCGTCGATCTGGCGATGCGTGCGGGCGAGATCGTCGCCCTGCTCGGGCGCAATGGCGCCGGCAAGAGTACTACCTTCAAGGCGATCGCCGGCATCGCGCCACCACGCCGCGGGCGGGTGCGCTTCGGTGAACGCGACCTGGCGGGCCTGCCGCCGCATCGCATCGCGCGTGCGGGCATCGGCTACGTGCCGGAGGATCGGCAGGTGTTTCCCGAGCACAGTGTCGAGGACAATCTGGCGATCGGCGCCAAGCCCGGGCCGGCGGGACAGCGCTTCTGGACGATTTCGACGGTCTACGAGGTGCTGCCGGAGCTGCACCGGCTGCGCGCGCGCGCAGCCGGGCGGCTTTCCGGTGGCGAGCAGCAGATGCTGACCATCGCGCGCGCGCTGATGGGCAACCCCGATCTGCTGCTGCTGGACGAACCGACCGAGGGGCTGGCGCCGGTGGTGGTCGAGCGCATCATGGCGCTGCTGCATCGGCTGCGGACGATGGGCATGACGGTGCTGCTGGCCGAACAGAACATGTTCTTCTGCGTCGATGTCGCCGACGAGATCGTCATCATCGACAAGGGCCAGATCGTCCACCGCGACACCGCCGAACGGTTGAGCCAGGACGAGGAGATCAAGCGCCGCTACCTGGCGGTGTGACGCGCCTGGAGTCTGTCAGGCGCGGATGGAGGCGCCTGACAGACTCCAGCTCTTTGCTTGCGCGTCTGTTTCGCCGGCTACGGTGATTCCACCTACGCCGGACAGACGTTAGCCGGCGGCGCCGACGAGGCCGCGGGCGAACTCCATCGCATCGAAGGGCCGGAGATCCCCGGCCCGCTCGCCGACACCGACGGCATGCACCGGCAGGCCGAAGGCCTCGGCCAGGGCAACCACCACGCCGCCGCGCGCGCTCCCGTCCAGCTTCGTCACCACCAGGCCGGTGACGTCCACCATGTCGCGGAACACCCGCACCTGCTCGAGCGCGTTCTGCCCGGTGGTGGCGTCCAGCACCAGCAGCACCGAATGCGGCGCGCTCGGGTCCTGCTTGCGCAGGACGCGGATGATCTTGCGCAGCTCCTCCATCAACGCGGACTTGTTGTGCAGGCGTCCGGCGGTGTCGATCAGCAGTACATCGGCGCCGTCGGCCCGCGCCTGGGTCAGAGCGTCGAAAGCGAGCCCGGCCGGGTCGGCCTCCGTGGCGCCGGCCACCACCTTCACGCCGACCCGCTCGCCCCAGATCTGGAGTTGCTCGACCGCCGCGGCGCGGAACGTGTCGCCGGCGACCAGCACCGAGCGGAGTCCCTCGTCGCGCCAGAGCTGCGCCAGCTTGCCGATGGTCGTGGTCTTTCCGGTCCCGTTGACCCCGGCGACGAGGATCACGTGCGGCCGGAGGGTCCGATCAGGGATGAGCGGGCGTGCCACCGGCGCCAGGATGGCGGCGATCTCCTCGGCCAGCGCGGCGCGCACTTCGGCGTCGGTCACGTCCTTGCCGAAGCGGGTGCGGCGGAAGCTGGCGATGATCTTTTCCGCCACGGCGGGGCCGAGATCGGCGGCGATCAGTGTCTCCTCGAGCTCCGCGAGGGCGACGTCGTCGAGCTTGCGCCGGGTGATGACGGCGCTGATGCCGCCGGTGAGCTTCTGCGTGCTCTTGGCCAGGCCGTCCTTGAGCCGCGAGAAGAAGCCGAGCGCCATCAGCGGTGCTCCGCGATCAGGCCGACCTCGTCGTGACCGACGACCAAGGCCTCGACGATCGAGCCAGGCGCCGCCGGACGCGTGAGACGGACGCGGGCGAAATGCTCGGAATGGCCCTCGGACGCGGTCTCGGCCAAAACCTGCACCGCATGGCCGCGCTGGGCCGCATGAAAGCGCGCCGCGGCGGCGCGGCCGGCCGCGCGCAGGCGAGCGGCGCGCGCATCGCGAACCGGGCCCGGGAGCTGCGGCATGCGCGCCGCCGGCGTGCCGGGCCGGGCGCTGTAGGGGAACACATGCAGGTAGGGCAGATCCGCCTCCTCGATGAAGGCCAGCGTCTCCTCGAACAGCGCCTCGGACTCGGTCGGGAAGCCGGCGATGAGATCGGCGCCGACGGCGATGCCCGGGCGCAACCTCCGCGCGCGCGCGATCACCTCGGCCGCGCCGGCGCGGGAATGGCGGCGCTTCATCCGCTTGAGGATGAGGTCGCTCGCCGCCTGCAGCGACAGGTGCAGATGCGGCATCAGGCGCGGCTCGCTCTCGATCAGCCGCCAGAGATCCTCGTCGATCTCCGCCGGATCGAGCGAGGACAGCCGCAGCCGCGGGAGTTCCGGCACCAGGGCGAGCAGCCGGCGCAGCATCTGCCCGAGCGCCGGCCGTCCGGGCAGATCGGGCCCATAACTGGTGAGATCGACGCCGGTCAGCACCACTTCGCGGAAGCCCCGTGCCATCAGGGCCCGCGTCTGATCGACGATGACCCCGATCGGCACCGAGCGCGACGGCCCGCGTCCCTGCGGGATGACACAAAAGGTACAGCGATGGTCGCAGCCCTGCTGGACCTGGACCAAGGCGCGCGCACGGCCGGCGAATTCGGTGATAAGATGGGTCGCGGTCTCGTGCGCCAGCGCGATATCGCCGACGCCGCCCGGCGCCCCCTCCTCCCAGCTCTCCGCGCGCAGTTTCTCGGCGTTGCCGAGCACGCGGTCGACGCCGGGCAGCGCCGCCCAGCGCGCCGGGTCGATCTGCGCGGCGCAGCCGGTGACGACGATGCGCGCCCCCGGCCGCGTGCGGGCGATGCGGCGGATGGTCTGGCGCGCCTGGCGTTCGGCCTCGGCCGTGACGGCGCAGGTATTGACGATGACCGTATCGGCCAGCGCCGCGGCGTGCGCGCGCATGACCTCGCTCTCAAAGGCGTTCAGGCGGCAGCCGAAGGTGATGATCTCCGCGCTCATGCGGGATAGGCCGCGAGATCGAGCCGCCCGGTGAAGGCGGTTGCGACCGGGCCGGTCATCAGCACGTGATCGTCTGCCCGCCACTCGATGATCAGTTCGCCGCCGTCGAGCACCAGCGTGGCCCGCCGCCCGGCAAGGCCACGCCGGTGCGCATTGACCAGTGCGGCGCAGGCGCCGGAGCCGCAGGCCAGAGTCAGCCCCGCGCCGCGCTCCCAGACCCTGAGGCGCAGGCGGCCCGAGGCGAGCACCTGAACCACGCCGATATTGGCACGCTCGGGAAAGAGCGGATCATGCTCGAGACGCGGCCCAAGCGTGGCGAGCGCTACCGCGTCGAGATCGGGCACGAAGAAGGTCGCGTGCGGGTTGCCCATGGAACAGGCGGCCGGGTCGGCGAGCGGCGGCGCGGCGAGGCCGAGATGCAGCGTGTCCATCGCACGGGCGAGCGGGATCTCCCGCCAGTCGAGCCGTGGGCGGCCCATGTCGACGGTGATCAGCCCGTCGACCCGGCGTTCGGCGGCGAGCAGGCCGGCGTCGGTACGGATATGCTGGATCGCGCGTCCGCTCTCGGCAAAGAGCAGCTCGGCGACGCAGCGCGTGGCGTTGCCGCAGGCGCCGGCCTCGGAGCCATCGGCGTTGAGGATGCGCATTCCGGCGTCCGCCCCGTCCCCTCCGGGGCTGATGACGATGATCTGGTCGCAGCCGATGCCACGATGGCGGTCGGCGACGGCGGCGGCCCGCGCCGGACTGAGGTCGAGCCGGTCCGCCCGTTCGTCGAAGACGACGAAATCGTTCCCGAGCCCATGCATCTTGACGAAGCGCGCCGACATGCGCGGGTTATAGTCGGGCCGCGTGGGCAGCGGGAAGGGACGTTCTTGCAAGCCACCCACCCCGCCGCTATAAGCCCCGCCTTGCTCGCGCGCCCGGGCCCGTTGGGGCATGCCCGGCCGCAGCACCCGCCCACCCCGCGAGGTTCGCGCGGTCGCGGGAGCGCCACCAGCCAGGGAAACCCGGCGGCGCCGGAACGGAAAGGAGACAAAATGCCCAAGATGAAGACCAAGTCGTCGGTGAAGAAGCGCTTCAAGATCACCGCGACCGGCAAAGTTCTCGCCGGTCCGGGCAAGAAGCGGCACAACCTCATGGCGCGCTCCCAGAAAGTGAAGCGTGCCAACCGTGGCAGCCAGGTGCTGACCCATGCTGACGGGCTGACCGTCAAGCAGTGGGCTCCCTATGGTCTGAACTGAGGGAGGGCTACTCATGGCACGCGTCAAGCGGGGCGTCACCACGCACGCCCGTCACAAGAAGGTTCTCGACCAGGCCAAAGGCTATGTCGGCCGGTCATCGACGAATTACCGCATCGCGCTGGAGCGGGTCGAGAAGGCGCTGCGCTATGCCTATCGCGACCGGCGGGTGAAGAAGCGGGAATTCCGCGCCCTCTGGATCCAGCGCATTAACGCCGCGGTCCGTGAGCACGGTCTCACCTATTCGAAATTCGTCGCCGGGCTGAAGCAGGCCGGCATCGAGATCGACCGCAAGGTGCTGGCTGCCATTGCCTATGATGATGCGGCGGCGTTCGCCGAGATCGTCAAGGCGGTGCAGGCCACGCTCGGCTGAGCGGGGCTAGGCCAGGGGCCTCGCCCCTGGCCCCCCACCAAAGGCGGAGCCTTTGGAATCCATTACTGAAGTAATGGGGTCCGGGGCCTCCCGGCCCCGGCGGGTCTGGGCGGAGCCCAGCCTTGCTCTCCCGCGGAGGGCCCGGATTGGACGACCTGGCAGCATTGAAACACGCCACCGAAGCCGCCCTGGCGGCGGCGGCGGACCTGCGCGCATGGGATGCGGTGCGGGTCGGCGTTCTCGGCAAGAATGGCAGCCTCACGAGCCTGCTCAAGGCGCTCGGCCAAGTGCCCGCCGAGCAGCGGCGCGAGCGCGGGGCGGCGGTCAACCGCCTGCGCGACGAGCTGGCGGCCCTGGTGGAGGCGCGCCGCGCCGAGCTCGAAGCGGCGGCGCTCGATGCGAGGCTGGCGGCTGAACGGGCGGACGTGACCCTGCCGCCGCTCGCGGCCCCGGCCGGCTCGATCCATCCGATCAGCCGCACCATCGAGGAGATGACGGCGATCTTCGGCGCCATGGGCTTCACCGTCGGCGAGGGGCCGGACATCGAGACCGACTGGCATAATTTCTCCGCCCTCAACATCCCCGGGCACCACCCCGCGCGCGCCGATCACGACACGTTCTATCTGCCCGGCACGCGCGACGGCCGGCCGCTGGTGCTGCGCACCCATACCTCCAACGTCCAGATCATCACGCTGCTGACGCGCGAGCCACCGTTCCGCGTCATCGCCCCCGGGCGCACCTACCGCGCCGATCACGATGCCACGCACAGCCCGATGTTCCATCAATGCGAGGGCATCGTCGTCGACCGGGATATCACGCTGGCGCATCTCAAGGGCTGCCTGGTCGATTTCCTGCGCGCCTTTTTCGCCCTGCCCGACCTGAAAGTGCGCTTCCGGGCCAGCTACTTCCCATTCACCGAGCCCTCGATGGAGGTCGATATCGGCTGGAACCGTCGCACCGGCGAGATCGGCGCCGGCGGCGACTGGCTGGAGATTCTCGGCTCCGGCATGGTGCACCCGCGCGTGCTGGCAAATTGCGGGCTCGATCCGCGCGAATGGCAAGGCTTCGCCTTCGGCATGGGCGTCGAGCGGGTGGCCATGCTCAAGCACGGCATCGCGGACCTGCGCCCCTTCTATGACAGCGACCTGCGCTGGCTGCGCCATTACGGGTTCTCCGCGCTCGCGCCGGCGATGCTGCACGAGGGGCTGTGAGCGATGAAGTTCACCCTCTCCTGGCTCCGCACCCATCTCGACACCGACGCGCCGCTCGAGCGTCTGACGGACACGCTCAGCGCGATCGGGCTCGAAGTCGAGGCGGTCGAGAATCGCGCCGCCGTGCTGGCACCGTTTCGCATCGCCGAGGTGATCGAGGCGGTGCAGCACCCGAACGCCGACAGGCTGCGTGCCTGCCGCGTCGATATCGGGGAGGGTGCGCCCGTGTCCGTGGTGTGCGGGGCGCCGAATGCGCGCGGCGGCATGAAGGCGGTCTTCGCCCCGCCCGGCAGTTTCATCCCCGGTACCGGCATCACGCTGAAAACCGGCGAGATCCGCGGCGTCGTCAGCGCCGGGATGCTGCTCTCGGCGCGCGAGATGGGGCTCGGCGAGGATCATGCCGGCATCGTCGATCTGCCCGCGGACGCGCCGGTCGGCACGCCCTATGCGCGCTGGGCCGGGCTGGACGATCCGGTGATCGAGATCGCGGTCACCCCCAATCGCGGCGACGCGCTTAGCGTGCGCGGCGTGGCGAGGGATCTGGCCGCGGCGGGAATGGGCCGGCTCAAGCCCTGGGCGGCGCCGCCGGTGCCGGGGAGCTACCCGAGCCCGATCGTCTGGCGCACCGAGTGGGCGGAGGCTTGCCCCTCCGTGCTCGGCCGTGCCATCCGCGGCGTGCGCAACGGCCCGAGCCCGCGCTGGCTCGCCGACCGCCTCATTGCCATCGGGCTGCGCCCGATCAGCGCGCTGGTCGACATCACCAATTTCTTCACCATCGATCTCGGCCGCCCGCTGCATGTGTTCGACATCGCCAAGCTTGCCGGCCCGGCGCTGGTGATGCGCCGCGGCGCGGGCGAGGTGTTCCGCGGTCTGCACGGGCGTGACGTGACAGTCACCGCGGAGGATTGCGTCATCGCCGATGCGGCCGGGGTGCAGTCGCTGGCCGGCATCGTCGGCGGCGAGGCGACCGGCTGCGATGAACGCACGACGGACGTGTTCATCGAGTGCGCCCTGTTCGACCCGGTGCGAATCGGCCTCACCGGCCGGCGGCAGCAGATCGCTTCCGACGCGCGGGCCCGCTTCGAGCGCGGCATCGACGTGGCGCTGATGCCGGCCGCGCTGGAGGCGGCGACGCGCATGATGCTTGACCATTGCGGCGGCGAGGCATCGGATGTGGTGACGGCGGGCGCGGCGCCGGACCGGCGCCGATCGGCGCGGCTGCGCTTCGCGCGCCTGGCCAGCTTCGGCGGTGCCGAGGTGCCAGCCGCGGAGGCCGTCGCGATTCTCGAGCGCCTCGGCTTCGCCGTCGAAGAGCGGACCGAGACCGAACTCCGCGTCGCGGTCCCGTCGTGGCGCAACGACGTCGCCGGCGCCCCGGCGCTCGACCCCGCGCCTGGCCTGGCCCCTGAGCGCGCCGAACGGGCGGTTGCCGGCACCGAGGCGATCGAACCGGAGTGCGATCTGATCGAGGAGGTGCTGCGCATCCGCGGTCTCGACGCCATCGCTCCCGTCTCGCTGCCGCGCGCGGCCCCGGTGCCCATGGCGACGCTGACCCCGGCGCAGGGCCGCGCGGCGCTGGCGCGGCGGGCCTTGGCGGCGCGCGGCCTGGCGGAGTGCGTCTCGTTCAGCTTCCTGGCGCGCGAAACCGCGGCCCTGTTCGGCGCGACCCCGGAGGCGCTGCGTCTGCTCAACCCGATCGCCAGCGACCTCGATCAGCTTCGTCCGACCCCGCTGGCGAGCCTGGCGCTCGCCGCCAGGGGCAACGCCGCGCGGGGCTTCGCCGATGCGGCCCTGTTCGAGATTGGTCCGGGCTTCGAGGATGACAGCCTGGCCGGCCAGCGCGCGATCGCCGCCGGGCTGCGCACCGGGATGACGCCGCGCCACTGGCGCGCGGCGGCCCGCCCGGTGGAGTGGGTGGATGCGAAGGACGATGCGCTGGCCCTGCTCGCCGCGCTTGGCGTGCCCGCGGACAGCCTGACGAGCACGCGCGAGGCACCGGATTTTTATCATCCCGGCCGGTCCGGGGTGGTGCGTCAGGGACCGAAAACGGTGCTCGCCCGCTTCGGCGAACTTCATCCGCGGCTTGTCGGCGCGCTGGATCTGCCGCCCGCCTGCGCCTTCGAGCTCTTCCTCGATGCCATCCCGGAGCCGAAGCGCCGCCGGCGGGCCGCGCTGGAGCTGTCGCCGTTCCAGCCGCTGCGGCGCGATTTCGCCTTTCTCGTCGAAGCCTCGGTCAGCGCCGAGGCCTTGCTGCGTGCCGCCCGTGGCGCCGAGCGGGGGCTGATTTCCGGCGTCGCACTGTTCGACGTCTACGAAGGCGAGAAACTGCCCCCCGGCCAGAAATCGCTGGCGATCGAGGTGACATTCCAGCCCCGCGAGCGGACGTTCACCGACGCTGAGATCGAGGCGCTCGCCGCGAAAGTGATCGCGGCGGTGATGAAGGCGACCGGCGCGACGCTGCGGGGATAGGCGCCGCCGTGGGCGCCTTCTCGCCATTTTACTACTTCGCCGGCATGGCGCTGCT
>JAKAZO010000094.1 GCA_021815825.1 Pseudomonadota bacterium
GCGCCGCACCCCACTCGCGCGCAAGCCCGCCCTCGTTGAGCCCAAGCAGATCGATCGCGCGGCGCGCCATATCGTCGACCGCCTCGGAAAGCGTAGCCGGCTTCAGATAGAAGGCCGGAACCGGCGGGGCGATGATCGCACCATATTCAGTGACCGCCGCCATCGCCCGCAGATGGCCAAGATGCAGGGGACTCTCTCGAACCATCAGCACCAGCCGCCGGCGCTCCTTCAAATGCACGTCCGCTGCGCGCACGAGCAGATTGTCGGCGTTACTGGCGGCGATCGCGGCGAGCGTCCGGATCGAGCACGGTGCGACGATCATGCCGGCGCTGCGGAACGAACCGCTGGCGATGCTGGCTCCGATGTCCTCGATCGGGTACACGCGCCGCGCCAGAGCCGTCAGCCGCGCGAGCGCATCCGGTCCGACCTCGTGCGCCAGTGTTCGCTCCCCGGCGGCCGATACCACGAGATGGAGCTCACGCTTTGCCATCCCGGCGAGCAGCTCGACCAGACGCACGCCCAATGCGGCGCCGGAAGCCCCGCTGATGCCAACGACGACGCGCAGCCTGCCGCTCATGACGTGCGGCATCCATCACGGCGCAGACGGGGCAGCCCGAGCTCGCCCCACATCGCATCCACGCGTGCGATGGTCGCCGCATCCATCGCCAGGATGCGGCCGAATGGGCGCTCGGTCTCGGGGCCTATTTTCACCGTCGCGTCAATGCCGAGCTTGCCGCCGAGCCCGGCTTTGGGTGAGGCGAAATCGAGATAGTCGATCGGCGTCTGATCTATCGTTAGCAGGTCGCGGGACGCATCGGAGCGGGTCGCGACCGCCCACATCACATCCTCCCAGTTCCGAACATCGATGTCCGGATCGACGGTGATGAGGAGCTTGGTGTAGGTGAACTGGGGAAGCAGCGACCACAGGCCAAGCATCACGCGCCTTGCCTGGCCCGGATAGGTCTTCACCAGAGAGACGACGGCGATGCGATAGGAGCAGGCTTCGGGCGGCAGCCATAGATCCACCACCTCCGGAAACTGGCGCCGGACCAGCGGTACGAACAGCCCGTTCAGCGCCTCACCGATCCGCGACGGTTCGTCGGGCGGACGGCCGGTGAAGGTCGAGAGGTAGATCGGCGCCGTACGCATGGTAATGGCGCTGACCCGCATCACTGGAAACTCCTCCACCGAGTTGTAGTATCCGGTGTGATCGCCATACGGTCCCTCGGGCGCAGTCTCTGTGGTCGAGATAGTTCCCTCAATGACGATTTCGGCATCCGCCGGCACCAGCAGCCGACCACTGACACCGGGTGCTAGCCGTAGCCGCTCGTCGCGCAGCAGCCCGGCAAACTGCATTTCCGACAGGGTCTCAGGCAGCGGCAGAGCAGCAGCGAGGATCGTCGCCGGGTCCGCCCCGATCGCCACCGCCACCGGCATCTCCAGTCCGCGGTCGCGCCACATCCGGTGGTGTCGCGCGCCACCGCGCTGGGCGAGCCAGCGGATGATGGCACGGTCGCGGTCCAGCACCTGCATGCGGTAGACACCCACGTTGTACGATTCGATTCCTTTGGCGTCTGGCGGACGGGTGATAACGAGCGGCCAAGTCAGCAAGGGCGCCGGCTCACCGGGCCAGCAGATTTGCGCCGGCAAGGTAGCGAGATCGACCGCGGCACCACGCTGGACGATCGCGTGGACGGGTGCCTGCGCGATGGCGCGCGGACGCATCGCCAGGGCCGCGCGCGCCAGTGGCAGCTTGCGCAGCGCATCACCGAGGTCGCGAGGTGGGCGTGGCTCGCGCAGGTCGCTGAGCAAGTCGCCAAGCGAGGCAAGATTCTCCGGCCGCACACCGAGGCCCCAGGCCACCCGCTCGCAGGTGCCGAACAGATTGACCAGCACCGGCATCGTTGCAGGCTTCCCATCGGCCTTCACGGCGTGCTCGAACAGCAACGCTGGCCCACCCGCCTTCAGCACGCGACGGTGAATCTCGGTCATTTCATGCACAACCGAGACCGCGGCGCGCACCCGGGCCAGCTGCCCGTGGGCCTCGAGATAGGACAGGAATTCACGAAGGTCACGAAAGGGCGGCAGGTCGCGGCGCGGCAACGCAGGGTCCTCGGAGGGGCGGCCATGCTGGACGCGGCACCGCCGCCACGTCGTTGATCCAGATCAAGCCAGCCCCGGCCGATCGGGTGTAGCCAGCACGCGGAGGTGAACGGCATGGCTGGAAACGGCACGAACCGCAACAATGCTGCGATTCCCGTGGTGCCTCGACCCATCGCGGCGGCGGTCGGTGTGTTACCGCTGGCGCCCATCGGCTCGGCACTCGGCTTGGTGCTTGGCGCCGTACTGCGTCGCCATCGCCGGATTTTCGACCGGCTCGGGGCCCATGCCGGCAAGCGCTTCGGTCTGCGGCCAACAGACGTGCCCATTGCATTGGTCCTGCATGCCGACCCGACGCGGCCCCGCATCACCGTCGGCCGGCGTCTGCCCGCGCACGGTCTGCATGCGCGCATTGCCGGGCCGCTAGCCGGCCTCGCGGGTCTCGTCGACGGACGGCTGGATGGCGATGCCATGTTCTTCTCGCGCGCCCTCAGCGTGGAGGGCGACATCGAAGCGGTCGTCGCCCTGCGCAATGCGATCGACGATGCCGGCATCGATCTTCTCGGCGACGCAGCGTCACTGCTGGGCCCGTTCGCCCGCCCTGCCGAGCGTATGGCGCGGACGGCGTTCGCTTTCGCCGGCGTATTTATCCAGCCAACAGGCGGCGCGGCTCGGAGCGGACCATGGAACTGATCTGTCCGGCTGGCACCCCCGCGGCGCTCCGCGTCGCCGTCGATGCCGGGGCCGACGCCGTCTACTGCGGCTTCAACGACGAGACAAACGCGCGCAATTTCCCTGGCCTGAATTTCAGCCGAGCCGAAATGCGCGAGTCCATCGCCTACGCACACACCCATGGCGCGCAGGTCCTGGTCGCGGTCAACACATTCCCCCGCGCCGGTGCCGTCGCGCTTTGGGAGCGTGCGGTCGATGACGCCGTCGCGGCCGGAGCCGACGCGCTGATTGTCGCCGATATCGGTCTGCTCGCCTATGCCGCAGCGGCCCATCCCGGCCAGAGGTTGCATCTCTCGGTGCAGGCGGCCGCCGCCAATCCAGACGCCATCCGTTTCTATCGCGAAGCGTTCGGCATCCGGCGCGTTGTCCTGCCGCGGGTGCTGGCGGTGCACGAGATCGCCGCAATTGCGCGTTCTGTACCGTGCGAGACCGAGGTGTTCGTCTTCGGCGGCCTGTGCGTGATGGAAGAGGGTCGCTGTTCGCTCTCGTCCTATGCCACCGGCCGCTCGCCGAACATGCACGGTGTCTGCTCGCCGGCCAGCCATGTCGGCTATCGCGACGAGGGCGGACGGATGGTCTCGCGGTTGGGCAACTTTACGATCAATCGCTTTGATCCGGGCGAGCCCGCGGCGTACCCGACGCTGTGTAAGGGGCGGTTCCGGGCAGGCGACTCCAGCTTCTACCTCTTCGAGGACCCGGTGAGCCTGGACGCGGCGGCGCTGCTGCCAGCGCTGCGCGATGCCGGTGTCACCGCGCTCAAAATCGAGGGGCGCCAGCGTGGACGCGCCTATATCGAGGCCGTCGTGCGCGCCTTCCGCCGAACGCTCGACGCCCTCGATGCTGGCCAGCCGACCCCGCCCGGCGGCCTGCAGGCGCTGACCGAAGGGCAAACAAGCACCGAAGGCGCGTATCGGAAAGGCTGGCGCTGAGATGGCGGCTGCCGCAACGACGGGGCGCTTGGACCTCACGCTCGGGCCGGTGCTGTTCAACTGGGAGCCGGCCGCGTGGCGGGATTTCTACTTCCGGATCGCCGACGAGGCGCCAATCGACACGGTTGCCGTCGGCGAGATCGTCTGCTCAAAGCGCCTACCGCTGTACGTGGAGCATCTGCCGGCCGTGCTTGGCCGACTTGCGTCCGCCGGCAAGACAGTGCTGCTCAGTTCGCTGATTCTCGTCACGCTCGATCGCGAGCGGCGGCAGATGGAGGAGTTGGCCCGGTCGAGCGAGGTTCTGGTCGAGGCCAATGATGTCTCCTGCCTTGCCCATCTCGCCGGACGGCCGCACGCCATCGGTCCATTCGTCAATGTCTACAACGAGGCGACAGCGCGCTTCCTCGCCAGACGTGGCGCCCGGCGCATCTGCCTGCCGCCGGAACTACCCGCGACCTCGGTCGCCGCCATCGCCGCCGCGGTGCCAGACGTCCGCATTGAGCTGTTCGCATTCGGCCGTGTGCCGCTGGCCATCTCCGCACGCTGCATTCATGCGCGCCTGCACGGGCTCACCAAGGACACGTGCCGGTTTGTCTGCGGAGAAGATGCGGACGGGCTTGCCGTCGACACGCTCGACGGCGAGTCCTTTCTGGCGGTCAACGGTGTCCAGACGCTCTCCTGCAGCATCGCAAACCTGGTGGAATCGCTGGCCGAGCTGGCCAGAATGGGGGTCGCGTCGTGTCGTCTGTCGCCACAGACGGGCGACATGGTGGCGGTGGCGAGGCTCTTTCGCGCCGTTCTCGACGGCGGCTCGACACCTGCGGCGGCGCGCGCCGAACTCGCGAACCTGTTTCCCGCTGCCCAGTTCGCCGACGGCTTCCTCCACGCCATGCCGGGGGCGGAGTATCGTGGTGCCGCCGCCCAGGGTGGCTGAGCCACGCCACCCTCAATCTGCACCGATCGACGCTCGTAGGCGGCGAAACCGGTCTCGCTCGTCGGGGTGAAAGTTGTACACACGGACGTAAAGAGGATCCGACGCCGGCGGCGTCGCGTTCGCGGCGTTCAACTTGGCCACCGCGCGCATCAACGCTCCTGCGTCGGCGTGGCGGGCGGCGAAGTCGTCGGCTTCGTATTCGAAGCGGCGGCGCTGATAGGCGCGCAGAGGACGGAGGAAGAACCAGGCAAGTGGCGCCAGCGTTACAGCGAGGGCTAGCCAGCCGGCCGATCTGGCGCCGGAAATCCCGAGGCCTTGTGCGATCGCTGGAGACCGCATTGCCAACGCCAGCACCGCAAAGCCGCCGGCTACAAGACCGATCTGGGCGGCCAGATCGCGGGCGAAATGATGACGGCGGCAATGGCCCGCCTCATGAGCAAGGACCGCCTCGACCTCGGTTCGCGTCAGCAGCGCGAGCAGCGTATCCGAAACCTCGACATGCAACGCGCGTCCGGCACCGACGATACGCGCGTTGGCGCGGCGCGCGCCGGTCGGGCTCTTGCGGACACGGACGGGGATGTTCGGTAGCTCGCAACGCGCCAACGCCGCCGACAGGTCGGGTGCGTCGGCAGGTCCGGCCTGGGCGCTGGTGTGTGACGGCCCACGGGAGCCAAGATTTGCCTTGGCACTGAGGCCTAACCCGGCAAGGACCGTGGCCCAAAGCCACCACACGGTCGGGTAGGTCGCGATGAGCCAACTCAGAGCCTGACCTGCCAGCGCGGCGAGTGCCACCGAAGCGGCAACCGCAACGAGCGCGCTGCACAGACATGCGCCCAGGCGCCGCCGCTCCAGGCCGGAGCGCGCGTCGATTGTGAGCGACTGGCCGATATGCGCCACGCCGGCCAGCAGGCTGAAAGCGAGCACGACCGTGCCGACGATTCCCGCCCCGGCCATCGGGCCGGGGCGCCACACCCGTTCGAGCCACGCGATGATGCCGCCCAGCGTCAGCGCCAGAATCAGGCCCGCCTGGCACGCCGCGACGCCGATCCCGAAAACGGCACGCGCTGTCGCGTATCGTCGCAATCGCGCGTCTTCCACATGGCGAAGATAGCGGGCCTGCCGCCAAGCCAGCCAAAGCCGCAGTGCCAGCGATGCCGCCAATAGCCCGATCAGCACGAGTCCCGGCATCCGGCTCACCTGGCGCTTTTCATCAGAGCACGCGGACTCCGTGCTGTACCATCGAGTCCAGCCAAGAGCCGCCGTGGGCTGAGCGGGCCGCCGCGCGTGAACGCCCTGTGGACCTGGACGAGCGTCGCGCCGCGCGCCATACGCGCGGCGATGTCGGCACTGCTGCGAATGCCCCCGACCGAAACCAGCGGGACCGGCGCCAAGCTGAGCGCTACCTCCTCGATTACCATCTCGTCGGCTCCAACACCCACGACGGCATCGAGCCCGACCGCGCGCAAGCGCTCGAACTCCATTGGTGACGCAACGCCGAGAGGCACCTTTATCGCCAGCGGTACGCGCCGCCCGGTTTCGCTCGCCAGGGCATCCCGAGCACGGCACAGCGCGGCAACGAAGCCAATACGGCGCCAGGCAGCGTCGTGCTGTCGCAGCCCTGCGTGGCGTGCCGATAGATTTGCCGTCAGATAATCCGCGTATGGCATAAGTAGACGCATCGCCGCTCGGTATTCCTCGAGTGCGTCCGCCCCGAAGCCGTCGCTGGCTCCCGCGAAATTGATCCCAACCGGGAGTGACCGCGGGGATGCCAAATGGGCCAATGCGCGTCTGCCGAAGGTGTCCCGCAGGCGGACGGTGCCGATCTCGACGAAGCCAAAGCCGCACAGAGGCAACGCCCGCAACAGTGCGCCATTGCGGTCGAACCCAGCTGCCAAGCCGAGCGGATTGGCCAGGTGAAGTCCCATCGCTAGCACCGGAAACGCCGGCGGCGCCCGTGGAGAGATCAAGCGCGCGGCTGCGCGCAGTGCGAGGCGGGCGGCGCCAGTCCCAATTAGGGCCCCGATGCTGGCCATCTCAAACGCAAGCGCGATGAATGTGCGCGAACTCCGCCATGAACTCTGCGAGCACGGCAGCGCCGGATTCGGGCATCGCGTTGTAGAGACAGGCACGGATGCCGCCTTGCGCGGGGTGACCCTTCAGATGGTGCAAGCCCCGGCGCTCAGCTTCGGCAAGGAAATCCGACTCGAGACTCGCATCGGCGAGGTGAAAGCAGACGCTGATGCGTGAACGGTCTTCGCGGCTTACGCGGCAGCGATAGAGATCGCTGGCCTCGATTGCGGCGTAGAGTCGCTCGCTGCGCCGCTGACAGCGTGCCGCGGCTTGCGCGAGTCCGCCATGGCGGCGCAGCCACTTCAGCATCCGTCCAGCGACGAACACGGCGAACACGGGGGGCGTGTTCACGCGGCTGCGGCTGGCCACCTGTCGCGCGTAGTCCAGCGGTCCTGGGATGCCCGGGCGCGCCCGATCAAGGAGGTCGTCGCGGACGATCACCACTGTCAATCCCGCGGCACCAAGATTTTTTTGTGCGCTCGCATAAATCAGGCCGAAGCGTTCGATATCCACTGGGCCGGTGAGCAGGTCCGCCGTCAGATCGCCGACCAGCTCCACGTGGTCCAGCGCGGGGAAGTGATGGAACTGCACGCCATCCGCGGTTTCATTGCCCGTGATGTGGCAATAGGCGGCCTCCTCGGGGATCCGCCATGTCGCAGGTGGCGGTACGCGGTTGCGATCGTGCGCGGCAACAACAACACGACAGACAGACCTCGCCTCGCTCGCGGCGCGTTCCGACCAGTAGCCAGTCTCGACATAAGCCGCACACTCGTTCGGGCCGAGCAGATTGAGCGGTACCAGCCGGAACTGCGCGTAGGCACCGCCCTGCAGGAACAGAACACAGTACTGGGGGGGCAGGCCAAGGAGCGCGCGCAGATCCGTCTCTGCCTCACTCTGGATGGCAGCATACTCATGCCCGGTGAATGGGAGCTCCAGCACGGAGTGTCCGCTGCAACCCCATTCGCCTACCGCTTGCTGCACCTCCGCCAGCACCTCGGGCGGCAGGATCGACGGCCCGCCCGCGAAGCTCAGGGGCCGCGCGGGTTCAGAAGAGCGCGGCCCCATGCGCCCCCATCACCATGAAGAAGATCGCCGGAACCGACAAAATCGTGTTTGTACGCGAGGAGAGGAACGTAATCCGCGTGCAGCGCAGACGTTCTTCAACGGGCGCAGCGACGAACCCGAGCACCTTCTTCTGGTGCGGCCACAGCACGAACCAGAGATTGACGACCATGGCGAGGCCAAGCCAGATGCCGATGCCGATCGGTGCCGCAGCGCCGCGCAAACGGAACGCGTCAGCCAGGAGGCCCCGGTCCCACAGCATGAACAGGCCGGTAGACAAGGCCACCAACGAAGCATACCGAAAGAATCCATGCTCCCGTCGCGCGGCGGCCACGAACACTTCGCGGATCGCCTCCGGTGGGTCAGCGGGCAACACCCGTCGATAGTGCGGCCGCGAGACCACATTGGCCCAATTATGTCCCATCCACACGATGACGGCCAGCACATGCAGATAGCGCGCGAACGCGTCAGCAAGAGCGATGTCCATGTGCGGGGCCCGTCGTCTAGGCTTACAGACCAGCGCCGGTCAGGCCGCGCGCGACCAGAACCAGCACTAAAGTCAGAACCGCCGCGGCGAGCAACGTCCCCGCGAAACTGTCGTGCGGTAGCATCGCGCCCTCCTCAGACGAGGTTGAGACCACGCTGGCGCATGATCAGACGCTGTTGCGGGCGCTCCGCCATCGCCGCCATCACCGCTTCCTCGACAAGGTGGTGATGCGGAGACCGGCTGCAGACCGGGTCGGTGTTCGCCGCGTCACCCGTCAGCAGAAACGCCTGGCACCGGCAGCCGCCATAATCGTGCCCGCGCTCATCACACGAACGGCAAGGCTCCCTCATCCATTCCTCGCCGCGGAATTTCTGGAACACCGGCGATTCGTGCCAGATCCAACCGAGATCGTGCTCGCGCACGTTGGGGAATTCCAGACCCTTGATCACGCGCGCTTCCTGGCACGGCAGCGCTGCGCCGTCGGGTGCGATGGTGAGGTGGATATTGCCCCAGCCCTTCATGCAAGCCTTCGGCCGCGTATCATAATAGTCGGTGATGACGAAATAGATTGTCATCCGCCGACCGAGACGAGCGCGTGCTTCGCCGACCGCTGCCTCCGCTCGTGCGATCTGCTCGCGCGTGGGGAGGAGATCGGAGCGATTGAGCAGAGCCCAATTGTAATACTGAAGGTTGGCGAACTCGACATACTCGACGCCGAGATCCTCCGCGAGAGCCAGCAGCTCCGGAGTCTGATCAATGTTGTAGCGGCTCACCGGAATGTTAAGGACCATCGGGAAGCCCTGCGCCTTGATCGCACGGGCCGCGGCAATCTTCTGCGCGTAGGCGTCGACACCAACGAGACGATTATTGAGTTCGGCGTCGCAGGCCTGCAAGCTGAGTTGGATCTGCTTCAGCCCAGCCCGCTGTAACGCAGCGAGCCGCGTAGGGTTCAGGCCCATGCCTGAGGTGATGAGATTGGTGTAGTACCCGAGTTGCGTGGCTTCGCCCACCAGCTCCTCGAGATCCCGTCGGAGCACGGGCTCCCCGCCCGAGAATCCCAACTGGAGCGATCCCAGCCGCCGGCCCTGACGGAGGACGTTCGCCCACTCAGCGGTGGTCAGCTCGTCCTGATAGCGATCGAAATCGAGCGGGTTATTGCACCAGGAACATTTTAGCGGACATTTGTACGTCAATTCCAGCAGCAGCCAGAGTGGCAGCCCCCGGCCGTCAACCTTCACATCACCCGTCTCCGGGTGGTCAGCGTTTGACTCGGATCCAGCCGCGTTCATGAGACGTCTCCAGGAATGTAAGGACATCTTCAGCGATGTCCTCATTGTTATACTTCGCGGTAAAGCGTTCCAGCAGATCTCCCACCGTTGTGGTCTCTGCAACGGCAGCGAGAATCTCACCGGCCGAGGTGTTGAGCTTGACGAGTCCTTCCGGGTACAGGAGCACATAAGCATTCTGCGCGTCCTCCCACCGGAATAGAAACATCGGGTTTAGTTCAATAACATCGCTCGGCGCAAGAGAAGTTATAATGGCCATGATAATTCCTCAAAGAGAAAGGGAGCCATCGGCTCCCTCCCCCCCCTCATTGGATCTTAGCGAACGTACACGTACGCAGTGACCTCGAAGCCAAGGCGAAGGTCGCACCAGTCAGGCTTTACCCATTTCATGGCTGTTCTCCCTTGTTTATCGCACGGGGCACGAGGTTCATTGATTGAATGAACGCCCCGTCAGCATCGATAGGCGCAGAAAACCGGCCAGGCGTTGATCTGGATCAATGACAAAATCGATCGGGCTTATCCCGGTTTTCGCATGCGGGTATCTGACGAGAGTGTCGGCGGTGGGAAAATCCGCCGCACCACCGCCGCCTCGGCGGCATTGACGGCGCGACCGCCGCGCAGCGGCTCGCCCCTGGCATCGACCGCGCGGACGACGTCATAGCCGTAGCAGCGCCCGCCCGCCGACCGCCCC
>JAKAZO010000095.1 GCA_021815825.1 Pseudomonadota bacterium
ACATCCTCGAAGACATAGACCTGCTCGGCCCTGTCGAGCACCAACACGCGCTGGCCATGCGTCGCCGTGTTCTCGCCGGCCAGACGCAGTGGGAGTTCGGCTCCATCCGGGCCGAGCAGCGCCATGGCGACCGGGATCATGAAGGGCGCCTTCTCCGCCTGCCCCGGTGTCGGCGGCGTCGACTGGCGCAGGGTGAGCGTATAGCGCCGGGCGGCCGCATCGTACTGCTCGTCGGCGCTGATCTCAGGCGTACCGGCTTGCGAATACCAGAGCATGAATTGTCCGAGATCGACGCCGGATGCATCCTGCATCGCGCCGACGAACGCCTCGATCGTCACTGCCTGGTTATCGTGGCGCGCGAAATAGAGATCCATGCCGCGGCGGAAGCGCTCTCGCCCGAGCAGCGTCGCGATCATGCGCACGACCTCGGCGCCCTTCTGGTAGACCGTGGCGGTATAGAAATTGTCGATCTTGAGATAGCTGGCCGGGCGCACGGGGTGGGCCAGCGGGCCTGCATCCTCGGGGAACTGGGCGGCGCGCAGCCGGCGGATATCGGCGATGCGCTTGACGGCGGCGCTCCCCATCGCGGCGGAGAATTCCTGATCCCGATAGACCGTCAGCCCTTCCTTCAGAGAAAGCTGGAACCAGTCGCGGCAGGTGATGCGGTTACCGGTCCAGTTGTGGAAATATTCGTGCGAGACGACGGTCTCGATGCCCTGATAGTCGGCGTCGGTCGCCGTCTCTGGCCGCGCCAGCACGTAGCGCGTGTTGAAGATGTTGAGGCCCTTGTTCTCCATCGCGCCCATGTTGAAGTCGGAAACGGCGGCGATGTTGAACACATCGAGATCGTATTCGCGCCCGAACGCCTCCTCGTCCCAGCGCATCGCCTGCTTCAGACAATGCATCGCGTGGCCGCAGCGATCCTCGTCGCCTTGCCGCACCCAGATGGCGAGCGCCACCTTGCGCCCCGAGGCGGTGAGGAATTCATCGCGCACGGCCACGAGATCGCCGGCGACGAGCGCGAACAGGTAGCACGGCTTCGGGTGCGGATCCTCCCAGGTGGCGAAGTGCCGCCCATCCTCCCGCGCCCCGCTCGCCACCGGGTTGCCGTTCGACAGCAGCACCGGGCAACGCTCCCGATCGGCGATCAGCGTCACCGAATAGCGCGCCATCACGTCCGGCCGGTCGGGAAAATAGGTGATGCGGCGGAACCCCTCCGCCTCGCACTGGGTGAAAAAGCTGCCCCCGGAGACGTAAAGTCCGGAAAGCTCCGTGTTCCGCTCCGGGGATATGCGCGTGACGATGTCGAGCGTGCAGGCGGCGGGCGCGTTCTCGATCACCAGCGCGCCGGGTTCGGTCCGATGCACGCAGGCGGCGCCGTCGAGGCGGAGATCGAGCAGCGTCAGCGCCTCGCCGTCCAGACGCAGCGCCGCCGAAGGATCGCCGGCGGGATTGCGCCGCAACGCAAGACGCGCGCGCACCACCGTCTCGGCCGGATCGAGCTCGAAGGTGAGGGCGACGTGATCGACGAGGAACGAAGGCGGACGGTAGTCGGCGAGCCGTACCGGCGCGGGCGTCGCGGTGCCATCGGTCATCCCAGCCTCTCCTTCACTCTGTCGGTTCTGCACGCGGGCTCCCCATCACTCCGGCAGCCGGCCGCGCGGACCTTCGCTGCCCGTGCCGCGCAGGATCTCGCTCACGCCGAACAGCAGCAGGAACAATCCCGCCACCACCTCGGCGCCAGCGAGTATCCGCGCCAGGGCGCCGTGCGGCACGATGTCGCCATAGCCTACCGTGCTCAGGGTGACGATGCTGAAATAGATCGCATCACCGAAGCCGAGCGGAAAGACGCCGGCATGGTTGGCGAATTGCGGCACCGCCGAGAGCATGTCCGCGATGCGATAGAGGCAGGCGAACACGACCACCAGCAGCGAGTAGAGCGTGAAGAAAGCGGTCATCGGCAGCACCAGCCGGTCCAGCCGCCGCGCGACGCCTTCGAAAATCAGGGCGATGTCGATCAGCAGCAGCACGACGTCACCAACCGCGAAGGCGACCTGCGCAGCGATCGCCGCCATGGCCACGAGCAGCGCCGCGCCCTGCCCGGCCGGACCGAGTCCGGCCAGGGGCAGCAGGAAGGACACGCCGCCCACCAGCGCGGTACCTGGAACCCAGCGGGCGAGGCGCGGCAGATGCGTGAGTTCGTGCCGCCGCCGTGCCCGGATCATCGCCGCGATGCGAACCCGGCGCGCGAAGCTGCTGCCGAGGAAGGCGAGCAGCGGCAGGGCGAGGGCCACGATCGAGGGCGCGCGCGGGGCATCGTGGAAATTGGCGTCGCGGAAGAAGACAAAGATGCAGGCATAGACAGCAAGGAAATTCGCCAGCGTGATGGCGAAATGCAGCCCGCCGGGAAAGACCACGTAGAAGAAGCCGAACCCCACGGCGCAGGTCGCCAGCGCGGCGAGATCGAACTCCCACTCGCCGCCCGCCGCCACCGCCACCAGCCCGACCAGGATCAGCGTGAAGAGCAGCGCACGCAGCCAGTGGCGCGACCCAAGCGGCTCCACCGGCGCGCGCGTCATTCTTCGCCGGCGCGCAGGCGAAGGCTGCCGGCGATGCCGGCCGGAAAGAAATAGACGATCAGCACAAAGATCAGCCCGAGCCAGAGCAGCCAGCGATCCGGGTCGAACAGGGCCGCCAGCGGCGGCAGGCCGGCGGCCGCCCCGGCCAGCGCCTGCAGCAGCGTTTCCAGATAGTATTGTGCCAGCACCATGAGCGCCGCCCCCAGCGCCGCCCCGTAGAGCGTCCCCATGCCGCCGATCACCACCATCAGCAGCAGATCCACCATGATGGCAAAGGACATGGTCGTCGCCGGTCCGTTATAGCGCAGCAGCAGCCCCATCAGAACGCCCGCGCAAGCCGCGACCCCGGCGGCGAGTGCGCTGGCCAGGCTGCGATAGAGCACCACCCGGTAGCCGAGCGCCTCGGCGCGGAATTCGTTTTCGCGGATCGCCTGCAGCACGCGCCCGAACGGCGCGTTCACGACCCGGAGCAGGAACAGGAACAGCCCAAGCGCCACCAGGAAGATGAGATAGTACGTGAGCAGGCGGCCATCAACGCGGACACCCAGCACCGGATGGTCCAGCAGGCGGAAGCCCGGGCTCAGCGCGGCGGGAACCGGGAAGGTCAAGCCGTCCTCGCCGCCGGTCAGGTCGCGCAACTGGCTCGCCAGGGTCAGCGCCACGCTCGCCACCGCAAGGCTCAGCATGGAGAAGAAGATCGCGCGCACGCGCAGGCTGAGCAGCGCGATCAGGGCCGCGAGCAGCATCGACAGACCGATGCCGGCCGCGGCCCCCAGGGCGAGCGCGCCCCAGCCGGGCGTGAGGCGGGCGAGCGCGATCGCCACGCCATAGGCGCCAATGCCGAAGAACATCGTGTGCGCAAAGGAGACGATGCCGGCGTAGCCCAGCAGTACGTCGTAGCTCGCCGCCAGCACGATGAAAATGGCGATGCGGGAGGCCGTCGCCATCGCCCGCGTGCCGGGAAACAGAAACGGCGCGAAGGCCAGCGCGCCGAGCAGAATGGCAAGCAGCAGGCCGAGCAGAACCCGCCCGGCGCGCCCCGGTGACGCGGGGCTCACGTCCGCACCAGCGGCAGCAGCCCGCGCGGGCGCCACAGCAGCACGGCGGCCATCAGCGCGACATTGGAGAGCAGCGCGAGTTTCGGGGCCAGAAAGCCGACATAATTGGTGATCAGGCCGACCAGCAGCGCGCCGAGAAAACTGCCGCTCACCGAACCGAGCCCGCCGATGACGACGACGGTGAACAGCAGCACGGTCAGCTCGCCGCCGAGCGCGGCGGTGACCGTGCCGGCATAGACCGCCCACATCGCCCCGCCCACGCCGGCCAGCGCCGTTCCTACGGCAAAGACGAAGACGAACAGGCGGCGCACCCGGTAGCCGAGCGCCTCGACCATCTCACGGTCCTCGACGCCGGCGCGCACCACGAGCCCGATCCGCGTGCGCGCCAGCACCAGCCGCAGTGCGAGGAACGCCGCCAGCCCCAGCCCGGCGGCGACCAGGCGGAATTTCTCCACCGCACCGCCAGCAACGATGAAGCTGCTGGCCAGCGAGGCCGGCTTCGCCAGCGTCAGCGCATCCGGCCCCCAGATCACCACGCTCATCTGCTCGGCAACGATCATGGCGCCGACGGTGATGAGGATCTGGCGCAGATGCGCGCCATAGACGCGGCGGATGACGACTCGTTCGAAGACGAGACCCAGCCCGCCGCAGACCAGGGCCGCAGCCCCGCCGGCCGCGACCAGTGCCAGCAGATTCGCCGCCAGACCGGGCGCGGCGACGAGCGCGGGAAGCCGCGCCCAGACACTGGCGGCGATGAAGGCGCCGAAGCCGACGAAGGCGCCGTGGGCGAAGTTCAGCACATCCATCAGGCCGAAAATCAGCGTCAGGCCCGAGGCCATGAGAAACAGCAGCATCCCCATCGCGAGGCCGGAGGCGGAGAGTGTCAGCCAGTCGGCGAAGCCCATCGCCGGCAGCGCGGCCAGGAGCAGTATCGGCACGGCCAGGATCGGCGCGGCATCGCCCGTCCTCACGGCTGGCAGCCTCATTGGTGGCTGCCCAGATGCAGGCCGAGCAGACGCACCTGCAGCGACGTGTCGGCGGCGAGCGCCGCCATGGTCCCGACATGCACGATGCGCCCGTCATCCATCACCGCGACATCGTCGCCGAGGGCGGCAGCCATGGCAAAATTCTGCTCGACCAGAAGAATCGTCGTCCCCGCCGCCTTCAGCCGCGCCAGGGCCGCGATGAGCTGGTCGATGACGCCCGGCGCGAGGCCCTTGCTCGGTTCGTCCACCACCAGCATCCGCCGTGTTTCGACCATCGCGCGCCCGATCGCCAGCATCTGCTTCTGCCCGCCCGAGAGCGCGCCGGCCGGCAGCTCCCACTTCTCGCGCAGCACCGGGAACAACGTCAGCACCTCCTCGATTCGTGAGGCGGCGAGGCCGCCGGGCCCGGTGCCGAGCAGAAGGTTCTCGCGCACCGAGAGGCCGGCGAACAGCCCCATGGTCTCCGGCACATAGGCGATGCCGAGGCGGGCGATGGCGGGTGGATCGAGGGCCGTGAGCACGCTGCCGCCGAACAGGATCTCCCCCGCGCTCGCCCGCCACAGCCCCATCACCGTGCGCAGCGTCGTCGTCTTGCCGGCCCCGTTCCGCCCCAGCAGCATCATCAGCCGCCCCTCGCGCAGAGCGAGATCGACCCCGTGCAGGATGTGGTAGCGGCCGATATGCGTGTGCACGCCGGCCAGACGCAGCAGCGCCGGCTCACCCATGGCCGGCCCGCCGGCCGAGATAGGCCTCCTGCACCACGGCCGAGGCGACGACCTCCTCCGGCGCGCCATCGGCGACCAGGCGGCCCTGGTGCAGTACGATCACCCGGTCGGCCAGCCGGCGCACCACGTCCATCTTGTGCTCAACGAGCAGAATCGTCGCCCGGCGCGCCACCTTGATCTGCTCGATGAGGTCGAGCACGACCGGCGCCTCGTCCACACTCATCCCGGCCGTCGGCTCATCGAACAGGAACACGCTGGGTTCGAGGGCGAGCAGGATGGCGACGTCGAGCTTGCGCTGGTCGCCATGGCTGAGCGCGACCGCCGGCACCGCGGCACGCGCCTGCAGGCGCACCTGCGCGAGCACGGCATGGGCACGCTCGATCAGGGCACGGTGGCGCGTGGCACGGCTGAAAACGTCCAGCCCGATGCCCGCGCGTGCCTGCACGGCGAGGCGGACATTTTCCAGCACCGACAGGGAGGGGAACAGGTTGGTGAGCTGGAAGGCCCGGCCCAGGCCGAGGCGGCTGCGGCGCGACGGAGGCAGGCGGGTGATGGTCACGCCGTCCAGCCGCACCTCGCCGGCGCTGGCGCGCAACTGGCCCGAGAGCAGATTGAAATAGGTGGTCTTGCCGGCGCCGTTCGGCCCGACGATGGCGGTGAGCGTCCCCGGGTGGAAAGCGCAGGAGACATCGTCCACGGCGACCTGTCCGCCGAAGCGGATGCCGAGCCCCTCGCTCTCCAGCGCCGGCGCGGCCGGCTTCATCGACCGTTCTGGATCGGCACGGCCATATCGTGGAGGGAAATCTCGCGCGTGAGTTCCGGCACCGCCCAGGCCAATGCGGGATCGACCTTGATGCGGAACGCATACATCGCCTGAAGCGCCTGATGGTCCTGGGCGCGGAAGACCATCTCGCCCTTCGGCGTCTGGAACGCCATGCCCTCCATCGCCGCGATCAGGGCCTCGGTGTCGGTGCTGCCATGCGTCTTTTCCAGCGCCGTCACCACCGCCATCGCCGCGCTCATGCCGCCGCAGGTGAAAAAGTCAGGCGGGGCGTGGAAGCGCTTCTCGTGCTCGGCCACCAGCCAGTCGTTCGCCGGGTTCTTCGGGATCGCATAGTAGTAATAGGTGGCGCCTTCGAGCCCCGGGAACGCCTTGTAGGCAGCGAGCGCGGGCAGGATGTTGCCGCCGGTCGAGATCTCGATGCCAAGCCGCTCGGGGGCCAGCGCCTTCAGCGCCGCCAGAGGATTGCCGCCGCCCGCCCAGATCACGAAAATGATCTTGCGGCCCTTCTCTTTGGCGAGCGCGTCGAACAGGCGCTGCGCCGGGGCGGTGAAATCGGTCGTCGCCGGCGGGGCGTATTCCTCATGGACCAGCTTGGCCCCGGTGGCGGGAAGCGCCGCGCGGAAGGCGGCCACGCCGTCGCGGCCGAAAGCGTAATCCTGCGCCAGGGTGGCGATGGCGGTATCCGGCTTGCCGACTGCCAGCGCGTTCGCGATCGCATCCTGCGAGGAGTTGCGCGCGGTGCGGAAAATATAGCGGTTCCACTTGGCACCGGTGATGGAATCGGCCACCGCCGGCTCGACGATCAGGAGCTTCCTGTTGTCCTGCGCCACGGGCAGCATTGCCAGCGCCACCGCCGAGGAGGTGCCGCCGACCGCGAGATCGGCGCCATCATCGCCATAGGCCTCGGCGAGCAGGTTGCGCCCGACATCGGGCTTGCCCTGGCTGTCCTTCTCGATCACCTCGATCTTCCGCCCGGCGACGGCCATCGTGCCCTTGGTGGCGTATTCGAGGCCGAGCTTGAAGCCCGTCTCCATCTGCTTGGCATAGGCTTCGAGCGGACCGGTGCGATCCTCGACCACGGCGATGCGTACCGGCTTTGCGTCCTCGGCCCGCAGGGGACCGCCCAGGACGAGCAGCGAGCCGACCGCCGCGGTCCCAAGCCAGCGAGGCAGCGATTTCAGCAGCGGCGTCAGCAGCAGCATGGGCGTGCTCTCCTGCGGCAGTCAGGCGGATCGGCGGGGCGGGAGTTTGCGCACCCGCGCCCTTCCGCGCAAGAGAGCGCCCTCCAGAGCGCCCCCCCAGGGCCGCTCCCCAGGGCCAGCGCCCGTCAATGCGACATCAGCACCGGCACCGTCATATGCATCAGCAGCGAGCGCGTCACCCCGCCGAGCACGAGCTCGCGTGCGCGGGAATGGCCATAGCCGCCGACCACCAGCAGATCGGCACCGGATTCGAAAGCCCGGTTGAGCAGCTCGTCGCCCTCGCCGATCTCCGTCACGCTCGAGTGCGCGGCGCTGACCTTGATGCCATGGCGCGCCAGATGCAACGCGATGTCCGCCGCCGGCAGCGCCCCTTCCCCGGCGATGCCGCCCTTTGCATTGACCGCCAGCACCGTCACCGTCTCGGCCTTCTGCAGGATCGGCAGCGCGTCATTGAGCGCCCTCGCCGACTCCCGGCTCGCGTTCCAGCCCACCAGCACGTTGCGGCCGACGGATTCGAACTTGCCGGCATAGGGGATCACCAGCACCGGACGGCCGGAGGCCAGCAGCGCCTGGTCGACCACGTGCCGGCCACCGGCGCGATCCGGATGATCGGGATCCACCTGACCGACCACGACGAGATCCGAATAGCGCGCGTGCAGGGCGATCGTCGGCGCGACCTCGCCATCGATCAGCCGCCACTCTCCTGAGATGCCGTCACGCCCGATGCGGGCACGGAACTCCGCCTCCACCTTCGCGGCACGGTCGCTGCTGGCGGTCCGCAGCCGTTCCATCAGATCGTCCATCTGCTGCGCATCGACGAAGGCGGCCGTCTCCAGCGCCAGCGCCGCGGGGCGGGCGAAATCGATCACGTGCAGACCCGTGAGATGCGCCCCGAACCGGCGCGCCAGATCCGCCGCCACCGCGAGACGGCTGGCCGAGTGTTCGGTGGTGTCGAGTTGCACCAGGATGTCCTTGAGCGACATGGGCTTTCCCCTATCCTCTTCGATGTTCGATGGTGGCCGACCGCGCCGATGCCGACGCCCGGTTCCGGGCGCGGGTCAAATCCGTGAACGAAACTGTGTGCCTGCCCCGACCCATGCGGCCCCCGATCGCTCCCTCAAAATCTAGCGCCGGACGGCGATCTGGTTGACAACCTGCGACACGCCGGGCGCGGCCCAGGCCGCATCCTCCGCAGCGCTGCGCTCCCAGGCGGTGTTCACCGTCCCGCGCAGCGTCACCGTTCCGCCCGTGACCGACACCTGCAGACCGGTGGCCTCGACTTCCGCATGGCGGCGCAGCGCCGCCTCGATGCGCTCGCGCACCGCGCCGGGCACCACGCTCGGCCGCACCACGATCGCATTGATGACTCCCGTGACCCCGGAGAGGCGCCGGATATCGCGCTCCGCCGCGTGCTTCTGGAATTGCCAATCCACGTCGCCGGTGAGCGTCACCACACCATGCTCGACTTTCACGCCGAGCCGTTCGCCGGGAACCTCGATGTCCCAGTTGAGCAGGCTCACCGCCCGGTGCGCGATCTCGTCATCCGCACCCTTGCGATGCGAGGGCACGCGAACCTCGATCTCCTCGGCGATCGCGCGCACGCCCTTCACCCGGCGTGCCGCGCGCTCGGCTGCCATCTTCTCGGCGAAGCTCTCGACGAAGCCGGTCAGGGTGACGACCCCATCCTGCGCGACGACGCCGATATGCGCGGCATCAACGCTCGGCTCCCACTCCAACTCCTCGAGCACGAGGTTCCGCAACTCGTTGTCGCCCAACCCACCGGAGTTCACCATGGCACCCTCCTGCCGCCCGGGCCCGCAACGGCTATCCGCCCCTCGAGCGCGCGGCCCGAATGGACAATGGCCTACCCCGAACCGGCTGCCTTGATCTGCGTCAATCGTTCCGGAACACGTCCTGCTTTCACGACCATCCCCGGCCGGTCAGACCACCAGCGCGCTGTCGGGATCGATGAGATGCATATGGTTGAGGTCCACCGACAGGGCCATCACCTCCCCGGCCCGCGCCGGCGCCAGCGGATCGACCCGGCCGCAGACCGGAACCCCGCCGAGATGGAAATGCACGAGCGTCTCCATGCCCATCGGCTCCGTCACCTCCAGCCCCGCCTCCAGACGCACACTTCCGGCCCGCGCGTCGGGCTTGAATTCGGTGATGTGCTCCGGCCGGATGCCGACCGTCATGGGCCGATCGCGGTAGCGGCCATAGCGCTCCATCCGATCGGGCGGCACCGGCAGCGTGATGTCCTCGGCCAGATGCAGCGTCAGGCCGTTGCCATTGCCCCGCACCTGGCAGGGCAGGAAGTTCATCGCCGGGCTGCCGATGAAGGCGGCGACGAAACGGGTGCGCGGGCGGTGGTAGAGCTCCTGCGGCGGCCCGACCTGCTCGATCTCGCCCTGGTTCATCACCACGACCCGGTCCGCGAGCGTCATCGCCTCGACCTGGTCATGCGTCACATAGACCGTCGTCGTTCGTACCGTCTGGTGGACCTTCTTGATCTCCGTGCGCATCTGCACGCGCAGCTTCGCGTCGAGGTTGGACAGCGGCTCGTCGAACAGGAACACTTTGGGATTGCGCACGATGGCGCGACCCATGGCGACGCGCTGGCGCTGTCCGCCGGACAGGGCACGCGGCTTGCGCTCGAGCAGCGT